>JAJPIT010000008.1 GCA_021324615.1 Terriglobia bacterium | reverse complement strand
GGGCGAAAGCGGAAAACGTGACGGCTACGGCGGTAGCGGCAAGACGCATGAAAACCTCCAATTCCTTGAAGTCTACCGAGAACCAGGATGCCGCACAAACTCTCCGACCTCGATCCCGGCGCGGATTGCCCGGACGCCGTGCGTATGATCGTCGAAATCCCCAAAAATTCCGCCAACAAGTACGAATACGACATCGGGATGGGAATCTTTCGCCTGGACCGGACACTATACTCGTCCGTGCATTATCCCGCCGATTACGGATTCATCCCGGGCACCATCGCCGAAGACGGCGATCCGATGGATATTCTCGCGCTCGCCGATGAGCCCGCCTTCTCCGGCTGCATGATTGACGTGCGCCCGGTCGGCATTCTCGAAATGGAAGACGATAAGGGCACGGATCGCAAAATTCTCGCCGTGCCCCTGCGCAATCCCCGCTACGATCAGATGCGCAGCCGCGATGACGTTCCCGCGCACGTAATTTTGGAAATCGAAAATTTTTTTTCCATCTATAAACAGCTCGAAGGAAAGTCCGTCCGGGTGCATGGATGGCGCGGGCGCGAAGCGGCCTGCGCCGCCATCCGTCAAACCCGGGAGCGCTATCTGAAAGGCGCCGCCGGCAAGCCGCGCGCCTGAAAGCTCCGGCCGGCCCGCGGCGGGATGCGCGCCTGCTATCGTAGAAACGTCCCATGAAATCGCCTCCGCCCAAAGCGCGCACCTACAGTGTCCTCACGATATTCATCACGCTCAAAGCCGCCGGGAATCTTTCGCTCGCCTGGGGAATGAAACACTTGCCACAGATCATCTCGGCCAGTCCCCTGCCCTATCTGCGGGCCATGCTCGATCCGTTTGTCGCCGGCGGCGTGGCTGCCTTGATCCTGGCGCTGCTGGCGCGGATGGCTCTGTTCAGCCTCGCCGATCTGAGCTTCGTCCTGCCGGTGACCGCGGCCGGCTACATTCTCGCCGCCATCCTGGGAAAAACGATCCTGCACGAAAATGTTTCCGCCGGGCGATGGCTCGGAACGCTGCTGATCGCCGGCGGAGCGGCGCTGGTCGGCTCCGGCGAGCATCGCACGGAGATCGAACTGGAATGAAATGGCTGCTGGTGGGAATCATGGTCGCGGCCACGGTCGCCAGCGACCTGCTGCAAAGCCGCGAGATGAAGCGCGCCGGGCACCACTCCGTGGATGCGCGCGGTCTGTGGCGGCTGCTCAAATTAATTGCGGAGCGGCGCGATCTCGCCCTGGCCATCGCCTGCATGGCCGTGTCTTTTTTCACGTTCATGGCGCTGGTCCAGGCCGAGCCGCTGAGTTTCGCCGTGCCGGCCTCGGCCGCGAGCTTCGTCTTTGAGACCGTTTCCGCGAAATTTCTGCTGCACGAGCGAATCGGCGCTCGCCGCGCCGCGGGAGCCTTGCTGGTGCTCTGCGGAGTCGTGCTGGTGGGCGGTTAGGCTTGCGGCAATCATCGACGCTCGCGCCGCAATGTTAAACTGCCATTGAATGCGCACCTTGCTCCTGGTCGCCCTGGCTTCGCTGTCTTTGGCGGCCAATAAGACGGATAAACCGGATAAAAAAGACCCCTGGATCCGCATCTTCGACGGATCGACGCTGGAAGGCTGGAAAGCCAACGAGCATCCCGAATCCTGGACCGTCAAAGACGGAGCCATCCGCGGCGACGGGCCGGCCAGTCATCTTTTCTACATGGGCGCCAAGTGCGTCAACTGCGAATTCAAGGCCGAGGTGCGTATCAATCACGGCGGCAACTCCGGCATGTATTTCCGCACCGCCTTCGGGCCCGGATTTCCGAGCGGCTACGAGGCGCAGATCGACAATACCCACACGGACCCGGTCCGCACCGGCAGCCTCTATAACTTCGTCCCCGTCTATCAGCAGTTGATCCCCGACGACACCTGGTGGACGCAGCACGTCATCGTGGACGGCAATCATATTCAGATTTTCGTGAACGACAAGATGACCGTCGATTACGTCGACGAAAAAAACACCTACACCAGCGGCTATCTCGCCTTGCAGCAGCACAATCAGGGCAGCATCGTCGAGTTCAGAAACGTCATGATGAAGGAGCTCCCGCCCCCGAAATCCCCGCTGGCCGGAACCTGGCGCCTGGACCGCGAAAAATCAAAGTTCAGCGCGGGCGAGCCGCCGGTGCAGCTTGAGATTCGCATTCTCGAAGAGCGCAACGGGCTGCGCTATCAGTCGGAAAGCACCACCTCGGACGGCCAGAAGCACGGCGCCAATTACTTCTTCCGCACCGACGGCTACGATTACCGCGTGACCGGCGCGCCCAACTACGATCACGTCTCGGTGGAGCTGACCGACGCCCATTATGTCCACACCGCGCTGCGCGAAGCGCATCTTCGTAAAAAGCGCGACGAGCATATTTATCTGGTCCAGTCCAAAATGGGCCGGCAGTTGATCGGCAAGGCCTATTACACCGTTTCGCCCGACGGCAAGACGCTCACGCGCGACGGCGAAACCACTCATCCGGACGGCCAGAAAGTGGAATATCACGAAGTCCTCCAAAAAGTGGAATAAACATGGCGCTGGCCGTTGAACAACAGAACGTGAGCAGTTCCACCAGCGTGATTACGCTGCGCGGCAAGCTGATGCTTGGCCAGGAATCGGCGCAACTGGAATCGCTGGTTCCGGAACTGCTCAGGAGCGGCCGCAAGAACCTGATTTTCGATCTCAGCGGCGTCACCCACATCGACTCCACCGGGATCGGGCGCTTCATCGATACCTACAGCCGCCTGATGCCGGTGGGCGGAGAGATGCGGCTGGCCGGCGCGAGCGGCGCGGTGCGCGATTCCTTCCGCGTGACCCGCCTGGACACGGTATTCAAGTTTTATCCCACCGTGGAAGCCGCCTGCGAAGGATTGAATTAGGGCCGCGGCTCGGCCGGCCAGTTCATTCCGACCACCAGGCCCGTGCGCGCGTCGCGGAACAGGATGCGGATGCCCGCATCCTTGATTCTTTGCGGGTCTTCGCCTTTCAGAACGTAAAAATCGTGTCCCGTAAATTGCGTCGGCTCATTGCGCACGATCGGCGCCCACTGCACGACGTTCCATCGCTGGCGATAGAACTCCATCGCCGCCTGGTGATACCACGATGTGCTGATGCGGACCGATCCGGCCGGACGGCGCGCGCTTACGCTTCGCAAGGCAAGCGCGGCATCCTTGATTCGCGACCCATCCCGCCACAGCGTGAAATACCCGCCGTGAAGCTGGGTTACGAATTGCAGCGCCACAATGCATCCCAGGGCGAGATTCGCGGCGCGCAGCTTGGGGACAAGATCCGCCGCGATCGCCCAGCCGAGCGCGAACAGCAGCACCAGGTAAAGACCGGTTCGATCCACCGGATAGAGCACCCCGAAAATTCCGTGCGCCGCCAGAGTCGCCGCCGAAGCAAGCGCCAGCGCAGCGATCGGCACAAGACGAAGCCCCTCCTTGCGGTTCTTGAACAGCGCTGACGCGGCGGCTCCGGCCATGAAGATCAGCAGCACGGGCAGCATCGCGAACTGAAACAGGTGGCGCATCGATTCGCCGCCGAGCAGCGCGCCGCGCCGCGCGGCGGCAAAGGAAGTTTCGATCAGCCGGCCGATCGAGTCGCGCAGACTCTCCAGACCCGCGTAAAAGTCGCGCGCCTCCGCGGTGCGCACCGCCCCGAAACAGATCGCCCAAAAAATGGTTTCCGCCGGCGCGGCCATCACCGCCGCGTTGCGAACCCGCTCTTGCCACGGAACCGGATTGAGCAACAGCACGGCTCCGAAGACGCCGGCGGCGGGAAACACCATCGTGAGATTCGCCGAAAGCGCCAGGCCCAGCAGAGATCCGCTCGCCAGGTAACCGCGCCGCATCGCAAAATAGATCGACCAAACCAGAAACGCCAGCGCCATTCCGTAGCCGCGCGCCGCGATCGAAAAATCCAGCAGCAGCGGATGCAGGCTCAAGGCGGTGAACGCAACCCAGCGGACGGCCGGCGAGCAGACCGCGATGCGCAGCAGCTCGAAAATTCCCACTACGAGAAAAAATCCGGCGATCAGGCTGGGCAGGCGAAGCGCGAACTCCGACAGCCCAAAGGTTTGAATCGAAAGCTTCGCCAGGATGGAGTACAAAACATGATTGTTGGCGTCGTACTTGCCATAGATCGCGCCCCAGCCGCCGCTCAGGAAGCGCTCGTACGTGTAGGCTTCGTCAATCGTGATCGACTGTTCGGCGGCGCGGTAAACGCAGAACAGCAGGCGCGCCAGCGCGAAAGCAATCGCCGCGGCGCGTTCCGTCCGGAAATTCACGCGATTTATTGCTGCTCCAGCCGGTGGATCACGCCGGCGACCACGGTGCCGACAACTTCCAGGCTCTGCGCGCTGATTTTATCCAGCGTATCGTTGTCGGTGTGCCAGGCAGGATAGTCCACGTCAATCACGTCCACCGCGGGAACGCCGAGCTTGACGAACGGGATGTGATCATCTTCCTCGGAAATCGTTCCATCGACGAAATAGGCGGCGTAGCCGAGCTGCGACGCCTCCGCCCAGATGAGTTTGCGCAGCCGCGCATCGGAGTTGGTGTCCTGCTGGATCCCGAGACTCCGGTCGCCGATCATATCCACGTTGATCAGCGCGATGACCCGGCGCAGCGTGCCGTCTTTGTTCCAGCGCTCGTCCAGATGGCGGCTGCCGTAGAGATTATCCTCGCCTTCCCACTGTTCGCGAATGGCTTCCTCGCCGTCAAAAAAGACGAGATAAACGTCGTCCTTGCGCGGCTGGCGGGCAAGCACGCGGCCGAGTTCGAGCAGCAGCCCGGTGGACGATCCGCCGTCGTTGGCGCCCACGAATCGCCGCCCCGGAAAAAGCTTGGTGTCGAAGTGGCCGGTAATGACGATCGCCCGTCCCGATTTCCCGGGGAATTTCGCAATCACGTTCTTCATGGCGATGGCGCCATTCGGCGTTTGCGCGGTGAAGGGATCTTCGCTCACTTCGCATCCGTCGAGTTTGAGCTGTGAAACGATGTAGGCTTCCAGTTTCCGATTGGCTTCCGAGCCCGGCGGGCGAGGTCCGAAGGAGACCGCGTGGCGGGCGAACTCCAGCGCCGCCGCGCCGGAAAAACTCGCGGCCGAGGCGATGAAAGGAAACAGCAGGATCGCGGCAATCGCGCGCATAATTTGAGTTTACGCTCTCATAATCGCGCCCAGCAGAGGAACCCTGGCGTGAAGCTGCGCCGGCGGTCGAGCGAATCGAACAGCGGCAGAATCAGCGCCGGCGGCACAAGGAAAATTGCCGCGATCAGAATCGCCGGCCCGGGGAAAAATTGCAGCGCGTTCAGCAGCCGCCGCGAGATCAGGCGGAAAATCCCGCCCACCGGCACGATCGAAATGTCGGAAAATCCCGCGCCGCCAAGCAGATGCTCCAGCCCGTAGCGCGTGTAGCGGAAATAATCGTGCGGCTGCTGATGCTCTTCCCATTCCAGCGGCGCCGCCAGCAGCAATCGCCCGCCGGGCTTGAGCGACCGCGCAATCTCTCCCAGCACGCGCCGCGGATCGCTGACGTGTTCGAGCGTGACGATGTTGATGCAGGCGTCGAAGCTCGCATCGGGAAACGGCAGATTTTCGAGATCCGCGATCACGTCGAGGCGCGAATAATTCCAGGCCGCGTCGCCGATGCCCAGATCCAGACCCACGTAGCGATGTTTGCCGAAATAGCGCTTATAATTCCCCTCCCCGGCGCCCGCGTCCAGGATCCGCACCCCGGGTTTCAACGACGCCGCAAACGCCTCCACCGCATCTTCGATCGACGACTCGAAGTGCTGGATATAGCGCCGCAGGGGGCGCGGCAAAACGTCCCGCAGGCGATCGTAAATCACTTTTTCTTTCGAGCTTCCACCATCACGGTGGACCCGGCGCGGCAGGCCGCCTCCAGAATCGTGAACGGCAGGCAAGACGCCACCAGCGCGGCGTAGAGCAGATCCTTCCACAACCGCCGGCCCGGCGTTTCCCGGATTTCGCGCAGGCGGCGCGCCATCGGATCCAGCAGCGGCGCCAGGCTGGTGGCCATGCCGGCCGGATTGTCGCGCAGCGAAAAGTGCTTGGTGCGCACCATTTCAAATCCGCAGTGATCGAGCAGCGTCTCGATGTCGGATAACCGGAAATCGATCAGATGGCGCGGCACGTCGATGCCGTTCCAGCGCTCGCCGAAAAGCAGAAACTGCCAGCAGGCCGCGTTGGGCACTTGCAGGATCAGCCGTCCCTCCGGCCGCAAAAGTTGATGCGCGGCATCCAGGTAGCTGGCCGGGTCGTAGAGATGCTCGAGCACGTGAAACATGGTGATCGCCGCGCAGCCGCCGGGCGCAAAGGGAGCCCGGGAAAGCGTCGCGCACACCGCCGGAACGCCGGACCGCCGCCAGGCCACGTGGGCGGCGTCCAGCGAAAAATCCAGGCCTGCCACCGGACGCCGGCAGCGCTCGCGCAGCATCTCCAGAAACAGCCCGCCGCCGCAGCCCACGTCCAAAACCAGGCCTTGCTCCTTCGCCTGGGCAAGAGCCCGCTCGACGAATCTCAGGTGATCGCGCAGCACAAATCGCCGGTACCACTGCTCCAGCCGGTCGGCCGCGGTGGCCTCCGGCGCGTACCAGTAACCGGGCGGATAATAATCGCGCAGCTCGCGCGGCGACGGCCGGGGATGCAGGCGGATCAGCCGGCATCTCCGGCATTCGACAATCTGAAACATTTTTTCGGTGGTGCGATACAGCCGGTCAGTGGCCGAAAACAGCGTGCGCGATTCGCCACATCCGCAGGCCGGGCAGTCGCCCGTCAGTTGGACTGCTCCGAAAGCTCCCGCGCCGAGATCCGGTGGCGCAGCAGCAGCTCCCGGATCTGGAGCGGCGTCAGCCGCGCCTTCGTCCGGAAGAACTGGCGGCGCTTCTTCCACATCCGGGGAATCAGCGGCACCGCCGAGAGCGTTCCCTTCAGAAACGCCATCGCCGCCCGCGGCTTCGAATAGCGGCGCAGCTCCCCGCGGTTGCGGATCGCGGCCCACGTCCCCGCTCCGATTCTTTTCAGATAGTAGGCGCCGTTTAGCCACAGCAGATTCCACGGAAACAGCTTCACCGCCAGCAGCACGCGATTCCGTTCGATCAGCGTGAGCCGGCGCGCCGAGCCCAGGCCCAGCGTAGCCCCCCGATGATGACGCACCACGGCTCCGGGCGCGTACAGGCAGCTCCACCCGGCGATCCGCCCCCGCAATCCCAGCTCCGCGTCATCGGCGTAGGCGAAAAAATCTTCGTCGAATCCGCCGATCTCATCTAGCATCGCACGCCGGTACATGGCCGCGCATCCGTCCGGCCACAGCGTCTCCTCCAGCCGGTCAAACTGCCCGCGGTCAAGCTGGCCCGACCCCCGCCCGCGGTTCTGCCCGTCCGGGTAGATCAGATGGCCGCACTTGTCGATGCGCGTGGGGTCCTCCCATACCAGGATCTTCGAGGCGGCCATGCCAATGCGGTCGCCGGATTGAATCGCCGCGGCCAGTTCGCTCAACCAGTCCGGATCGGCCTCCGCGTCGTTGTTGAGTAAGGCGATCAGCTCGGAGCGGGATACGGCGATCGCCTGATTATTGGCCGCGCAGAATCCACGGTTGGTCGAATTTTGAATCAGGCGCAGCGGAACCGGATAGGACCGCGCTAAATCTTTTACCAGCGCCGCCGATCCATCGCTAGAGCCATTGTCCACCACCACCACTTCAAAGCTCGGGTGGGTTTGCGAGGCCAACGATTTGAGACACTCGCGCAGCAAATCCCGGCGGTTCCAATTGACCACGGCGACCGTTATGGCCGGCGAAACCTTGGGCGGGACGGGCACTCCTGGCTGTTGTATTATAGTA
The DNA here is from genome assembly GCA_021324615.1 of Terriglobia bacterium. Classification (GTDB taxonomy): domain Bacteria; phylum Acidobacteriota; class Terriglobia; order Bryobacterales; family Bryobacteraceae; genus Palsa-187. Next base: position 48,578 of record JAJPIT010000008.1, on the reverse strand, counting down.
CTCCAGCCTAAAACGACTGGAACGATCCGAACTTCAAATCTTATCAGGTGAATTATGAATTCGGTTGGAGCAGTTCTGAAAACCGAGCGCGAAAGGCAAGGGCGCGATCTGGCCGAGATCGCCGGAGAGCTCTGCATCACCCAGCGCTATCTGCGGGCCATCGAACAGGACGACTTGAAGAGCTTGCCCGGAACGTTTTTCTACAAAAGTTTCGTAAGGCAGTACGCCGCCTCGCTGGGCGTCGATGAAAGCCTCCTGCAACCCGGAATCGAGTCGCTCACGGCGGTGCTGGAGCCCCTGCCGCTTCCCGGCGCCGATCCGAAATATGGAAGGCGCGCCGAACCGCCGCCCTTGCGCGACCTCGATCCCATCGTGCGCGAGGCCAACCGCCGCTATTTTCCCGATTCGCAAATCGGCTTGCCTGTCGCCGCGCTGCTCGCCATGCTGCTGGCGACTTCGGGCTTCTACGCCTGGTACAACAAGGCGTCGCAATCCGCGCCGCCGGTTCCCGCAGGTGAACGCACGGCTCGCGCGGACCATCCGGCCCCGCCGCCCGCCCAGCCCGCGGCCGCGGCGCCTGTGAAAGCGGAAACCGCCTCGCCAGCGTCGTTGAACGTGACCAGCACCACCAGCGCCGACGGCGTCAATCACGTCGTCCTGAATCTTTCGGCCACCGAGAAAACCTGGCTCTCGATCACCAGCGAGGGAAAACAGATCTTCTCCGGCATTCTGGAACCCAGCCAGACCAAGACGTTAACCGGCCTGGACGTGGCCAAGATGAAGGTCGGCAACGCGGGCGGCCTGGAGGTGATGTGGAACGGAAAACCGATCGGACCCATCGGACCCAGGGGCCAGGTGCGGATCGTGTTATTCACGCCCGATAATTTCCAGATCTTGACCCCCAATCAGACGCTTTGACCCATCGCGCGCCGGCAAGCCCTGGCGGCTCCCGCTTCCCCGCGATAAGATCAAGAGGCTATGCATCTTGTCAATCGCATGTCCCGCCTGGGAACGGAATCGGCCTTCGAAGTGCTCGCACGGGCCCGCGCGCTTGAAAAACAGGGCCGCAGCATCGTTCACCTGGAGATCGGCGAGCCGGATTTCCCGACTCCGGAACATATTCGCGAGGCCGCCAAGAAAGCCCTCGACGACGGCTGGACCAAGTACGGCCCCACGCAGGGCGACCCCGCGCTGCGGGAGTCGATCGCCAACTATATTTCCCGCACTCGCGGCATCCGCGCCCGCGCCGAAAATGTTTGCGTCACGCCCGGCGCCAAACCCATTCTCTTTTTCGTCCTCACCGCCCTGATCGAGGAAGGAGACGAGGTCATTTATCCCGATCCCGGCTTCCCCATCTACGAATCGATGATCCGTTTTCAGGGCGGCGTGGCCAAGCCCATTCCGCTGCTCGAAAAACGCGGTTTTTCGCTCGATTTGGATCAATTTCAAGCGCTTTTGACGCCAAAAACGAAGCTGGTGGTGCTCAATTCGCCGCACAATCCGACCGGCGGCGTGATTCCGCGGGAAGATGTGGCGCGCCTGGCGGAGATGCTGCGCGACCGCGACGTGATGGTGCTCAGCGACGAAATTTATTCGCGCATCTGTTTCGGCCAGGAGCCGGTTTCCATCGCCAGTTTCGAAGGAATGGCCGAAAAAACCGTGATCGTCGATGGATTCTCCAAAACCTATTCCATGACCGGCTGGCGCCTTGGTTACGGGGTGATGCCGGAGTGGCTGGCCAAAGCGGTGGTGATGCTGATGGTGAACTCCAATTCGTGCACGGCCAGTTTCGTGCAGCGCGCCGGAATCGCGGCGCTGGAAGGCCCGCAGGATTGCGTGGACGCGATGGTTGAGGAGTTTCGCCGCCGCCGCGACGCAATCACCGCGGCGCTGAATCAGATTCCGGGATTCCGCGCGCACTCCCCGGCGGGTACGTTCTACTCCTTTCCCAGCATCGCCGATACGGGAATCCGTTCCAAGGCCATGGCCGACCTGCTGATGAACGAGGCGGGCGTCGCCTGCCTGGATGGCGCCGCGTTCGGCCGCTACGGGGACGGATACGTCCGCTTCAGTTGCGCGAATTCGCTGGAGAACATCCACGAGGCGGTCCGCCGCATCCACCAAGTTTCCGAGCGGTGGGCCTCGGCGGTCAGTTCCCGCTAACTTCCGTCCCGCGCGGGCAGGAGTGGGCATGATCAAACTCGTGACGATCGAGCGCGAATACGGAAGCGGCGCGAGCGCGATCGCCAGACGAGTGGCGGACCGGCTGGGATGGGAGCTGTGGGACCAGCAGTTCACCGATGAAATCGCCCGCCGCCTGTCCTGCGACCGGCGCCACGTCGAGCGCCAGGAGGAACGCAACGATCCGCTGCGGCGCCGGTTATTGAAAGCGTTCGTTCGCGGCAGCTTCGAAGGCAACATCAACACCCCCCGCATGACCACGGCCGACGCCGAGGACATCCGGGAAACGGCCGAAGCGCTGGTGCGGGATGTCGCCGCGCGGGGCAACGCGGTCATCGTGGGGCGGGGTGCGGCCTACTATCTCTCCGGCCGGTCCGACGCCCTCCACGTTTTCATCTACGCCCCGCATCATGAGAAGGTCCGCCGCATCGCCAGCGAAGGCAAGAGCGAGGAGGAAGCCGAGGAGCTGGCGCAGAGCGTGGATCGCGACCGCACCGCTTTCATCCGGCGCCACTTCGGAATCGAATGGCCGGCGCGGCAGTATTTCCACCTGATGGTGAACTCGACCATCGGCGAGCAAGAGACGGCGGACATGATTGTCCGCGCCCTGAATATCGTCCGCTCCGGCGGATTGCGCCCGTAGCGCCGGCGGAACCGGAGCGCCGGGCTAAAACGCCTGGCTGGAGGTGATCCCGTTGGCCTGGAGGGCGACCATCATCTTTTCCAGCGCGGCCTTATGGATCTGCGAGACGCGGCTTTCATTGATCCCCAGCACGCCGCCGATCTCTTTCATGGTCATTTCGTTGCTGTAGTACAGCAGCACCACTTTCCGGTAGCGCTCCGGCAGCGTCTTCATCGCTTCCCCGAGCACATTCTTGAGCTGCTCCCGCGCGCAGATCGAATCGGGCTGCGTCTCCGGCTTGCTGGGAAAATCGGGAGCCGGCAGATCCTCGCTTTCGTTGGAGCGCGTGGAGGCGGAGATCAGCCCGACATTGCGCAGGTCGAGCATCATGCTGCGCCAGCGGTCCACATCCATGCCGAGCTTGGCCGCGACCTCCGCCTCGGTGGGGTTGCGCTGAAGCGCCGCCGCCAGATCGCGCGTGGCGGCTTCCACCTGCTTATGCCGGCGGCGCATGTCGCGCGAGGCCCAATCGAGCTGGCGCAGGCTGTCCAGGATGGCGCCCTTGATCCGGTGCTTGGCGTAGCTCGAAAAAACAACCTGTTTATCGGGATTAAACTTATTGGCCGCGTCGAAAAGACCGAGAATTCCGGCGTGAACCAGATCGTCCAGATCGACGTGCACCGGAAGATTTTCGTGAACTCGCACGGCGATGGCCTTTACCAGCGGCAGATGCTCGAGCACGATGCGGTCGCGGCGCGCGAGCTTGGCGGCCTGCTGCGCGGCGGGATTCAACGGCGGTTTCTGCTGGGCCGGCGCGTGCAGCGCCGACGCCACGCCCATAGGCTTTACCGGCGTTGGCCGGCTGCTCTTTGTGGGAAGCGCCCGGAGGACCGGTGCGGCGGCCGTCTTGCATTTCGTCATCGTCATCGTCATCATCTTGGCTCTCCTCATCTAACGTTTCTCGGGAGATGCACGCCCCGCGCCAATCGGCGAATCTGGCGGAGCTGCCGCCTTCCGCCGCAGGGAACGGGCGCCGCCTGAAGCAGGCCTTCTGCTTTGGAATCAGAGAGAAACCTTGGATTGTGAATCCCTGCTCGCCACGCTCCGGGCGCGGCCGGGCTCCATCATCGATACTCCGCTATTCCGAATTGGGACCATGTCCCACCCACTCTCTCCCAGACTGAAACGTCGGCGGCTGTTCCGGGAATGCGAACAGCACAACCACTGGTAATTAGCAGGGTAATAGGATTGCGCCGAGACGTATCTCGAAGCTTTACCTTAGATGAGATCTAATAATCTTCTCAGGCGGGATATGCCGGCCGCTTATTCCAACTGGCGCTTTAGAACGACGAGATAGGTCCGGAGCGCGAAATACCCTAGAATAATCCACGTCCCGATGCGAATTTTGCCGTCGAGGGTGAATCCAGCCAGCAGCGCGAGTCCCGCGTAGCACGCCATCGCCAGTGCAAACCTCAGATTCATAATGGTTTATTTCACCGGCATGTTATAGCCGAAGGCCATCTGGAGGCGGATCTGATCGCCCTTATACTCGGCCGGCAGCGGGGGGAAGGGATAAGATGCGCTGATGGCGGCCACCGCGGCCCGATCCAGCGAATCGGTGCCGGTGCCTTCGGCGATCACCAATTTGGGAACCCCGCCTTTACGATCGATTGCAAATTGAATCAACACGCGGCCGCGCCGACCCATTCGGGCGCTTTCCGGGATAATGGCCAGCCAGTTGCGCCGAACCGCCAGCAAAACCTGCATCATATAAGGCTTGAAATCGACCCCCTTGGCGTCGCTTAAAAGCTGCAAATTGCTGCCGATCCGTCCCGGAGCGGCATTTTGAGTATCGCTTTGCAACGTGGCGTCGCTATCGCCCAGATCGCCGACGACGGTACCGTTCGCACCGGGAATCAGGCTTTGGCGATTGAGCGAATTGGATCGCGCGCGGCCGTTCTGATTCGGCGCCAAGACCGGATCGACGGGCACCGAGGCCACGTCTTCGAACGCCAGTTTCGGCTTGGAGCGCTGCGGCGCGGGCACGGCGACGGGGGGCAGCGGCGGAGCGGTTGCAGTGGGCGGCGGAGGCGCCTGTGCGACTTCGATTTTCGGCGGCTCGATCAGCGGCGGCGGGATCTTGGGCGGCGGCGTTTGCACGGCCGGTCCGGGCGCCGGTGCGGGAGCTTTCAGGCGAGGCGCCTGGCGCTCGGGAGCCTGCCGGATGCTGTTTACGTCGAGCTCGCGGCTTATCTTGCCCCGGTTCGGCTCCCTCTGGGTCGGCTCGTAAAATCGGGGCATCACCAGGTGAACGGCTCGGTGAAAATCGTCGGCGACGATCTGGCGCTGCGGCCGCTGCTGGCCTTCTGGCGCGAGGACGAAAAAAGCGAAAATCGCGGCGTTGATGAGAATCGATCCGGCGGCGTCGCCCAAAATCCGGCCCGGGCGCAGCGGTTCCCGCCACGGCGGCAGCAGGTCCAGTTCGCTGGAATCGGCGGATGTCAGCGGCTTGGGCATGCGCGTAAGACCAACCGTAACGACGCTTTATCACCAACGAAAGTTGCTATGCCGAACGTCTTAATGAGCGGCCAGCGTTTGCGTCACAATCCGGGCGTGCTCCTCAATTTTAGCAAGAATGCCGCAGGCAACTTGTAGAGCCAAAAGCCCCTGCCGCCCGGAAGTGCGCGGCTCGCGGCGCTGCTGAATGGCGGCGAAAAACTCCTCCAGTTCGAGGCGCAGCGGCTCGTCTTTGGCGACTGGAAGCGATTCGAAACCGATTTTCATGGGAGGGTCCACTCGAAAGCGCACGGCGTCCTGGCGGCTGTAATCGAGCGAGATATATTCGTGCGGCTGGAAGAGGCGGAGCTTGCGGACGCGCTCGGTGGAGACGCGGCTGGCGGTGAGATTGGCGATGCATCCGCCGGGAAATTGCAGTCGGACATTGGCGATATCCACTTTGGGAGACAGAATCGAAATGCCGGCGGCGCGAATTTCCTCAGGCATGGCGCCGGTGAGAGCCAGAACCACGTCGATGTCGTGAATCATGAGGTCGAGCACCACGTCCACATCCAGACTGCGGGGGCTGAACTCGCTCAGACGATGAATTTCGAAAAACAGAGGCTTGGTCAAGACTTTTTCGAGCGCCAGAATTGCGGGATTAAATCGTTCGAGATGTCCGGCTTGCAGGATTTTTTTGTGATGCTCCGCGGCTTCGACCAGCCGCAGGCCGGATTGGGGCTCATCGGCGATCGGCTTTTCGACCAGGAGGTTGAGCCCCAGCTCAATCAGGCGGCAGCCGATCGGCGCGTGGGTCGTGGTGGGTGTGGCGATGACGGCGGCGTCGGAGTGTTCGGCCGCTTCTTCCAGCGAAGAGAAGATGCGGCAGTCGAAGTCGCGGGCGGCGGATTCGGCGCGCGCCGGTTCGGCATCAAGCACGCCGGAAAGCCGCGCATGCGCCGATTGGCGAATGACCCGCAGATGATTGCGCCCGAAGGCGCCGGCTCCGATAACAGCGATTCTGGGTTGGGGCACTTAGTCCATTAGAACCCTGAATCGAGGGGCCGCGCCATGGGCCGCGGCGGCCCCAGGGAAAAGCTTGGAGGTTCCCTTACTTCATCGGCGAAAAATCGCCGGCGCGGCCCACTATACTTCAATGGCTCTCTTCCGTACCCGCTCGGCGGCGCTGTTCGGCATTGACGCGCACCTGATTGACGTGGAGGTCGATATGTACCCGGGCGTTTCGCGGGACATCATCACGGTGGGACTGCCCGATGTCGCGGTGAAAGAGAGCCGGGAGCGGATCAAGTCCGCGCTGATCAACTCCGGTTTCGGGTACCCGGCCAAGAGCGTCACGATCAATCTCGCGCCGGCCAACGTTCGCAAGGAAGGCGCCGGATTCGACCTGCCGATGGCGCTGGGGATCCTGGGGGCGATGGGGATGGTGGCCAGCGCGGAGCAGCATCTGTTGGTGGGCGAGCTGTCGCTTGATGGAAGCGTGCGGGCGGTTCGCGGCGCGCTGTCCATCGCCGCCTGCGCGCGCAAGCGCGGGATCCGGAATGTGCTGGTGCCCGCCGACAACGCCGCCGAGGCGGCCGTCGCCGATGGGATTGACGTGTTTGGCATCCGTCACCTGCGCGATGCCGTCGCGTTTTTAAAGGAGCCGGCCGCCTTTCAACCGCAGCCGCGGAACACGGCGGTGGCCGCCGCGCCGGAGGCGGAGTGGCTGGATTTTAAGGACGTGCGCGGCCAGCTCAGCGCCAAGCGGGCGCTGGAGGTGGCGGCGGCCGGCGGGCACAATGTGCTGCTGATCGGGCCGCCGGGATCGGGAAAGACGATGCTGGCCAAACGGTTCGCGGACATTCTGCCGCCGCTGACCTTCGCCGAGGCGCTGGAAACCACGCAGATTCACAGCGTGGCGGGGGTGCTGCCGAAAGGGGCCGGGCTGGTCCAGAAGCGCCCGTTCCGCGCGCCGCATCATTCGGTTTCCGACGCCGGCCTGATCGGCGGCGGAGCTGGAACGCCGCGGCCCGGCGAGGTGAGCCTGGCGCACAACGGGGTGCTGTTCCTGGATGAACTGCCGGAGTTTCCGCGCAACGTGCTGGAGCAGTTGCGGCAGCCGCTTGAAGAAGGCACGGTGACCATCGCGCGGGCGCAGGTGACGCTTTCCTTTCCGGCGAACACTCTTCTGGTGGGCGCGATGAATCCCTGCCAGTGCGGATTTTTCTCGGACCCGACCCGGGAGTGCCGGTGCACCGGCGCGATGATCCAGCGGTATCTGGGCCGGATCAGCGGCCCGCTGCTGGATCGAATCGATCTGCACGTGGAGGTTCCCGCGGTGCCCTATCGCGAGCTGCGCGGCAAGGACGAAGGCGCCAGCTCCGCGGAAATTCGCGGGAGGGTGGAACGGGCGCGGGCGATCCAGCAGGCGCGCGGGTTTTACAATTCGCGGATTCCGGTGCGGGAGCTGCGCAAGTTATGCGCGCTCGACGACGCCGGGGAGCGGACGCTGGAGATGGCGGTGCGGCGCCTGGGTTTGTCGGCGCGGGCGCACGATCGGATTCTCAAAGTCGCGCGCACCATCGCGGATCTGGAGGAAGCCGGGCGGATCAACGCCAAACATCTGGCCGAGGCGGTTCAGTACCGGAGTCTCGACCGCAACTACTGGCAGTGACCGGCAGTCCCCCCCACGGCAGCCCGCCGCGGCACGGCGGACCGCGGGGCTATCCTTGGGAAGACAGTGCGGGCAGGTAGTAGCCGGCAGTCCCCCCACGGCAGCCCGCCACGGCACGGCGGACCGCGGGGCTATCCTTGGGAGGATAATGCGGGCAGGTAGTAGCTGGTCCGCACCCGGACCTTGACTTTTCCCGCGCCGACCACGGTGACGGAAATGGCGCGCTGCTCCGCGCGGTCATTCAGGCGCACCGGGCGATAGCCGATCACATAGCGGCTCCGGATATCGGCGGCGATCCGGCGGCAAGCGGCGGCGGTTTCGGAAACCTCCCTGGGAAAGAAGGCCTGGCCGCCGCTGATGCGCGCCAGATTTTTCAGCAGCCGCGGATTCTTATCGCCGTCTTCGGGGTCGAAAATTCCGACGGCATAGATGGTGGCCGGAGACTGGCGGGCGGCGGCGATGACGTCCTGAAGGTTGCGCCGGCTTGCGTTGTCGCCGCCGTCGCTGATGATCACCAAGGTTTTCCGCCCCGGGCGCGAGGATTTCAGATGCAGCAGGGATTCGTAGACGGCGTCATACAAAGCCGTCCTTCCCTCCATTCGAATATCCAGCAGGGCGGACCGCAACGCCGGGTAGTCGCTGGTGAAGGGCCGGTCGGGCGGAAGGCGGAAGTGCACGGCGTCGTTGAAATCGGCGATCGATATCTGATCCAGAGGATTGCTTTCGTGAACGAAGGCCAGGCCGCCGGTCAGCACTTCCGAGCGTTTGGGAATCATGCTGGTGCTGCTGTCGATCGCCACAACGGCGGCCACCGGCAGATCTTCGCTGGAAAACTGGGTGATGGTCTGAAGCTTGCCGTTGTCGAAGACGCGAAACTGGTCGCGGGCCAGGCCGCGGAGATTCTCGCCCCGCTCATTGCTCACGCCGACGTCCAGCAGCACCAGTTCCGAATCCGCGGTGAAGGTGTAGCCGGACGGGTTTTGTCCGGCCAGCAAGGCGGCCGCGGCGGCGATCGGGAGCAACAGGCGCATAACCACGCGGTGCCGAATCCATTGTAGCGCCCGGCGCGGGCGGCCGGATGCGGAGCCGCCGGTTTCCATAGGGCGGCGGGCGGTGTTCAAATAGAAGATTCGATGGCACCCGACCTGCTTTGCCGCGCGCGGAAGGTGCGGCTTCTGCTCATGGACGTCGATGGCGTCCTCACCGACGGGCGGCTGATCCATGTGGCCGGACCGGATGGAAGCATTTTCGAGACGAAATGTTTTGATTCGCAGGACGGCCTGGCGCTGCAATGGCTGCACGGTCACGGCATCGAGACCGGAGTGATCAGCGGGCGCGTTTCGCCCGCCACCCAGGAACGCGCCCGCCAGGTGAAGATGACGTATGTCTACCAGGGGCACCTGGAGAAGGTCCCGGTGCTGGAGGAGATACGGCAAAGAAGCGGCGTCGCCGCGGATCAGATCGCCTACGCCGGCGACGATTTGACGGACGTGGTGTGCATGCGCCGGGTGGGCCTGGCCATCGCCACCGCGAACGCGCGGGAAGAGGTGAAGCGCTGCGCCCACTACGTTACCGAAGCCGGCGGCGGGCGCGGGGCGGTACGCGAAATCTGCGAAATGATTTTACAAGCGCACGGGCACTGGCCGGAGATTTTGAAGAAGTACGAAGCCGATCCGCGCTAAGCGCTTCAGACTTCCCGGCGCCGGGTGCGGCTCAGCAGCTCCCGGGCGCGGGCGACGGCTTTTTCTTCGGCCTCCTCGCGCGTGGCTCCGGTGGTGCGGGCCAGGCCCGCGCCGGGCGAGACGTTATCGGCCCTGCAGTGGAACACCTCGCCGATCTGATAAGTGGTCAGGTTCACCGGCCAGCCGTCGATTTCCAGCCGGCGTTCGGAAAAATTCTCGACCTTCATGCGGTTTTCGCCGCCGAGGCGCCGCGCTCGACCGGTGCGCCGACCAGGTTGCCCCATTCGGTCCAGGAGCCGTCGTAGTTCTGGACGCGATCGAAGCCCAGAAGGTATTTCAGCACGAACCAGGTGTGGCTGGAACGCTCGCCGATGCGGCAGTAGGCGATCACCGGTTTGGATCCATCGACGCCTTCGGCGGCGTAGAGTGCTTTCAACTCTTCGGCGGACTTGAAGGTGCCGTCTTCGTTCACCGCCTTGCTCCAGGGGATGTTGCGCGCGTGCGGGATATGGCCGCCGCGCTGGCAGGTTTCGGGAAGGCCGGGAGGCGCCAGAATTTCGCCGGTAAACTCCTGCGGGCTGCGCACGTCGACCATGTGATGAGACCGCGCCGCCAGCGCGGCCTGCACCTGATCGAGAAAGGCCCGCAGCGAATTATCCGGTCCCACGGCGCGATAGGTGGCCGGCGCGATGGAAGGCTCGCTGGTGGAGACCTCGCGTCCTTCGGCCAGCCATTTTTTGCGCCCGCCGTTCATGATGCGGACGTCTTTGTGGCCGTACATCTTCATCTCCCAAAAGGCCCAGGCGGCGAACCAGTTATTGTTATCGCCGTACAGGACCACGGTGGTGTCGTTCGAGATTCCCGACTCGCTCATCAGTTTTTCAAACTGATGTTTGTTCAAAATATCGCGGCGAACGGTGTCGGAAAGCTGCGTGGTCCAGCTCCAGGCGATGGCGCCGGGGATGTGGCCTTCTTTATAGGCGTTGGTATCGACGTCGACTTCGACGACGCGGACGTTGGCGTCGTTGGCGTGCTGTGCGACCCAGTCGGTCGACACCAGCGCTTCCGGATGCGCGTAATCTGCCATTGGATTTACCCTCTCTGGTCCGATTATTTCACGTCTCGTTCAAAGCTGCCGGGCCGGATCTCCCGGCCGATCAGCAAAGCGCCGCCAGCGCGCGGTCGATCTCTTCTTCGGTCAGGTAAAAATGCGGGGACAGGCGAACCCAGCCGGCGCGGGAAGCCGCGCTCACGCGATTTTGCCGCAACTGCGCGACGATCGCGTCCGCTTCCACTCCGGATTTCCGGATGCTGACGATGCCCGCGCCGGTTTCCGGGTTTCGCGGGCAGGCGGTCTGGTAGCCTTTTTGCCGCGCGCCGCAGTCGATTCTGTCGGCGAGGAATTGAACTCTGGGCGCGATCCGTTCGACGCCGATCTCAAGCACGAGTTCGAGAGCGGCGCGCAGGCCGTAGCAGCCGATGGTGTTGAGCGTGCCGCACTCGTAACGGCCCGCGTCCGGCCGAAGGCTCATGTCGCGTTTGCCGTAATCCTCGAAGCCGGCGACGTTGGTCCAGCCGAATTCGACCGGATCGATACGATCCTGCAACGGGCGGGAAACATACAAAATCGCGCAGCCTTCCGGGCCAAGCAGCCATTTGTGGCCGTCGGCGGCGAGCGCGTCGATCTTCCCGGCGCGAACGTCCAGCGGGAATGCGCCGAGGCCTTGAATCGCATCGACAAAAAAGACCACGCCGCGGTCGCGGCAGATCTGCCCGATCGCGTTAAGATTCGCGCGATATCCGGTGAGGAATTGCACGAAGCTGATGGCCAGCAGCCGCGCGCCGCGGGCCGCTTCGTCGATCCGGTCAAGCGGATCGGCGGCCGAGAGCCAGCGGGTCTTCACGCCTTTGGCTTCCAGCCGCTGCCAGGCGTACTGGTTTGAGGGAAACTCCTCCTGGAAGGCAACGACCACGTCCCCAGGGCGCCAATCGAGGCCGAGGGCGATGGTGGAAATGCCCTCCGACGTATTTTTCATCAGGGCAATTTCATCGGGGCTTGCGTTAATCAGCCGGGCGGCGGCCTGGCGCGCGCCGGCATAGGCTTCATTCCACTGGTCGTAATGGAAGGAGCCGTTTTCAAGCACGTCGCGGGCGAGCGACTCCATGGCGGAGGCGGCCCGCAGCGAAAGTGGCGCCACGGCGGCATGATTCAGATAAATAAGCCTTTTGGTGACGGGAAAAAGATCCCGGTAATCCATTAAGTTTTTGAAACCCATTTCCTTGAGCATACGTAATATGGGCATGCGATTGGTCCGTCGAGCGCTGGTTTTCGCGGCCGCAATCTCGATAAGCGCATTCGCGCAGGACCCCAAGAAAGATCCGGAACAGATCGGCTCCCGGGAGGTCGCCAAGGCGAGCCCGTATCCGCCGGCGCTCAAGCGCTCCGATCCGAAATTTGCGAAATGGAGCGCGGCGGGTTTGCGCGGGCCATTAGGGGAGTATACTGTGGGAAGAAAGGAGTCCCGGCCATGTCTGTGTACAGGGGGCTGAAGCGCTATCTAGGACTCGTTGCCATCGGTTCGCTGCTCGCGCTGCCTGCATTTGCCGGCGACAATAAGGAAAAAAATCCGGACGATATCGGGAACCGGGATGTGGGCAAAGGCCTGAACTGGTACTCGATGGAGAAAGAGATCGCGCTCGGCAAGCAGATGGCCCAGGAGGTGGAGCGGCAGGCGAAGATCATCGACGATCCGGTGATTGCGGAATATGTCAACCGCGTCGGGCAGAACCTGGTGCGGAACTCCGACGCCAAGGTTCCCTTCACCATCAAGGTGATCGATACCGAGGAAGTGAACGCGTTCGCCCTGCCCGGCGGATTTTTTTTCGTCAATTCGGGCTTGATTCTGAAAGCCGATACGGAAGCGGAGCTGGCGGGCGTCATGGCGCATGAGATCGCGCACGTGGCGGCGCGGCACGGCACGCGGCAGGCGACTCGCGCCGAGGTCGCCAATCTGGCGACAATCCCGCTGATCTTCATGGGCGGCTGGGCGGGATACGGCATCCGCCAGGCGGCGAGCGTGATGATTCCGGTCGGATTTTTGCAGTTCTCGAAAGCCTTCGAGTCCGAAGCGGACATGCTGGGCCTGCAATATATGTACAAAACCGGCTACGATCCGGAGGCCTTTGTGGACTTCTTCGAGAAGATCGAATCGCTGGAGAAGAAGAAGCCGGGAACGATGGCCAAGGTTTTTTCGACCCATCCGCCCACCGAGGACCGCATCGTGGCGGCGCAGAAGAACATTCAGACGATGCTCAAGGAACGGCCGGAATATGTGGTGACCACCTCGGAGTTCAACGACGTCAAGGGCCGCCTGGCGATGCTGCACAATCGCCGCAAGGTGGATCAGCAGGATCCGAATAAGCCGCAACTGCGGCGGGCGCCGGGTTCCGGCACCACCACCGACAGTGGAACCAGCGGCGGCAGCGACGACCGGCCCACGCTGAAACGCCGTCCGGATGGAGGCGGCCAGCAGTAGCTCCATTTCTCCCTTGGTGCAGCGAAAGCCCGCGGAAGTGGAATCCGCGGGCTTTCGGGTCTTCGGGAACTGGTTTTATAATCAAACCGAATGGACGTTTACGACGAAATCGTCCGGCTCCGCAAGCTGGGCCAGAAATGCGCGCTGGCGACCATCGTTCAGGTGAACGGCTCCATCCCCAGCTATGAATCCGCCAAGATGCTGGTGCGCGAGGACGGGTCGATGATGGGGACCATCGGCGGGGGTTGCGTTGAGGCCGAAGTCTGGAACGCGGCGCGTGAAGTGATCGAAAGCGAAAAGCCGCGCCATCTGAATTTCAGCCTGGGCCAGGACGCCGCCTACGATAACGGCCTCATCTGCGGAGGACAATTGAACATTTTCGTCGAACCGGTGATCCCGCAGCCGCGGGTGTTCATTTTCGGCGGCGGGCATGTTTCGAAAGGCATCTCGAAAGCCGCCAATCTCGCCGGATTCGCCACCATTATCGTGGACGACCGCGAAGCCTTCGCCAACCGCGAGCGATTTCCCGAAGCCGAGGAAACCTACGCGGAGCCATACGAGTCGGTTTTTCCCAAGCTGCCGATCACGTCCTCAAGTTATATCGTCATCGTGACGCGCGGCCACCGCGACGACATGCGGGTGCTGCGCTGGGCTGTCTCGACGCCGGCCAAATATATCGCCATGATCGGCAGCAAGCGCAAGACCATCGCAGTGGTTCGCGAGCTGGAAAAAGAAGGCATCCCGCGCGCGGCCTTCGAAAAGATTTTCGCGCCCATGGGACTCGAAATCGGGGCGCAGTCGCCGGAGGAGATCGCCATCAGCGTCGTGGCGGAAATGATCGCGGTGCGCCGCGCGCCGGAAGCGGACTGGCGGTCGCTTTCGAAATCCGTTTTCGCGCACGAAAATCTGCGTGCGTTGTTGAAGTGACCGCCGGCATCATCCTGGCCGCCGGAGCTTCGCGCCGGATGGGGCGGCCCAAGGCGCTGCTGGAATACCGCGGCGAAACTTTCGTGGGCCGGCTGGTCCGGGTGTTGCAAAAATTCTGCGATCCGGTGATCGTGGTGCTTGGCCATCACGCCGCGGCGATCCGCGATCACGTCCGGGCCGGTATCGTCGTCAATCCGGATCCGGATCGGGGCCAGCTCAGCTCGCTGCAAACCGCGCTGGAGCGGATCGATTCCGATTTTCTTTTCATTCCGGTGGATTCGCCGACGGTCCGCGAGGAGACGGTTGAGAAGTTGATCTCGGCGGCCGGCTCTGGCATTGTCATTCCAAGGTATCAGGGCCGGCGCGGCCACCCGGTATGCGTGGCGCGCTTGCTGCGCGCCGATTTTCTGGCGCTCGAACCCACCGCGGAGACGCGCGCGGCGATCGACGCGCGGCCCGGTCTGATCACCTATGTCGACGTCGACGATCCCGGCGTGCTCGCCGATATCGACGACGCCGAAGCCTACCGGCAAATCGCGACATGAAGCGCGCGATTGTCCTGCTGCTGGCTCTGATTCTCGTCGCCGGTTTGGGGGCGCCGTATGTGGACGCCGATTTCATGCGGCCGCGGATCGAACGCGCGCTCGAACGGGGACTGGCGCGCAAAGTCGAGGTCGGCAAGGTGTATTTCAACCTTTTTACCGGCCCCGGATTCGCGGTGGAAGACGTCACCATCTACGAGGATCCGCGCGCCGGAATCGAGCCGTTCGCCTACGTGGGCCTGCTCGAAGCCCGCGTCCGCCTGACCGGGCTGCTCGCCCACCGGCTGGAGTTTTCCAGTCTGCGTCTGGACGAGGCCAGCATCAACCTGGTGAAAACCGGCGAAGGCCCGTGGAATTTCCAGTTTCTTCTTTCCAGCGCGCCGGCTGCGGAGGGCGCCATGCCGGCCATCCGCATGCGCGGCGGGCGGGTGAACTTCAAGTTCGGCGACACCAAATCCGTTTTCTATTTCAGCGACGCGGACTTCGACGTGACTCCGGAGGAAAACGGCAGCGTGGAGCTGCGTTTTTCCGGCGCTCCCAGCCGCACCGACCGCGCCGCGCAGAACTTCGGGCACTTTTTCGTGCGCGGCCAATGGGATCGGAAGGGCGGCCGGCAGGCGCTCGACATGCGCGTGGAACTGGAGCGGAGCCCGGTGGAGGAAGTCGCGCGGCTGCTCGACCAGCGCGCTTTCAACGTGCACGGCGTGGTGGCATTCCAGGCGCGGCTGGCCGGACCGCCGTCGGAGCTCGGCGTGGAGGGAGAGATCCAGCTCAGCGAAGTTCGCCGGGCCGATCTGCTGAGCGGGCGCGGCGTGGCCCTCAGCGCGCCGGTCAAGGGAACGCTCGATCTGCGCGGCGAACGGCTGGAGCTATCCCTGGCCGGCGCGGCGGACTCGCCGGTGGCGCTGAAGTTCCGGTCGTGGGATTTCCTTTCGCGCCCGCAATGGGACGCCGAGGCGTCGCTTGAAAAACTTCCGCTGGCCTCGCTCCTGACGGCAGCCCGGCAGATGGGCGCGGCGCTTCCCGAAAAGCTGCGGGCCGAAGGAACGGCCTCCGGCGCGGTCCGTTACTCGGAAGCCGAAGGCGTCTCCGGCCGGGTCGAGATTCGGAACGCCGCGCTGGCGCTCACCGATGCACCCGGCGCCGGCCGGCTTCTGGCCGAAAGCGCATCGCTGGCGATCTCCAGCGGCGCGGTGTCGCTCGAATCCACGCCGGTGCAGATTGGGGAGAATGAAAGCGCCGGGATCGAAGGAGGTTTTTCCCCCTCGGCGGGGCTCGATCTGCGCATCGCCACGCGCGGTTTGAGCGCCGCGGACCTGGGCTCTTTCGGGCTGCCTTCGATTCCGCTGCTTGAACAGACTCCGCAAGGCTCCTGGCGGGGCTTCGTGCGCTACCGCTGGATGCCGGGATCGGCGGGCGAGTGGTCCGGCGAATACGAGCTGCAAAACGCCCGCATCACGGTGCCCGGGCTGGCCGATCCGCTGCGGATCCAGAGCGCGTTGGTGGTCCTGAACGGGCCGCGGCTGGCCGTCAGCCGCTTGCGCGCGCGGGCCGGGGACATCGCCTTCACCGGCGAATACCGTTGGGATCCGGGGGCGATTCGCCCGCATAAATTCAAACTCGATATTCCGGCGGCGGCGGCGGAGGAGATTGAGCGGCTGCTCGCGCCGGCGCTGATTCGCGAGCGCGGCTTTCTGGCGCGAACGCTGCGGCTGGGCTCCGCGCCGCTGCCGGAGTGGCTCGAATCGCGCCGCGCCGACGGCGCCATTTCCATTGAGGATCTCGCCGTGGCCGGAACGCACGTCTCGATCCGCAACGCACGGCTGTTGTGGGACGGCGCCCAGGCGCGGCTGGCGCGGCTGGCCGGCCAGATCGGCGGAGCGCGCCTGAATGGGGAAGTCACCATCGACCTTTCCGGCCGCGCGCCGCGCTACCGCTTCGCCGGAAAGCTCGAAGGCCTGGCGTACAAAGGCGGCGAAATGGACCTGGAAGGAAGTCTGGAGGCCGGCGGCGCCGGCGCGGATCTGCTCCGCTCGGCGCAAGGCGAAGGCCATTTCAAAGCCACCAGCATCGCGTTCTCGCCCGGGACGGAGTTCCGCAAAGTGTCGGGATGTCTGCAACTGCTCGGCGGTTTGCGCTGGAAAATCTCAGACCTGGAGGTGGTGCAGGGCTCCGAGACGCTGTCAGGATCGGGCGCCGCGCAGCCGGATGGAAGCGTCGTGCTGGAGCTCAGCGACCGCGGCCGCCAGATCCGCTATACCAGCGGGCCGGCGCCGGCAACATCGCAGTAGGGCTAGGACAGGGCGTTCTTACAGTATTCGACGCACTTGCGAAGCTCCGTCATAGTATCGGAGCCTTCCGGAATTTTGTGCTCCATTTCGATGGTCGCCTGAAATTTGTACTTTTCCCTGGCCATGGTTTCGAGCACCTCCCGGATGGGCGTGTCGCCGTCGCCCCAGGGTACCGCGGGGCCGAGATTCTTGCCGCGATCCTTCACATGAATGTGCGTGATGCGGTCATGATATTTCATCATGAACGGAATCGGCGAGGTGTTGTTGGCGGCGACGAAATGGCCGATGTCCAGATTGATGCCGTTCCACGGGTTGTACGACATCGCGGTTTCCCAACTGCGCGGCGCGCCGAAGGCTTCCGGGCTGGTGATGTCGACGTGGCCGTGGTAGCCGATCATGAGCTTGTGCTTTTCGCCGAAAGAGCCCAGGCGCCGGGTCTGGCTGAGCGGAATTTCGCACGACAGCGCCCGTGCGCCGAGCGCTTTGGCCATCTCGAAAAAGTAATCGATCTCCTCATCCGACAGCGTATGGATCTGATCCACCTTCATGATCTGGATCTTCACGCCGGCGTCTTCATACATCTTGCGGAAGGCCCGGATCGAAGCGGTGGGGGCGGCCATCCGCCACTTCCGCAGCTCCTGTTTTTGCGCCTCCGTCAGCGTGCGCGGCGGAGCTTTTTTCTGCTGCGCGGCGCGCCCTCCGCCCGGACCGCCCGGCACCACCGGGATCAGCTCGGCAGAAACGCCCATGTACTGCTCCACTGGCTGCGACCGCAGTTCGACGGCGCTTAATCCGAGCTCCACCGTCGCCGCCAGGACTTCGTCATAGGTGTTGGCGGCGCCGTGATAGCTGTAAGGCGCGTTGATACCCACCTGCACGCCGTCCCACACCGAGTCCGGCTTCGCCAGCAGGCGCCCGGCTGGAAGCGCCGCCAGCGCAAGCCTCGAAAAATCGCGTCGCGTCAGATTCATACGTCTCCCTTTCCTCGCCCGCGCGGCTTACGCAAACCGGCCGAATTCAATCGCCGCGAAGGTTTGGCCGGCCACGGATGCCGTCGCGGCCAACTCGCGCCGGGACATTTCCGGTACGGCACCCATGAATATTTCGTGTCGCGGCGCATTTGTCAAGCCCCTACGAGCGCCGCGCCGCCCTGCGAATCCCGCGCCCCCGGACTGTTCCCGAGCGTGGTCCGCGAATCCTCACCAGCATGCTCCAGGCGGAAAGTATAATTTGATTCATGTCCTCGGCACCCACCGCCCGCGAGTTTCAGGTCGATCGCGCGCGGGTGCGGATCTGCGCCTCCGCCGGGGAGGCAGGCCGCGCCGCCGCGCAACGGGCCGCCGAGGTTATCTCCGCCGCGATCAGCCGCAAGGGCCAGGCCCGCATCATCGTGGCGACGGGAAATTCGCAAATCCCGTTGATCGATGCGCTGGCCGGATGCGCCGTCGACTGGAGCCGCGTCGACGTGTTCCACATGGACGAATATGCCGGCCTCAGCGCCAGCCACCCGGCCAGCTTCCGCCGCTGGATCCGAGAGCGCGTGGAAGAAAGAGTGCATCCGCGCCGGGTCTTTTATCTGGCCGGCGATGCCGCCGATGTGCAGGCCGAAATCGAGCGTTACTCGAAGCTCCTGCTGGAGGCCCCGGTGGACGCGGCGCTGGTCGGCTTTGGAGAGAACGGCCACATCGCCTTTAACGATCCGCCCTTCGCCGATTTTCACGATCCGGCGACGGTGAAAGAAGTGGTGCTGGACGCGGCCTCGCGCCGGCAGCAGGTCGGAGAAGGCCATTTCCCCGACCTCAATTCGGTTCCCGAAAGGGCGTTGACCATCACCTGCCCCGGCCTGTTCCGCGCCGAACACTGGATCTGCACGGTGCCGGAGCGGCGCAAGGCGGAGGCCGTGCGCAACGCCCTCACCTGGGAGATCTCTGAAAGGTGCCCGGCGACGCTGGTCCGGCTTCATCCGGACGCGCGCGTGTTTCTCGACCGCGACTCGGCGTCGTTGTTGGAACAGGCCAGTGAATTTGTGTCACACTGAAGGTGCATCCTGCGGGCGCGTAACGGTGTCTAAGAGGTATGAAGTACTGGGGCTATCTTGCGGCTAAAGTGATCGTCTGGCTGGGAATTCTCGGAGCGATCGAGCGGATGATCGCCCGCGCCTTCCCGCAGCCGCTCAATCTCTCCCGTCCGAGCGAGGTCACGACGTATCTCAACTACGAGTTGGTGATGCTGCTGTTCGGGCTGTTCGCGGTCGGGCTGGCGTGGCTGATCCTCTGGGACCAGCGCTACCGCTGCCGGACCTGCCTGCGCCGCCTGCGCATGCCGGTTCAGATGGGCTCCTGGAACCACATCCTGCTGGGCGCGCCCCGGACCGACTATATTTGTCCCTACGGACACGGCACCTTGCAGGTTCCAGATCTTCACATTCACGGCCATGAAGAGCCGGACTGGCAGCCGCACGACGATATTTGGAAGGAACTGGAAGCGTTAAGCGAAACGAAAGAGTGAAAAAATTGCTCTCTGAGGTAAGGAAGGCGTGTTCCCGAGCGCCGCTGTGAGCCCCAGTGCCTGTTAAGCTGCAAATTTCCCGCAAAGCGCTGATCGTCCGCTTTCTTGCCAGCCCCTGGGGGCGCGCGTTCCTGGCCGCCTTCCTGGTGACCGCCGGCGCGGGCCTGGGCGTGTTCACGTATTATTACCAAAAATACGCCCGCATCACCGAAGAAAAGCTCAAGGCCGGGCCATTTGCCAACACCTCGCTGCTGTATGCCTCCCCCCGGCCGGTGGCGGTGGGCGAGGAAGCCCAGATCTCCGAGATCGCCGATTATCTGCGGCGCGCCGGCTACACCGAATCGAGCAATAACCGGCTCGGCTGGTTTCACATCCGCCCCGGAGCGATCGAAATCTACCCCGGTCCGGAAGCCTACGACCCGGAAGGCGCGGTCATCAAGATCGAGCAGGGCAGAATCGTGCAGATCATCTCGCTGCGCGACCAGACCGAGCGCGCCGAATATCAGCTCGAGCCGGAGCTGATCACCAATTTGTTCGATAAAAAGCGCGAAAAGCGCCGGATTGTGCATTTCAACGATATTCCGCCGGTGATGGTGAACGCGGTGCTGGCGGCCGAGGATAAGCATTTTTTCCAGCACTCCGGCTTCGATCCGGTGGGCATTCTCCGCGCCATGCTGGTGGATCTGAGAGAGCGGCGCGAATCGCAGGGAGCCTCGACGCTGACCAATCAACTGGCGCGAACGCTGTTTCTCGGCCAGGAGCGCGGCTGGAAGCGGAAGCTGCAAGAGATCCTGATCACGCTCCACCTGGAGCAGGAGCTGACCAAGCAGCAGATCTTCGAATATTACGCCGATTCGATCGACGTGGGCCATCAGGGCAGCTTCGGCATCCGCGGATTCGCGCAGGCCGCGCAGGTCTATCTTGGAAAAGATTTAAGCCAGGTTACCATCGCGGACGCAGCTCTGCTGGCGGGCTTGGTGCAGGCGCCGATGAGCCGCAATCCGTTCCGCCATCCGGACCGGGCGCGGGCGCGGCGCAACGTGGTGCTGAAGGCGATGTACGAAGACGGCTTCATCACTCAGAAGCAATATGAAGCCGCGGCCGCCTCGCCCCTCAACGTCACGCGCGAGGAGGCCGAATCAAGCGACGCACCCTATTTCGTCGATCTGGTCAACGATACGCTGCAAACGCAGTTTGACGGGCGCGATTTCCTGAACCAGTCCTACAAGGTTTACACCACGCTCGACATGAATCTGCAGCGCGACGCGGTGGCCGCGGTCCGCGAGGGGATTCTCGAAACCGACGCGCAATGGAAGCGGCGCAATAAAAAATACGGCACCGAGGAGTTTCCAGCCGCGCAGGTGGCCCTGGTTTGCCTGGATACGGAAACCGGCGAGCTCAAGGCGCTGGTGGGCGGGCGGTCTTATGGAGCCAGCCAACTGGATCACGCGCTGGCCAAACGCCAGCCGGGATCGTCGTTCAAACCGTTCGTCTACACGGCGGCGTTTCAAAGCGCCCTGGACAACTCCGGCGGCCAGGGTCCGGTGATCACTCCGGCGACCATGATCGACGACGAGCCGACCACCTTCTGGTACGACGAAAAACCCTACGAGCCGGCGAACTTCAAGGACGAATATTACGGTACCATTCCGGCCTGGTTCGCCCTGGCGCATTCGCTGAATGTGCCGGCGGTAAAGGTGGCCGAGATGGTCGGCTATGACAAGGTTGCGGAAACGGCTCGCCGGGTGGGGTTGAACGTGGATATCAAGCCCACGCCGTCGATCGCGCTGGGCGCCTACGAGGTGACGCCGCTCGAAATCGCGCAGGCCTACACCGTCTTCGCCAACAACGGCACGCTGGTCAAGAGCCCGTTCATTAAGGCGATCCGCGACAGCCGCGGCGCGTTCATTTATCAGTCGCAGCCGGAGCGGAAACAGGCCATCGACCCCCGCGTGGCCTATCTGGTCGAAAATACGATGGAAGAAGTGCTGCGAAGCGGCACCGGCGCGGGGGTTCATTCCCGCGGCTTCAATCTTCCGGCGGCGGGGAAAACGGGGACCTCGCGCGACGGCTGGTTTGCGGGCTTCACCTCCAAGCTGCTGTGCGTGGTGTGGGTCGGCTTCGACGATAACCGTGACTTCAAACTGGAAGGCGCGCACAGCGCCCTGCCCATCTGGGTGGATTTTATGAAGCGCGCGCACCAGCACCGCGAATACCGCAACGTGCACCCCTTTGAAGCGCCGGATGGCATCGTCACGGCGGATATCGACGCCGATACCGGCCAGCTCGCCACGCCGGCCTGCCCACGGGTGCGGAATCAGGCGTTCATCGCGGGCACGCAGCCGGTGGAGGTCTGCAAGGCGCACGGCGGCGGACGCACCCAAATTTCAAGCTGGGATCCAGCGGCGGCGAAGCCCGAGCCGGCTGTGATTCCGGACAATCGCGATAAAGCTCCCGCGCTTGCCGCCGCGCCTCCGCCCAAGGCCCCGCGCAGCATTCCCATCGAACCGGCCCCCGCGCCGCCGGCGCCGCAAAAGAAAAAAGGCTTTTTCGGACGATTAAAGGATCTGTTCAAACAATAGCCGCGCGCCGGCTCATCTCACTTGTTCGGGATGTAGATTCGCGCCGAAAAAATCGTCCACCCGCCGCCAGGCGTCGCGCAGCACGTGCGCCCGCGTGAAGTAGTGAAATTCTCCGGGATACATCATGAACGTCACCAGATCGGACTTGCCCTGCTTTAACAGCTCATCGATCAGGCGGACCGATTCGAGATAGGGCACGTTCACGTCGGCGGTGCCGTGCAGGATCAGCAGCGGGCGCGCCAGCCGGTCGACGTGCGAGATCGGCGAGGCCTGCGCGTACACCCGCGGATTCTGCTCCGGCGTTCCGATACGGCTCACGGTCCAGCCGCCGTGATAGGGATCGGTGTAATACATCGCGTAATCCACAACTCCGGCGACATCCACCGCGGCGCGAAACAGAGTCGGCTGATCGGTGACGGCGATCAGCGTAAAGAATCCGCCATAGCTCAAACCCCACACCCCGATGCGGTCCGGATCGACGTACGGCAGTGTCTTGAGATAATTCCCCGCCATCCACGCGTCCTTGGCGTCCTTGCCGCCGACGTCCATATAGACGCCGTTGCGCCAGGCGCGGCCGTAGCCGATGCTGCCCCGGTAATCCGGAGCGAACACGATATATCCTTGCTGCAGCAAATATTGATGGAAGCTGTAATAGACGGCATAATTGCGCTGCACGTGCCAGCCGTCGTAGTTCTGGTTGATTCCGTCGCCGTGAATCCAAACGATGGCGGCGTGCTTTTTGCTGCGGTCGAGATTTTTGGGAACGAACAGCCAGCCGGGAACGGGTTGTCCATCGGCTCCGGGGAAATGCACGTACTCCGGCGCGACCAGCGCGTCGCGATGAATGCCGGCCGGCATCGAATCGGTGAGGCGCAGCGGATGCGCGGCCTGGCGGGCGTCGATCACGAACAGATCCGCCGAGTTTTGCGGATCGGTGTGCTGGTAGACCAGCTTGCTGTCATCCGGCGACCAGACCGGCGCCGTGTCCGTGCCCCGTCCCGAGGTCAGATAAGTGACGGCGGCGTGAGCCGGGCCGCCACTCAGATCCACAATGCCCAGATGACGATCGCCGGGGTGATCCGGCTCATTGGCGTCGAAGGCGATTTTTTTGCCGTCGTGCGACCATCGCGGCCGCCAGGCTTCGAAGCGCCCGCGGGTGAGTTGCACCGCGCCGCCGCCAGCGGCGGAAACCACATAGAGATGATCCCAGCCGTCGCGATCGCTCAGAAACGCGATCCATTTGCCGTCCGGCGAAGGCTGGCCCGCGCCGCCGGCGTTGCCCGGCATGCTCCAGAACTGCTCCTCGACATCTTCGTGAAGCGGGCGCGCCGAGCCGGCGAGATCGCTGATCAGGATCGTGCGCCGCTTGTAGTCGCCGGACTGCCGATCGTAAACCAAATGCGAATTGCCGGCCCAGCGAGCGCCCTCAAATCCGCCCCACGTTTTAAGAGACGCCGGTTTCCCGCCGCTTGACGAGATGACGAATAGCTCGCCGGGCGTGCGCTCCGTGGTCCGGTAGATAATCTTCGCGCCGGAGTATTCGGGAGCTTCATCGTGAGGGATAGACCGCGAACCGGCGGCGTAAACGATGTGCGATCCGTCGGGGGACCAGGCGACGCCGCCGATGCCCCCGTCGTCGTGAACCAAGGTGGTCTCGGCCCCATCGGCGAGCGTCCGCACCACCAGCTCGTGCCCCGGCCGGCTGGCCCGCACAAAGGCGACGCGCGATCCGTCGGGCGAGAGCACGATGTCGGTTTCCTGCGCCGGCGTGGTCCAAACCGCGCGCGGCGCGCCGCCGGACGCCTCCACGCTCCAGAGATCGCCGCCCCGGGCGAAGTAAATCGTCTTCGAATCGCGGCTCCAGAACGGCGCGCCAAGCTGCCCGTCGCGGAACGAGGTGAGCGGCGCCGGTTTCGGCTCGCGGTCGCCCGCCGCGGCGGCATCGGCGACATATAAGTTGCTGACGCCGCCCAGATCCCAGAGAAACGCAATGCGCTGGCCGTCGGGGGACCAGACCGGTTCGGAGGGATGCTTGATCTGGATCAGCTTTTCGATCGTCAGGCCGGCGCTGCCGGGCGGCGGAGCACCCACGGCAAGCGTAACGGCGAGCGTAAGCAAAATCAGGCTTCGCATGACCGTATCCTATCGCCTTCGCCTCCCCTTGCGAAATTCCCGGCAGGGAACTGCTCGCGGAAGCCTTGCGTCCGCACAAAACGGCCGAACGCGGATCGGCGCAGACCGGCATTCCGAAATTCGAGGATTCGGACCGGGCGCCGTAACGCTACATCCGGACTGGATTACTCCCCGTGTTCCGCCAGATGGTCTCGAAGTTGCCGGACGGCCTCATCCACCGCGGCACGATCCTGTTCCAGGCGATCCACGTCCAAAAGCGTTGGATTCTCGAGTTTTTCGAACTCCGTCAAGGAGTTACGCAGGCGCGCCAGCGCCAACCCGTACTTCGCTCTTAGGTCATCGCACTTACGACACGGCATATTCCTTTATCGTCAGGAGATACCGTGTCGGATAGGGCCGACAGCAGACTTCGTCTCGCTTGCAAGTATGCGTCCAGCGCCAGAGCTTCCTGGCGGCTCAATCGCATCAGTTTCACCCGTTCGCGCGGAGGGATCTGCCCGCCTTCGAACCTGCATAGTATTTCGCAACTGGTTTCGGCCAGATCCGTGTAAAGACGCAGGGCCCGGACACATTTTCGCTGAAGCACCTTCAGATGCGGCTCATTTCCTCGGACCATCGCTGTATACCTCGCGATCTGCTGGGATATAAACCAAGATTAAACGAAATTTATACGAATTCAACCGCAATCTTACAAACTTCGCAGTTTTCCCCCCGCGATCCGCTTTCCTGCGCAAGAAGAAGCCGCTACGGAAACGCCTGGCCGCTGATTCCGCGATTCCGCGTCAGTCTCGCTCTACAGTATGTGAAACTGGCGGAGCTTCCGTTTCGCGGCATGGGCGCCGTTTGAGGCCTGGCGCGTTGTCCCCCGGCTCGCCATTTCACATTAAAATAACGTAGGGTCCTATGAGAACCTGTCTGATCTTGCTCACCGCCTCGTTTGTCGTGGCCCAGCCCGATGTGGCGCGCTGGGAAAAAGAAGCTCGCAACATTACCATCACGCGCGACGATTGGGGCATCGCGCACGTCCACGGAAAGACCGACGCCGACGCCGTGTTCGGGATGATTTACGCGCAGGCCGAAGACGACTTCAACCGGGTCGAGATGAACTACGTGACCTACCTTGGCCGCGCCGCCGAAGCCGAGGGCGAATCGAAAATCTATCAGGATCTCCGCAACAAAATTTTCGTGGATCCGGTGGAGCTTGAAAAACTCTACGCGGCCAGCCCGGAGTGGCTTCGCAAGCTGATGGCCGCCTGGGCCGACGGCTTGAATTTCTACCTGTATAAGCACCCCAATGTTCATCCCAAAGTGATCACGCATTTCGAGCCGTGGATGCCGCTGGCCTTCAGCGAAGGCAGCATCGGCGGCGATACCGAGCGCGTCAATCTGAGGCAATTGGAGTCCTTCTACGGAGGCTCGCCGGGGGCGGGCGCGGCCGAGGACAACGCGGATCCGGAGCCGCGCGGCTCCAACGGCATCGCGGTGGGCCCCTCCGACACGGCGACCCATCACGCCATGCTGCTGATCAATCCGCATACGTCGTTCTTTTTCCGGTCGGAATTGCAGATGTCCAGCGAGGAAGGCCTGAATGCCTACGGCGCGGTGACCTGGGGGCAGTTCTTCGTATATCAAGGCTTTAATGACCGCGTCGGATGGATGCACACCTCCAGCGGCGTGGACGCCGTCGATGAATATCTCGAAACGGTCAGTAAAAAAGGTGGTCAATACTTCTACAAGTACGGCAGCGAAGAAAGGCCGATGCGGGCGCGTGAAATCACGGTCCGCTATAGAACGCCCAGCGGCATGGCCGAGAAGAAGTTCACCGCCTACTATTCGCATCACGGGCCGATTGTCCGCCAGCAGGACGGCAAGTGGGTGGCGTTCCGGATCATGCAGGAGCCGGTGAAAGCGCTGGAACAGTCCTTTTTGCGCACCAAAGCGCGCGACTACAAATCGTATCGGGAGACGATGGAGCTGAAGGCGAATTCGTCCAATAACACGATTTTTGCGGACGCCGACGGCGATATTGCGTATTTTCATGGCAATTTTATTCCGCGGCGCGATCCGAAATTCGATTGGACCAGGCCGGTCGACGGGTCGAATCCGGAAACGGAGTGGAAAGGGCTGCTCTCGGTGGACGAGACGCCGCACCTGCTGAATCCCAAGACCGGATGGCTGTTCAACGTGAACAACTGGCCGTGGACGGCGGCGGGTCCCGACAGCCCGAAGCGCGAAAATTACCCAAAATATGTCGAAAATGGGGGTGAATCCGCGCGCGGATTGCACGCTTTGCGCATTCTAGAGAACCAGCACAACTTCACGCTCGATTCGTTTCTGGCGGCCGCTTTCGACAGCTATCTGCCGTGGTTTGCCGAAACGGTTCCGGCGCTTGTGAAGGCGTGGGACGCCGCGCCCGCATCGGACCCGATGAAATCGGAACTGGCCGCGCAGATTGCGGTTCTCCGCCAGTGGGATTACCGCTGGTCGGCGGATTCGGTGGCGACGTCGCTCGCGGTGTTCTGGGGCGAAGAGGTCCGGCGCAGCGGAGGCCGCGGCATGCAGCAGGACCAGGTGGCGGCGCTGCCGGCGGCGAAGCTGCTTTCCTCGCTGGCCGCGGCGTCGGCGAAACTTGAGTCGGATTTTGGCACCTGGAAAACTCCGTGGGGCCAGATCAACCGCTTCCAGCGGGTGAACGACGACATCGTTCCCAGCTTCGACGACGCCAAGCCGAGCATTCCGGTGCCCTTCACCAGCTCGCAATGGGGATCGCTTGCCAGCTTTGGAGCGCGCCAGTATCCGAACACGAAGAAGTGGTATGGAACCAGCGGAAACAGCTTTGTCGCGGTGGTGGAGTTCGGCCCGAAAGTGCGGGCGCGGGCGGTGACGGCCGGCGGGGAAAGCGGCGATCCGCGCTCGCGGCATTTCAATGATGAAGCCGAGCGCTACGCCAGCGGCAATCTGCGCGACGTTTATTACTATCCCGAACAGCTCAAAGGCCACATCGAGCGCCAATATCATCCGGGCGAGTGACGCCGGAGTCCCGGATGCCGGCGGAGTTGTTTCGCCGCGGTTAAAGTGTGATAACATGCTGATTCTGCAAGCTCGCCGCGGATCTAAACACGTCTATTTAGGGAGTCCTCTTTCGTGAGAATCTACGAAACGAACGATATCCGGAACGTCGGCCTGATCGGCCATGGCAACTCCGGAAAAACTTCTCTTGCCGCCGGCCTTCTGTTCACCAGCGGCGCCACCAATCGGCTGACCCGCGTGGAGGAAGGCAATACGATCACCGATTTCGACGAGGAGGAAGTCCAGCGCAAGATCACGATTTCCAGCGCGGTCGCGGCGGTGGAGTGGAACAAGAAGAAAGTCAATCTGATCGACACGCCGGGATTCAACATTTTTATTAATGACACCAAGTCCTCGCTGGTTGCGGCCGACGCGGCGCTGGTGCTGGTCGATGGCGTCGCCGGGGTGGAGGTGCAAACCGAAAAGGTGTGGAGCTTCGCCGAGGAGTTCAAGCTGCCGCGCGCGATCCTGATCAACAAGCTCGACGGGGAGCGATCGAGTTTCGAGCGCGCGCTCGAAAGCGTGCAGCAATTTTTCGGACGCGCCGCCGTGCCGGTCCATCTGCCCATCGGGTCGGAGCGCGATTTCAAAGGCGTCATCGATCTGGTGCGGATGAAATCCTACACCTATTCGAGTGACGGCGACGGAAAGGGGAAAGAGGCCGACATTCCGGCCGAACTGGCCGATGCGGCGCAAACCGCGCATGAGGCGCTGGTGGAGATGGTGGCCGAAGGAAACGACGCGCTGATGGAGGAGTTTTTCGAAAAAGGAACTCTTCCGGCCGAGCATATTCTGGAGGGGCTGCGCGAGGCGGTCCGCGGCATGCGGATCTTTCCGGTGATGTGCGGCTCCGGGCTGCACAACGTGGCCAGCGACCTGATCCTCAACTTCATCAACGATTATTTTCCCGGACCGGCCGACCGCGGGCCCTGGAAGGGAACGCTGAACGGCAACGAAGTGGAGCGCGCGGTGAAGGACGCCGAGCCGGTTTCCGCATTCGTGTTCAAAACCGTCGCCGACCCGTTCGCGGGCCGCGTATCGTATTTCAAGGTGGTTTCCGGCGTTTTGAAAAACGACGCCAACCTGGTGAACGCGCGCAACCATGGCGCGGAGCGGCTGTCGCATATCGGCGCGTTGTTTGGCAAAACGATCCTGCCGGTCAATGAGCTTCACGCCGGCGACATCGGCGGCGTGGCCAAGCTGAAGGACACGCTGACCGGCGACACGCTGGCGGAAAAGTCCTCGCTCATCGCCTATCCGGCGGTGAATCTTCCGGAGCCTTCCATTGCCTACGCTATTGCGGCCAAGACGCGCAACGACGAAGACCGCATGGGCAACGCCATCCAGAAAATTTTGGAGGAAGACAAGTCGCTGCGCTTTTACCGCGATCCGCAGACCAAGGAGTTTCTGCTGGCGGGCAGCGGGCAGCAGCACGTCGAGATCATCGTCAGCCGCTTGAAGAAGCGCTACGGCGTGGATGTCGAGCTGCGCGCGCCGAAGATTCCCTACCGGGAGACGATCCGCGGCAAGGCCGACGTGCAGGGAAGGCACAAGAAACAAACCGGCGGGCACGGCCAGTTCGGCGATTGCTGGATCCGCATGGAGCCGCTGCCGCGCGGAGGCAAATTCGCCTTCGAAAACGAGGTGTTCGGCGGCGCGATTCCCAAGAATTTCATTCCCGCCATCGAGAAAGGAATCTTGGAGGCCGCCGAGAAGGGATATCTGGCGGGCTATCCGGTCGTGGATTTCAAAGTGGTGGTCTACGACGGCTCCTATCACGACGTGGACTCCTCGGAAATGTCCTTCAAGCTGGCGGCGCGGAAGGCTTTCAAGGCGGCGATGGAGGCGGCCAAGCCCGCGCTGCTCGAACCGATCATGAACGTCGAAGTGCAGGCGCCGGTGGAGTATGCCGGCGATCTGATGGGGGACATGAACGGCCGGCGCGGACGCATCTCCGGCATGGAGACCAAGGGCGGAACGCAGATTATCCGCGCACAGGTCCCCATGGCGGAAATGCTCAACTATCAGAACGACCTGATTTCGATGACCCAGGGCCGCGCGTCGTTCACCATGGAGTTCGACCACTACGACTTCGTTCCGCCATTGCAGGCGGAAAAGATCATCGCCGCCGCCAAGGCCGCCAAGGCCGGCGAGGAAGAGGAAGAGGACGCCGGATAGCGCTGCGGGCGGATTCGGGCTCTACACGCATGAGCGCGCGCAATCACGATCACCAACACCAAGCCGTTCCCTCTGATCCGGCTCTGCGGGTCAAGGCGCTCGAATCGCTGCTGACGGAAAAAGGCTATGTTGATCCGGCCGCCCTCGATGCGCTGATCGATCATTTCGAAACCAAGGTCGGCCCGCGCAATGGAGCCAAAGTCGTCGCGCGCGCCTGGGTGGATCCGGCGTTCAAGCGGCGCCTGCTGGCGGACGCCCCCGCCGCCATCGCCGAACTGGGCTTGATCCGCCATCAAGGCGAGCACCTGGTGGCGCTTGAGAATACGCCCTCGGTTCACAATCTGGTGGTCTGTACGTTGTGCTCCTGCTATCCGTGGCCGCTGCTGGGCCTGCCTCCGGTGTGGTACAAATCCACGGCCTACCGGTCCCGTGCCGTCATCGATCCGCGCGGCGTGCTGCGGGAGTTCGGGCTCGAGCTTGCCGGCGATGTGGAGGTGCGCGTTTGGGACAGCACCGCCGAGGTGCGCTATATCGTCATCCCCGAACGGCCCGCGGGAACCGAATCGCTCGGCGAAAACGAGCTGGCGGATCTGGTGACGCGCGACTCGATGATCGGCGCGGCCAAGGTGAGCGGACCCCGGCCATGAACGGCGTCCACGATCTGGGCGGCATGCACGGCATGGGACCGATCCCCAGGGAAGAGAATGAGCCGGTGTTTCATCACGCCTGGGAAGGCCGCGTCTATGCGCTGGACCGCTCGCTTGCGGCGCATCAACGATGGACGCTCGATGCCTGGCGTCATGACATCGAACTGCTTCCGCCGGCCGATTATCTGCGCATGAGCTACTACGAAAGATGGCTCGCCGCGATGGAGCGCCGCGTGGTCCGCTACGGTTTTCTGACGCCGGAGGAACTGAGCAGCGGCAGAGCGGCGCCGGATTCGGCCCGGGGGGCGCCGGCGCTCACCGCCGCGATGGTGCAAAACTACGGGCGCAATCTTGCTTCGGCGCACGATCCATCCATCCAGCCCCTGTTTCATCCCGGCCAG
Organism: Terriglobia bacterium; assembly: GCA_021324615.1. Taxonomy (GTDB): domain Bacteria; phylum Acidobacteriota; class Terriglobia; order Bryobacterales; family Bryobacteraceae; genus Palsa-187. The sequence continues at coordinate 18,109 of JAJPIT010000008.1, read as the reverse complement.
CGCGTGCGCGCGCGCAACCTTCATCCAGCCGGCCACACCCGCCTGCCGCGCTACGCGCGGGGAAAATGCGGCGACATCGCCCGCGATCACGGAGTGCACGATTTCCCCGACACCAGCGCCGCCGGGCTCGGACCGAAGCGCCAGCATCTTTATTCGGTCCGCTTCGCCGCGCGCGAGCTGTGGGGCGAAGCGGCCTCGCCGCGCGATTCCGTCTATATCGATCTGTGGGACGACTACCTTGAACCAGCCTGAAAATTTCGCCGATGCGCCAAAACTCCCGCGCGACGAAGGCGGACCCGTCTTCGCCGAGCCCTGGCAGGCGCAAGCCTTCGCGCTCGCGGTCAAGTTATCGGAACAGGGCTATTTCACCTGGAAGGAATGGTCAGCCGAGCTAGCTGCGGAACTCAAGGCCGCCGAAGCCCGCGGGGAACCGGACGACGGCACGCACTACTACGAACACTGGCTGGCCACGCTGGAGCGCCTGGTCACCAGGAAAGGCCTGACCGATCCGGCGGCGCTGCTCCAGCGCAAACAAGACTGGGCGGACGCTTATCGCCACACCCCGCACGGAAAACCGGTCGTGCTGAAGAGCCCGTCGTGCTGAAGAGCCGGAGCCCGATACAGGGCCCGATCAGGGCTTGACGGACACCTTCACTTTGGCGTTGGACCAGCAGCACTGAAAACCGCCGCCGCCTTCGCCGGTCCAATCATTGGCGGTGACATGCAGAATGTAGTCTCCCGGCTGGCTAAAGCTGGCGGTCGTAGTGGCTTTACCGGTGAAATCGGTTTTCGGGGCGGAAAATTGGGCCTTCTCCACCGGCGGGCGAACGGGTTTTATCGTCACGTCGCCGGGGCCGCGATATTTGCTCCAGGTAAGCACGACGGGCGGCGTCCGCGGCCGGTTCATTCCCGGGATGACATGGGCGTCGTCGGCGACCCACAGGGTGATGGTAAGCGGGACGCCCACGGTGGTCTCGGCGGACGACGAGGTGCCCACCGGACCATTGACGAACGGCCCGGACTCGGAAAAAGAGAGATACGGTGGCGTGTTTCCGGTTGCCTGGATGAAAGGTGACACTTCCCAATCGGTAGCCAGGCTCATCGGAATCACGGTGGGCTTTCCGTTGGCGACGATGGTCCAGGTGAGCTTTTTATCGCCGAAATCCGGAGGAACTTTGATGGTGAAAACTCCCCAGGCGCGGCCGGGAAGAAAATGGGTGGGCTGGCCATAGTCGGGGCCGCCGGGGTCGATATGATTGTCCGGCCCGACCGGGATGTCCATCGCTTCGGCGCTGTTGCGGTTGTAGTAGCCGAGCAAGAGGAAGGTGCCCTGGTCGTTTTTAAACCAGCCTTCGAAGGCGCCCGTGATGCTTTGTCCGGAGGTGTGAGGCGGCTCCATCGGAAGCTGGGCCAACAAGGCAGCCGACAGAGCCGCGAAAAGCGAAAGGCGGGCGGTCATTTACTGCACTGTATCTCCGGTGGGCATGCGCGTGGCCTTCTTGTGCGCGGCGGCCCACTCTTTGTACTCCTCATCGCTGATATTGGTGACGTTCACCCAGGCATGTGACATTTCGTCCACGGTGCGGTCGCCGAAGCCGACCCACTGATTGGGATCTGGGTTATTGCGGTTCGCTGTGGTGTTGTCGTACCAGGCGGTGATCTTGATGATGGTGCCCTTGGGCAGCACCGGGGCGGCGTCGTCGGCGTAGATGTAATTGTTCATCCAGTTAAAGTTGAATTTATCGACGTAGCTGAGCATCTCCACCGTGCCGTCGGGCAGGATCGCCTCCATCGACATGGCTTTTCCGCGCAGGTGCATATGGGGCTGGAAATTTTCAAGCCGCGCCGCGGAATGAAGCACCGTGTAGCCGGTGGTTTCGGCGATCGAGTTGGGCGGAATATCGAGTGTCCCGCGCTTGCTCATGCCGGTGAACAGCATCAGCCTGGTGCGGTACTTCGGCTCCTCGCCCTTGGGATAGAGGTAAACCGCCAGCTCGGCGTGATCGCGAATCTCTTCGCCGACCGCGTGCAGATGCAGCTCCCACCAGATTTTCGATCCGGGCAGCAGCAATTTGCCGGTATTGGGGCGGTAAATGTCGTAGTTCTTGCCGATAGCCCACTCCATCAGCAACCCGGCGTTCATGGGGGACTGGGCCAGATCGGCGTTGTTGTTCGCCTCATCCTGGATCAGGTAGGCCAGCACGTGGTGCATGATCTTGCGGCCTGCAACGGAGCCGGGACGCATCTCGACCGCGCGCACCCAGCGCGGCTCGCTGAGTTGAACGTCGGTGAGCGGCTTGAACCAGACATCCTGGCCGTGCGCGGGCATGGTGTAGGGCTCGGATTTCAGGACCAGATCGGGTTGGCCGAACTGCTTGGCGAGCACCCAGCCCTGATCGTCGGGCCACTTCTTTGGCGGCGGCATGTCGGCGGGATCGCCCTTGGGCGCGCCTTCATCCACCCACTTGACGATGGTGGCGATCTGCGCGTCGGAAAGGGAGCGGTCGTTGAGGAAATGCTGGATTCCTACCGTTTTATCCAGATGCCACGGCGGCATGTTGCGGGAAATCACGCGCTCCTTGATGGCCTTGGCCCACGGCCGCGATTCTTCGTAGGTCACCAGCGACATGGGCGCGGCGGTACCGGGTCTATGGCACTCCTGGCACTTTTCCTGGAAGATGGGCGCGACGTCCTTGGTGAAGGTTACCGGACGGACGGTAGGTTCGGCTGCCAAAAAAAGAGGCAATGCCGCCGAAATGGCGAGGACTCGAATCGACAGAGCCATTGAGCGAACTACTCCTTTCCTATTGTCGAAGTTTATACGGTTTGGATTACGGTGTCAATGGGATAGGACTGGCCGAGGGCCAGAAGGGCGGCGTTGTAACCGCACATTCCGTGCACGCCGGCTCCGGGCGGGGTCGAAGACGAACAGAGAAATACATTCTTGAGCGGAGTGCGGTAAAAACCGGGCGCCGGGCGCAGCAGAATCTGCTTCAGCGTGTGCGCGCCGCCCATGATATCGCCGCCGATGAGGTTGGCGTTGTGCTGCTCCATCTGGCGCGGGGAAAAGCTGGTTCGCTTTAAAACGACAGAGCGGAAGCCGGGGGCGAAGCGCTCGATCTGCGCCTCGATCCGCCCGCTCATATCCACTTCGCAGCCATTTGGAACGTGACAATAAGCCCAGGCGATGTGCTGGCCGGCGGGAGCGCGCGTTGGATCGAACAGGCTTGGCTGGGTGAGCAGGACCAGCGGCTTTTCAGGCGCGATGCCGCCGGCCGCTTCGCGCTCGGAGCGCTCGATCTCCTCCCAGGATCCGCCCAGGTGGAGCGTTCCGGCATAGCGGCAGGCCGGCGAGGTCCAGGGAATCGGCGCGCGCAGGGCGTAATCGAGCTTGAACACGCCGGGCCCGTAGCGGTATCTTTCCAGTTTGCGCCGGTAGGAGGCGGGCAGCCGGGCGCCGGCGATCTCCAGAAACTGTCTGGGCGTGAGATCGAGCAGAACTGGCGAAGCGTTTCCCAACTCATCGAGCGAGGCGACGCGCGCGCCGGTGACAATCTCGCCGCCGAGCGAACGAAAATACGAGGCGAGCGCGGCGGCGATGGATTGCGATCCGCCGCGAGGCAAGGGCCATCCGGCGGCGTGCGCGGCAATGATCAACGCCCATCCGAAGGCTCCCGAGGCGGGCGCATGGAGCGGCATCGCCGCATGAGCCGCGATTCCGGCAAACAGCGCCCGATTGGGCGGCGAACGGAAAAAATACCGCGCGGAAACGGCGGCCGGCGGACCGGCGAGCATCCCGAATCGCGCCAGCAACAGAGGATGCCGCGGAAGATGGATCGGGCGCAGGATGGCGCGCGAAAGGCGCGGCCAGTTGCGCACCAGCGGCGCCAGAAACCGCCGGTATCGCGGCCCGTCCGGTCCCAGATGCGCGCTGGCTTGCTCCAGATCGTGGAAAAGAATCGCCGCGGTTCCGTCGTCGAGAGGATGCGCGGCGGCAAGCGGCGGCTGAATCCATTCAAGGCCGTGCTCGCCTAGAGGAAATGAGGCGAACGCGGGCGAGCTGAGCGCCATCGGATGAATCGCGGAACAAAGATCGTTTCGAAAACCGGGAAGCGTCAACTCCAGGGTGCGTGTTCCGCCGCCGATGGTGTCCTCCGCTTCAAGCACGGTGGTGCGCAGGCCGGCGCGCGCCAGCACGATCGCCCCCGTCAACCCGTTCGGCCCGGAACCGACCACGCAGGCTTGCACCGTTTTCTCCTTCGCGCGGCTTAATCCGATTCCAGGCGCTGAAGCAGGCCCCGGAATCGCAGATCGTTCAAGGAAACGGGCGGAAAGTACTGCCCGGCATATTCCCGCTTCCACCATTGACCGGTTTCGGCGCGCTCGCGCGGGGTGGTGAAGCGGTACTCATACAATTCGGCGCGGACGAACTTCGGCGGCGCATCGGGAAACGGATTTGAACGAAGCAGCTCCAGCACGGGGCGATCGTTGCGGAGCAGTTTCCCCAGAAAACTCACGAACCAGGGATGCTGGGAATAGTCCGACAGCGCGGCGAACCACATCAGCCAGTCCAGGCGCAGATGATACGGCGCGATCTGCGGCGGCATGCGGCCGGTGGCGCCGGGCTTGCCTTTAAATTCGTACTCGCGCCAGCGGGTGGAGGGCAGCAGCACGGCTTCCTCTGTCCCTTCGACGATGACCTCGTAGCGCGGCCGGGTAATCGATCCGAAGGCTCCGTAGGTCCCCACCAGGTGCAGGCGGTTGTAAACCGTGTTCATGATCTGGTGGGGGGAAATCATGTTGCGAATCGGCTGGATGCTCAGGCAGGCGACCGCGGCGGCGAGCATCCAGAGGGCCACCCGGTAGGACAGCGGCTGGGGCTGCGTGGGCGCCGCGGACAGGCCGAGCGCTCCAAATAAAGAATCGCTCAGAGTGCTGATGGCGAGCACCATGGTCAACAGATTCAGCCAGGACAAATTTCCGCTGGCGAAGATAGCGGCCTGAAAGAGAATGGTGATCCCTCCGGCCGCGGCGGCGACCGGCTGCGGGAAAAAATATCCGAAGGGCACAATCAGCTCGGCGAAGTGATTGAACAACACGCCGCCGGTCTTGGTCCACTGCGGCGCCCAATGAAAAAACCAGCTCAGCGGATTGGGCATGGGCTGCGTTTCATAATGGTAGTTAAGGCAGGAGAGATCGCGCCAGCAGGGATCGCCGCGCAGCTTGATCAGTCCGGCGCCGAACATGACGCGGAACAGCAGCCAGCGCTCCAGCCAGAGCACCACCACCGGCGGATCCGTGTAGCGGCCGCCGAGGAAGATGGCGTAGAATCCCGCTTCAAGCAGAATCGACTCCCAGCCGAAGGAATAAAACGTTTGGCCGACGTTGACAAACGACAGATACAGCGTCCACAGCAGCGCCCAACTCAGGGCGGCGGCCCAGCCGCCGAAGGCGTCGCCGAGGCCGGCGGCGACGATGCCGGACAAGATCACGCCGGTCCAGGCGCAGACGGCCAAGGCGCGGTCGTGCGGAAAAAAGAAGAACAGGCTGGGCGACTGGCGAAAGGAAACGTGGCGGATGAACAGCCGCACCGGCAGCAGGCCGTGATCCCCCAGCAGCGCGCGGAACTGCTGGGTGGCGTTTAAAAACGCGATCAGATAGACGACGGCGAGGGCGCGCTCAAAGATCAGCCGGGTGAGCGCATAATGTTCGCCGCGGTACCAGTTCATCGAAGTGGGCAGGCGGTCCCTGCCCACATTTTGTCAAAACGCCGCGGGGCGAAGACGTCAGCGGCGGCTGCTGGTTTCGGCCTGCCGCTCCTGCGAGCTTCGCTCGTGGGAGGAGCCTGCACCGGACTGGCGTTGTGGAGAGTTCGATTGAGCGGCTTGAATCGGAATCTGCTTGCGGCCGCTGCGCTGCTGGTCGAGCGGGACGGTCACCTCCAGCACGCCGTTGCGGAACTCGGCCTTGGCGTCGTCGATCTTGGCGTACTCCGGCAGGGGGATGGCGCGGAAGAAGCTGCCATAGAAGCGCTCGGACCGGCGATAGCCTTCGCGATCCTCCTGATGTTCGCGTTTGCGTTCGCCCTGGATCACCACGGTGTTGTCTTCGGCCTCGATCTTTACATCCTTGGGATCGATGCCGGGGAGATCGGCGGAGATCAGGATTTGGTTGTCGTGCTCGCGGACTTCCACGGCGGGCTGCCACATCCGCTCCCCGCGCATGATGGGCAGGTCGCCCTCGAAGAACTGATCCATCCAGTCGGTCATGTCGCGCAGCAGCGCGAAGGGCCGCAAGACGGGTCCGGCGCCGAACGGCCGCAGCATGGTGGACTCAGGATTGCTACGCCGCATAAGTGATCGCGTTTCAGAGGCCATAATGAAAACTCCTGTACAGAGGATTTCGGAACATGGGTTAGAGCGAACCCGGCCCGCCAGGGTTTCATTCCTTTTCCCCGGGGCAGCCCGCGCCTTCCCTTGCTTCCGAAGTCTCGATATGAAGAAACAGTGATGCGCGTGGAAACGTCACGGACCCGTCGGGGGAGCGTCGCGCCGGGGCGAGATGTCGTAAGGTTGTACAGAGGGAGCAAGCTGGGATGCAACTGGGAATGATCGGCCTTGGCCGGATGGGCGCGAACATGGTACGGCGGTTGATGCGCGGCGGGCACGCCTGCGTGGTCTATGACCGCAGCGCGGCGAGCGTCGCGCAGCTTGCCGGCGAGGGCGCGGCGCCCGGATCCTCGATCGAGGATTTTATTTCGAAGCTGGCCAGGCCGCGGGCGGTGTGGCTGATGGTGCCGGCGGCGGCGGTCGATTCGACGCTGGAAGAGCTCGCGCCGCGCATGGACCAGGGCGACATCATTATTGACGGCGGCAATTCCTATTACATTGACGATATTCGCCGGGCGAAAGAGCTCACCCCGCGCGGGATCGAATACGTGGACGTCGGAACCAGCGGCGGCGTTTGGGGGCTGGAGCGCGGATATTGCCAGATGATCGGCGGGCCGCGCGCGGCGGTGGAGCGCCTCGATCCGATCTTCAAGACGCTGGCGCCGGGGCGCGGAAATATCGCGCGCACGCCGGGCCGGGAAAAGGCGCACGGCACCGCCGAAGAAGGTTATCTGCACTGCGGGCCTTCCGGTGCGGGACATTTCGTCAAGATGGTCCACAACGGGATCGAATACGGGGTCATGGCCGCCTACGCCGAGGGGCTGAACATCTTAAAGCACGCCAACGCGGGCCGCCGCGATCACGCGGTGGACGCCGAAACCACGCCGATGCGGCACCCCGAACATTATCAGTACGAATTCAATCTGGCCGACATCGCCGAGGTATGGCGGCGGGGCAGCGTGGTGGCGTCCTGGCTTCTGGATCTGACCGCGATCGCCTTGTTCGAAAATCCGCAGCTCGAGAATTTTTCCGGCCGTGTTTCCGATTCGGGTGAAGGCCGCTGGACCATCAACGCGGCGATCGACGAGGGCGCGCCGGCGCCGGTGCTCAGCGCGGCGCTCTTCGAGCGATTCACCTCGCGCGGCGAAGCAGATTTCGCCAACAAAATCCTGTCGGCGATTCGCTATCAGTTCGGCGGCCACCGGGAGCGCACCTCCGGCGACTGACGGCGCCGTGCGGGAAAACATTCATTAAATGACGCGCCGCGCGGCTTGCATTTGACAACGTTGCGGCTTCCATGCAATTATCGAGTATCGATAGTTGCGGGTGCAGGACATTCCCTTCTGTGGCGCAACGGCCTTTATTCCTCCGTGCTTGGTTCGCCCTTTGTGCGATTCCTCCATTCCCGCTTTGGGCGCAGGGACCTCCCTATCAAACCGACGATCCGGTGCCGGTGGATCTGCACCACTACGAGTTCTACATCTTCGGCAGCATGGACGGAACCACGGCGGAAATCGACGCCACCGGACCAGCCATCGAGTTCAACTGGGGCGCGATTCCCAGAGTGCAACTGCACGCGATCCTGCCTTTGGGCGTGGTTGCGCCATCCAACAATCCGATCTATTTCCCGGGCGGAACGGGACCCCTGGCCTTCGGGCTCACGGACATGGAACTGGGCGCGAAAATCGCCTTTATCAAGGAACGCAAACACATCCCGCAGATCGGTACGTTCACCATGTTCGAAATCCCGACGGGAAACTACGACAAAGGGCTGGGAGTGGGGAAGGTCTGGTACAAAATTCCGCTGTGGTTGCAAAAGAACACCGGCCGCTGGACGTTTGACGGCGGCGCCGGCTATGCAGTGGTTCCGCAAACCGGATACCGCAACTTTCCCTACACCGGGTGGCTGGTGAAACGGGAGCTGAGCGAGCGGCTGGAACTCGGCGTCGAGTTATTCGCCCACGCCCGGGAGGGTTTCGCGGCGGCGCAGACCGAGGCTTCCATCATGATCGACATCGGCGGCTACTATCACTTTAAGAATCATCCAGGCGAGCAGTTCTTGTTTTGCTATGGACACTCCATCGCGGGCCAGACGGAAAGCTACGCTTATGTGGGGATGTATTGGACTTGGGGAAAAGACGCCGCGAAGGCCTCCCAGAGCTTGGACTGGATGCACGTCCCCATTCACGACTAAGGGATTGGAATGACCGGGCGAAAATCCGCCGCAGGGGCCGCAGGGGAAGGACACAGGCAATGGAGATTTCGGAACGCGGTTTATGGACGCTGATCCACGGAATGGGATTCGGCGCGCTGTTTTTGCTGACCTGCTCCGGCGCGATCCTGGAACTTTGGTGGGGCTACGGCAAGGACTCGGCGCCGGCCGCTGCAAAACAGGAGTCCTTTTTTCGCGTCTATCTGGGGACCATGGCCGCGCTTGCCTGGCTCACGGTGTTCACCGGCGCCTACGTCATTTATCCGTGGTACCGCGCCGCGCCGCCGCCGGAAACGGCGCAGCTTACCGGATTCCCCCAATACCTGCTTCAATCGAGCCCCGGGACCAGCGCGTGGCATTCGCTTGGCATGGAGTGGAAAGAGCATGTTGCGTGGCTCGCCCCGATTTCAATGACTATGGCGTTCGCGGTTTTCCTCCAGTATGGCCGGAGCCTGCGGGGCCATCCGCAGTTGCGCAACGCGGTACTGGGATTTGTGCTGGTCTCGTTCGTTTCGGCCGGGATCGCCGGCTTTTTCGGCGCGATGATCGATAAAACTGCGCCCGTGCAAGGCGGCGCGATCTTCCGTTTGGCCGAGGGACAATCGCGATGAAGGCGGTCGAAAGCGGTCCGCCGAACGGTTCCGGCGCGGCGGCGGTTCTGGCGGCGGGCATTGGCGCATTTGCGCTTGCCGTGCTGGCGATCGCCGTCGGCAAGATCGCCTGGCTCACACAAGTTATGGTGTTCTACAAGCCAACCGGGCCGCTGTCCGGCGTGACCACCTCCGCCATTCTCATCTGGCTCGCCGCGTGGATGATCCTGAATGCGCGCTGGCGCGGCAGGAACGTCGCGGCGGCACGAGTGAGCGCAGCCGCCTTTGTTCTTCTCGGCGTGAGCTTGCTGCTGACTTTCCCGCCATTCGCCGATCTCTTTTAAAACCGGAGTCTCGCGGGATCGGGACACCGGCGATAAGTTATAGTTTTAGGCACCGGTACGGCGATGGCGATGAAACGGAAGCCGCCTGCTGAGGCGCGCAATCAGGAGCTCTATATCGGACTCGTCCGGTTGCACGTTTTGCACCACGCCGCGGAAGAGCCGATCTTCGGACTCGGCATCATCGGCGAGCTGGGACGCCACGGATATCGTCTGGGTCCAGGAACCATATATCCACTTCTTCACGGCATGGAACGGCGGGGCTGGTTGCGCGCCAACGTGCAGCATGTCGAAGGCCGGCGGCGCAAGGCTTATGCCGCGACGGCGGCGGGGCGGCGGGCTCTGAAACTGGCGCGCGAACGCGTTCGTGAACTCTATGAGGAAATGTTCCACCCTGAATCGACGAAAGCGGCGTTTTGAACCGGGGCGGACTTCATCCGGTCTCCGCCGGCGTGGCGGTCCTTCATAATCTTTCATAATAGGAGCAAGATGTGCCGGCGAATCCTCGCTTTTTTGCTGGTCGCCGCGACGGCGTTTGGCGCCACCATCCGCCTTTATCTGAAGGACGGAACATACCAGCTCGCGCGCGAATATCAGGTGCTTCAGGATCGCGTCCGTTTCTATTCGACCGAACGCAGCGAATGGGAAGAGATTCCGCTGGAGCTGATGGACCTGGATCGGACCAAAAAGGAAATCGCCGAGCACGAAGCGGAGATCCAGCAGGAAGCCAAGGAGCAGGCAGCCGAGGACGCGGCCGAAGCGGAGGCGGCGCGGGAAGTCAAGCTGGTGCCGCCCGCTCCCGGCGCCTACTACATTCACGGCGGCAAGATGGAGCCGATCAAGGCCGCCGAGCAAAAAATCGTGGGCAACAAGCGGCGCAGCGTGCTCAAGGCGCTTTCCCCGGTGCCGATGATCGCCGGAAAGGAAACGGTGGAGATCGACGGCGATTCGGCGGCGATGAAAATCTCCGAAGCGAGGCCGGAGTTTTTCCTCCGCCTTTCCGAGGAAGAGCGCTTCGGCATCATCAAGCTCACGCCGACCAGGAAAAATACGCGGATCGTCGAACAGGTGGACATTATCCCGGTAACCAAGGAGGTCCTGGAGAAACACGACGATGTCGCCACGTTCAGAAAACAGGAAGGCGATCTTTTGTTTAAAATCTGGCCGGAAGCCGATCTGGCGCCGGGCGAATACGCGCTGGTCCAGTACACCGACGGCAAGATGAACATGCAGGTGTGGGACTTTTCGGTGGTGCGCTAGAGCCGGTTTAACCGCGGCACGATGCTTTTCAGCAGCGCGGCCAGCGCGCCGCGGACGCGCTCGCCCGTTTCGAGCACTTCCCGGTGGTCGAGGTTGCGGGGCAAAATTCCCGCGGCCATGTTGGTCACGCAGGAGATGGCGAGCACTTTCATTCCCAGATGATTGGCGGCGATGGTTTCCGGAACCGTGGACATACCGACCAGGTCCGCGCCGATGATCCGCAGAAATCGAATTTCGGCGGGAGTTTCATAGCTCGGGCCGGGCATGGCCGCGTAGACGCCTTCCTGCAATTCAATTCCCTGCTCCCGTGCGGCGGCTTTGGCCAGGGCGCGGAGATCAGCGGCGTAGGCTTCGCTCATATCGGGAAAACGGGGCCCGAGGGAATCGTCGTTGGGCCCGCACAACGGATTGGCGCCGAGCAGATTGATGTGATCGGCGATCAGCACCAGATCGCCCGGACGATAACTCAGATTGATGGCGCCCGCCGCGTTGGTCAACACGACGCTGCGAACGCCGCGCCGGGCGAGCTCGCGGATTCCGAAGACGACCTGCGCCGCCGTATAGCCCTCGTAGAGATGCGCGCGGCCCGCCAGCACAACTACGGGCGTATTTTCGATGCGGCCGGTAACCAGTTTTCCGGCGTGGCCGATGGCCGTCGATGCCGGCCATCCCGGGATCTGAGCGTAAGGCGTTTCGAGGCGATCCTCCAGCGCGTCGGCGAACGCGCCCAGGCCGCTGCCCAGCACGACGCCGATCATAGGAGCATGCCGGCGATGCAGGCCGACATGAAATTGGCCATCGTCCCCGCCGCGACGGCTTTCATTCCCAATCGCGCCAGATCCGATTTGCGCGCCGGCGCCAGCGCTCCGATCCCCCCGACCTGAATGGCCACCGAGCTGAGATTGGCGAACCCGCACAGCGCATAAGTCGCGATAACGAAGGAGCGCGGATCGAGCGTCTTGCCGATCTTACCCAGATCCACGTACGCCACAAATTCATTGAGGATCAGCCGTTCGCCCAGCAGGTTGCCGACGGCGGCGCAATCCTGATATTTCACGCCGAGCAGCCAGGCGATAGGAGCAAAGATCCGGCCGAGGATCGCCTGCATCGAGGAGGGAATCCAGGCGAGATGATCGTGGCTTGCGCCCAGGATTCCGTTCACCAGCGCAATCAGTCCGATGAAGGCGATAAGCATCGCGCCGATGTTCAGCGCCAGATACAATCCGTCGGTGGCGCCGCGCGCCGCTGCGTCGATAACGTTGACGCCAGGCTTTTCCACTTCCACTTTGACGCCGCCCGCGGTGGCGGGCTTGTCCACTTCAGGAATCAGAATTTTGGCCAGCATCAGCGTCGCGGGCGCCGTCATAATGACCGCGGTGAGCAGGTGGCGAATCTCGACGCCGGCGATAATCACATACGCGGCCATCACCGCGCCGGAAACATGGGCCATGCCGCTGACCATGATGGTGAACAGCTCGCTTTCGGTCAGGCCGGCCAGAAACGGGCGGATCGTCAGCGGCGCTTCGGTCTGCCCCATGAAGATGCTGGCGGCGACGTTCAGCGATTCGGCGCCGCTGGTTCCCATCACGCGCTGCATCACCGCCGCCATCGCCTTCACCACCACCTGCATCACGCCGAGATAATAAAGCACCGCGAACAGCGACGCGATGAAGATCACGATGGGCAGCACCTGAAACGCGAATACCACTCCGAACTGATCGTTTTTGACGCCGAGCTTGTCGCCGAAGACGAAGCTGCTGCCGGCCGCGGCGTAATCGAGCAGATGATTGACGCCGTTGCTCATGACGATGAATCCGCGCTCCACGGGCGTCTTCAGAACCAGAAAGGCGAAGCCGAATTGCAGCGCCAGTCCCCAAAGGATGACGCGCGGCTGAATGCAGCGGCGATTCGTTGAAAAAAGAAAGCAGGCGGCCAGAATCGCGGCGAGGCCGAGCAGGCCTGTAAATTTGCCCATGAGGAAGTGAGTTTAACAGATTGGGCGCCGGACTACTGGTTGGCTCCCGTGATCTTGACCAGCGGCTTGCGGCGCTCCGGAACGTCGGTTTTGAGCGTCTGCGGCCCGCGGAAGAAATCGAAGTAAGAGACGTAGTGTACGCAGCTTACGGTGCAGTACGGCGCGCAGGACTTTTCGGTGAGATACTCGCGGCGGATATCCTCACGCGTGTATTGTTCGAGCGGCTTGGCCGGATAGCCGCGCTGCTGCGAACAATAATGCACCAGGCCGTCCTCACAGATATACATATAGCGCGCCCCGGCGCGGCACCGCCAGCGGTTAGGCCTGCCTTGCGCGATGGCGTCCTGGAAAAAATTCAGGCGTGCGAAGTGGCGGTTCTCCATCGCCTTCATTTCGTGATAAACCTCGCGCTCGCGCTGCCCCAGCGGCCGAAGCTGGCCGTCGCCGTCGTGAATAATTCCGACAGTCGCCGAAAATCCCAACTCGAGCGCGCGCTTTCCCACCACCAGCGCGTCCTCCGGATGATGAATCCCCCCGCCGACCACGGAGTTGATATTGACGTGAAATTCGGCGTTTGCGGCCAGAATTTGCAGCTTTTTATCGAGTACTTTGAGGCTCTTCTTGGAAACCTCGTCGGGCATCACGTTATCGATCGAAATTTGCATGTGATCGAGGCCGGCCCGGTTCAGGCGACGGACGCGGTCCGGGGTTAACAGATAACCGTTGGTGATCATGCAGGCCAGCGCTCCGCGCGCGCGCATGGCGGCAATGACCTCATCCAGTTGCGGATGCAGAAGCGGCTCGCCGCCGGAAAGCGTCAGGATGCTCGTCCCCAGGTCGGCTAACTTGTTGATTCGCGATACTAATACGTCCAGCGGGACGGGCTTTGAATAGTCGTCGTATTCGTTGCAGTAGGCGCAGGAAAGATTGCACCGCCGGATCGGAATAATATGCGCCATAATCGGGTGGCGCGTGGATAAGGCGCCCTTAGCGATCAGCCGTAACTCCCTCATTCGCCGCGTGAAAGACTTCCATCCGCGGCGCAGTCGAAAGGCGGTATCTGGCATCAGGAACTTACCTTATTTAAACACAACATGCATGATTGCCGAACCGCGTTACCGTCTGCGGCGATTTTCCCGGCCCGAACGGCTTAGATGCGTGGCTCACCGGAGAGATCGTATGGAAAGAAGAGAGTATTTCCCCCGCCGCCCCACTTAATCTTGTGTGGGCAATACTACCGATTCTTCTGATAGGAATCGCGGCCCAAGCCGAGGCCCAGGACCCGGCAATTCTTCAGATCCGGGTGCTGGAAGGCGATGATGCGGTGTATCCAATCGGCGCGCGGGCCACTCGCGGCATCACGGTCTCCGTTACCGATGAGAACGGGCGGCCGGTGGAAGGCGCAACGGTAAGCTTCCGTCTGCCGGATGAGGGTCCGGGCGGCACATTTTCGACCGGATTGCGGACCTACATCACCACGACCCGCGCCGACGGGCGCGCCGGAGTTTGGGGAATGCAGTGGAATCGCACCGCCGGGTCGTTTGAAGTCCGCATCACGGCGGCGAAGGGAAAGACGCGGGCCGGAACGGTCACCCGGCAGTTCCTGACGGATTCGCCGGGCGCGCGGAATTTGCGGGCCGGTTCCTGGCGGGGGCGCAAATGGGTGTGGATCTCGCTGGCCGCGGCGGGCGCGGCGGCGGGGGGAATCGCGGCAACGGCGCTCGCCGGCAAAGGGGGCGCGCCTCCGCCGCCGGCGTCCTTGCAGATCGGCGCGCCGACCATCACTCTGGGGAAGCCATGAAGATCCCGCTCCTGTTTTTCGGCGCGATGGCGGCGTGGGCACAGTCCGGCCTAGATCAGCCGCGGATCGGAATGATGCTCGACCGGGCCGGCGCGGTGCGGATCGTGGCGGGCCTGCCGGGAAGCGCCACGGCCGGCGATCCGGTTTTGAGCGGAGCCGTCTCGCTCGGCTGCGCGGGGTATTGCATGTTCAAGACGGACTCTTCCCTGATCGCCCCCGGGGCGACGATCCCCGCGCCCGCCGGGGCCGCTTTATTCGCATTCGACGCCGCCGGGGCGTTTGTGTATTTTTTGCGAACCCGACAACTGGCGCGATGGGAAGGCGGCGAGCTGGCGCCGGCCGATTTTCAGGTCCCCGGCGAGGTGATCTCCTTGCGGTCCGCCGGGGGGGCCGTCCAGTTCGCGGTGCGGATCGGCGGCCAGGTGCTGATCGAGGGCCCGGATGGAGCGGTGCTGGGAGCGCTGCCGCACGCGGCGCGGTTGACCATGCTGCTCGGCGGCGGCGTTTTGTTTTCGACGGCCAAGGAAGTGGTTCTGCGGCGGCCCGATGGATCGGAGATGAGCTTCGCCGTTCCGGAGGCATCGGCCTTCTTTGAAATGTCGCCCGATTACATCGAGATTCGCGCCTCAGGCGGACTCTTCGCCCTGCGGATCACGCCCGGAAAGGAACAGTTATTCCAACTGCCGGAGCCAGCGCAATGACCGGCGCGTTCAAGCCGGCTCTCGGATTGATTTTCTGCTGCCTGGCGGCGCGCGCGCAACTGGCGCTGTTCACCTTCGACGGGACGTCGGAAACGCCGGTCGGCGCGGTGTACAACTACGGCAACCTCGCCGCCGGGGCCAGCTCCACGGTTCGCTTCCGGGTTTTCAATCACGGCAACTCGCCGGTGACGGTCTACGGTCCGGTGGTGAACGGAGCGGGATTCGCGGTCACCGCGATTAACGGCACGCCGCCGGTGAACATCCCGCCGGCGACCAGCACGCTGAACTTTTTTGAATTCAGCGTGACCTTCAACAGTGATGGGCTCGGCATGGGGAACTACAGCGCCAGCCTTCAGGTATCGGGTCCGGCGATCGCCACCATCAGCGTGCTTCTGCTGGCGGCGGTGCCGGGCGTTTCTTCGGCGCCGGGCCAGCCGCCGTCGCTTTCGGCGGGGCCGGGCTGTTCGATCGCGGCCGCGGCGATCGCGTTCGCGGCCGTCAACATCGGATCGGTGGGGATGTGCAGTTTGACGCTGGCCAACCCCAACTCTTTCGGTATTACGATCTCTTCCATCGCTGTTTCCGGCGATCCGGCGTTTTCGGTGCAGGCGCCCGCGCTGCCGCTGGTGCTTGCCGCGAACGCGTCCACGCAATTCACGGTAGAGATCAAGCCGGTGTGCGGGCAAGCGGCGTACTCCGGGACGCTGGCGGTCACCTCGACGTATTACTCCAGCCAGTACGGCTTGAGCGGCAGCGGCGTCACGCCGCCGCTTCCGCCCGCCTCGTTCGTTTTCGACGCGGCGAATATTGCAAGCGCGCAGCAGCACACGGTGTCGATCGCGCTGGCGTCGCCTTCGGTATGCGGCGCCGCCGGATATATCAACCTGGCGTTCTCTCCCGCGCCGAATCTTCCCGACGACTCGACCATCGTGTTCTTGAGCGGCAGCACGCGCGAGCTGCCCTTTTCGGTCGCCGCCGGAAGCCAGCAGGCGCTGATTTCCGGCGCCGCGGCGGCGGCGTTTTCCACCGGATCAACGGCCGGCACCATCACGTTTTCCCTAAGCGGACCTGGAGTGAGCGGCACGCCGCCCTCGGCTTCCCTCACAATCGCGCCCACGCCGCTCTACATCGACACGGCCTCCGCATCGAGCCAGGTTTTGGGACAACTGAACATTACGGTGGTCGGCTACGACAACACCTATTCGGCCGGGCAGATGACGTTCACCTTTTTCGACGGCGGCGGCCGGCAGATCGCCCAGCCGGTTGCTGCGGATTTCCGCTCCAGCTTCCAGCAATTCTATGCGGGCCGGCAGATGGGCAGCACGTTTCTGATGCAGGTATCGTTTCCGGTGCGGGGAAGCTGCGTGCCGTCGGCGACGACCTCCTGCCAGTCCAACCAGGTGGTCGCGGCCGTGCAGATTACCTTCACCAATGCGGCCGGACAGACGCAGACGGGGACGCTCAGCTTCCATTAAGTTGGAAGGATGACCGTGGCGCTGACCATCGCCGGCTCGGATGCGAGCGGCGGGGCGGGCATACAGGCCGACCTGAAAACGTTTCACCGATTCCATGTCTTTGGGCAGGCCGTCATCACCCTGATCACGGTTCAGAACACTCGCGGCGTCGAGCAGGTATACACGCTTCCGCCGGAGCTGGTGGAGGCGCAGATTCGCGCGGTGATCGAGGATATCCCGCCGGGCGCGGCGAAAACCGGCGCGCTGGGCAGCGAAGAAGTCGCGGCGCGGATCGCGAAGCTGGCGGAGCGCTTCGATTTCCCCCTGGTAGTAGACCCGGTAATGAGCGCCAAAAACGGCGCAAGGCTCGGCGGCGGGCCGTTCGCGCCGTGCTTCTTGTTGACGCCGAACCTGGAGGAAGCTTCCGCGATGGCGGGTTTCGAGGTGAACGATTCCGACTCCATGCGCCGCGCGGCCCGGAAGCTTCAATCGCTGGGGGCCGCAAACGTTCTCATCAAAGGCGGCCATCTTCGCGGCGACGCGGTGGATCTGCTTTACGCGGACGGCGAGTTTCACGAATTCCGCGCGCCGCGGATCCCCACCCGCCACACCCACGGCACCGGCTGCGCGCTGTCGGCGGCGATCACCGCGGAGCTGGCGAAAGGAACTCCTCTGGTGGAGGCGGTGCGGCGGGCCAAACAGTTCGTCACCGGAGCGATCCGCAGCAATCCCGGGCTCGGCTCGGGAGCCGGGCCGCTGAACTTTTTCGCCTAACAGCCCGTGTCTAAACCCCGCGTTTTCGGGATCGGCAATGCCGCAGTTGGTTGGGTGAAGAATCGACCCGAGCCGCCCGAACCCGCTCACGGAAGCGTAGTGTGGGGGAAAGATGACACTTCTCGAGCCGCCACAAGGATCAAAAACACAACAATGAGGCCGGCAAGGCGGTCATGAGCCGCCTTGAGCTTGCCCGAGCCATGCCTCAAGCGCATCAGCAGCGCCAGATTGCACGCCGCGGCCTGAATCAGCAGTTTCTTGTGTACGTTCTGCCGGCCGCGCACCCACAGCCGATCCATCCCGCCGGTGTCGAACTGGTGCGCGAAGTTCCGCTCGATCCGCTCGTTGCCGCTGCAATTGCTTGCCGCGATGGCCTTGGATCCGCCGCCGGTTGCCATATACCGCCACCTTCGCCTCGAGCTTGCCTTGCCAGTTCCGCTCCCCCCGTTTCGGTTCGGCCACGTAGGTCCGCACCCCAGAATCCGCCAAGCCCATCAACACGTCGTTGCTGTGATAGCCCTTGTCGGCCACTACTTCCTGGACGCCGCCCTCGGCCACCGGGTAGGAGCCTTCTTCGCTCTGCACCGCAATCAACTCTGCGACCGCTATCCC
>JAJPIT010000014.1 GCA_021324615.1 Terriglobia bacterium | reverse complement strand
TATTGGATCATGATGACGCCGAAGATCGCGCAGATCGCCCAGCGCTTCGGCTCCGACGATATCGACGGCACGGTGGTGGAGGAAAAAATCTATCACGACGCCGGCGCCACCACCTCGCAAAGCCTGCGCCGGAGCGAGCTCCTGCGCCTCATCCGGGAAGCCGGACGCGAGCCGGTGGAGCGCGACACACTGTATCGCCCGGTGCAGCGCGTCGAAAACGCGTTCACCGTCCTGGTCTGAGCGGCCGGAAGGGCGAAATCCCCTAAAGTTTCTCTAAAAACCGCCGGTGCACCCGCAAATCCCCGGTCAGCTCCGGATGAAACGTGGTCACCATATGCCTTCCCTGCTCCACCCACACCGGATCGCCGCCATAGGACGCCAGCACGCGGGCCTGAGCTCCCACCCTGCGGATAATCGGCGCGCGGATAAATACCGCCTCCAAATCGCCGTCGATCTTCGCAATGCGGCTGTCGATCTGCCGCCCATAGCCGTTCCGCTCCACCGTGATGTCGATCAAATCCAGACTCGGCTGCGGCGGATTGGTCACCTCGCGCGCCAATAAAATCGCGCCCGCGCAAGTCCCATAAATCGGCTTCTTCAAACCAAACTCGCGCACCGCCGCGGCCAGCCCCTCCGCTTCGAGCAGCTTCAGCATGGTCGTGCTCTCGCCGCCGGGCAGGATCAGCCCGTCGATTGTTTCCAGCTGATCCTTCGCGCGCACCTCCACCGCGCGGGCGCCCGCGCGCTCCACCGCCTTGCGGTGCGCTTCGAAATCCCCCTGCAGCGCCAGCACGCCGACCGTCTTCATCTACCAGCCCCGCGTTTGCAGCAATTCCCCCTCGGGCAGCTTCGCGACATCCAGGCCGCGCATCGCCTCGCCCAGCTCCTCCGACGCCTCCAGCAGCTTCGCCGGATCTTTATAGTAAGTCGCCGCCTTCACCACCGCCCTGGCCCGCGCCTCCGGATCCTCGCTCTTGAAAATTCCGCTGCCGACGAACACCGCTTCCGCGCCCAACTGCATCACCAGCGCCGCATCGGCCGGAGTCGCAATGCCGCCCGCCGAAAAATTCGGCACCGGAAGTTTTCCGTTGGCGGCCACCCACTCCACCAGCTCCAGCGGAGCGCCCAGATTCTTGGCCTCGTGCACCAGCTCTTCCTTGCCGAGCACTGTGAGCCGCTTCATCTCCTTGACGATGGTGCGGATGTGCCGCACCGCCTCGACAATATTGCCCGAGCCGGCCTCGCCCTTGGTGCGGATCATCGCCGCGCCCTCGGCAATGCGCCGCAGCGCCTCGCCCAAGTTGCGCGCGCCGCAGACAAACGGCACTTTGAAACTTTTCTTGTCGATGTGATGCTCCTCATCGGCCGGAGTCAGCACCTCGCTCTCATCGATGTAATCGACGCCCAGCGCCTCCAGCACCCGCGCCTCCATGAAGTGCCCGATGCGCGCCTTGGCCATCACCGGAATCGACACCGCGTTCATGATCTCGCGAATCACCCGGATCGACGCCATCCGCGCCACCCCGCCTTCTTTGCGGATATCGGCCGGCACGCGCTCCAGCGCCATCACCGCCGCCGCGCCGGCCTGCTCGGCGATCTTGGCTTGCTCCACGTTGGTGACGTCCATGATGACGCCCCCCTTGAGCATCTCCGCCAACCCCACCTTCAACCGGAAATCTTCGGAAAGATACATATGCCCTCCTTGACTTTGAATCCTCTCAGACCAGCACCGGAACCGGCTCCTGCCGCTGTTTGCGCGCGCGGGCGAACTCCGTACGGAAAATCACGCCCAGCACCTGCAACCCGTACTTGATATTCTCCGGCGTCATGGCCGCAAAGCACAACCGCAGCCCGTGCGTCTGCGGGCGCGACACCGCGAAGTACTTGCCCGGCGTGAAGCTGACGTTCTCCCGCGCCGCGCGCGCCGCCAGTTCGGCCGCGTCCAGCGGCTCGGGCAGCCTCACCCACAGATTCATGCCGCCCTCCGGACGCGTGAACTCGCTTCCTTCCGGCAATTCCTTTTCGCACGCCTGGATGCAGGCCCGCAGCCGCTCGGCGCCCGCCGCCAGCATCTTCTTGCGGTGCGCCGCCAGCCGCCCCGTCTCGGCGAAGCGCAGCAGCACCGCCTGCGAGAGCTGATCGGAGTGGAGATCGCTGGCTTCCTTCGCTTCCGACAAACGGGCGATAAAATGTTTCGGCCCCACGCACCAGCCCACCCGCAGCCCGGGAAACGCGATCTTCGAAAAACTCCCCAAAAGAATCACGTCGCCGCACTCGTCCAGCGCCTTCATCGCCGGAACGTCTTCGCCGAAATAGCGCAAGGACCCGTACAGATCGTCCTCGACGATAATGACTCCGAAGCGCCGCGCCAGTTCGAGAATCTGTTTCCGCGCACCCTCGGGAATCGTCGCGCCGGTCGGATTTTGAAAATTCGGCGTCAGCACCGCCAGCCGCGGCCGCTCCTTTTCGAAAATCCGCTCCAGCGAATCCACGTTCACCCCGCTCCGCGCGCCCCGCAGCGTCACCGGCGCGCCGATCACGCGCGCCCCGCCGCGCTGGAAAACACTGCGCAGGCCCGGATAGACCGGATCTTCCAGCACCACCGTCTCGCCGCGCGGCGCAAGCACGCGCTGGATCAGATCGAACGCCTGCTGGCATCCGCTGGTGATCAGAATGTCGTCGTTTTCCGCCGCCTCGCCGCGCCGGCGCAACTGCTCGAGGATGAATCTTCGCAGCGGCTCATAGCCGCTTGCCGGCCCCAACTGCAAAATGCCGGCGGCGTCTTTCGAATCGATCACCTCGCGGCAGGTCGCGCGAAACTCCTCCAGCGGAAACTGCATCTCCGAGGGCCGCGAAGCCGAAAAGCTGATCAGCGCCGACGGCGCAACGGGCGGATTTTCTTCCGCGGCGATGAGCGACTCCCAATCCACCCGGTTCGCCCACTGCACAAAGCTGCCCCGCCCGACGTGGCTCTTGATGAGCCCTTCGTTCTCCAAGAGCTCATAAGCGGCCGTGATCGTGGTCCGGTTCAGTCCAATCGATACAGCCAATTCCCGCGTTGGAGGCAACCGCTCGCCCCGCGCCATCCGGCCGGAAAGAATCGCCGCCCGAATCTGTTCATAGACTTGGCGGTAGTAGGGAACCTCGCTCGGCGAGACGATCTGGATGTCCGGTATCACGCCAATCTACCGCCAAGCATACCATATTGGCTGGCGCCCCGGTTCAGAACGTCAAACGCAGCGAAAATTGAATAATTCGCGGGCCGCCGCCCACCAGGCCCGCCGTGGTGCCCACCGCGGTCGCCACCGCGCTGCCCACATCCGCCGTAATCTTGCCGAAACTGGCGCTGCTCTGATTGCTCACCGGATTCGAAAAATTGGTGTGATTGAGCAGATTGAAAAAATCCGCGCGGAACTGCAGCCGAATGCGCTCGCTGCGGAGCGCGAAACTCTTGGCCGCCGTCAGATCCCAGTTGAACAGCCCCGGACCGTAAAACTCGTCGCGGCCCGAAGTTCCCACCCGGCCGGTCGGCGGCGTCGCGAAATACGAAGTGGCGAACGCGGCGTCGGGATTGCCGTTGTTCTGCGGCAGCGGGCCGCTTCCCACATAATTCGGACGGTCGTCGAATTGATTGAAGCCGCTGAAGTCCTGCGAGCTGTTATACACCGTGAAGGGCGTTCCGCTCTGAATGGTCGCGATGCCGGAGACCTGCCAGCCGCCGATCACTTCCCGATTCACCAGGTTGTTCCAGCCGAAGAGACGATGGCCGGGACCAGCGGGAACATCGACGACATAAGTCACCACGGCGCGATTGCGAATATCGAAGTTCGACGGGCCGTAATCGGCGTGAAGATTTCTGGGGTCGGCGAGTCCGCCCGGCTGGCCCGCCGGCACGGACCACGACGAGCTGTCATCCAGCGATTTGCTGAATGTGTACCAGGCTTGCAGGATTCCGTAATGCCCCTGATACTTCGCGGTGAGGACCAGGCCGTTGTAGTTGGAGTTGGCGATGTCCTTGCCCATGTTCAAGCGTCCGAAGAAAGGATAGGGGAAGATCTGCTGGTTCGGCGCCTGATTTCCGCGCGCCGCGGCGCTGGCCACTTGCACCACCGGCTCGTTCAGATCGGTATTGACCATCAGCTTGTGGCCACTCGATCCCTGATAATCGGCTTCCAGCGAAAAACTCCTGCCGATTCTCCGCTGGACTCCGAAATTGAACTGATAAATATAGGCGCTGCGCAGGTTCGGATCTTCGGCGCTGAATCCGATTACGCCGCTGGTCGGCGTGCCGGGGCCCTGCTTGCCGTAGTTGGAGACGAACGGCACATTCTGGTTGAACCCCGTGGCCCAGGAGAATTTTCCAGGCTGGGTTACGTTCGCCGTCTGCGTGGTCGTCAGGCTGTAGGGCGCATTCAGACCCATATTCGCCGGAATGTTGTTGAAAACGTCGTCGTAAGCGACGCGGAATCCGGCGCGGATGACGGTGTCGTCGTGGCCGAAGATTTTATCGGCGAAGCGCGGCGTGTACGCCATACCCACCACCGGCGCCACGTTATTTTTATCCGAATGGACACCGCTGTTGGAGAGCGTGAACGGCGCGGTGGTGTAGAAGAACGACGCCGGACCGTTGACCGCGGGATTAATGTTGAGCACCTGATTGGTGCCGAGCAGCATGGGGCCCACGCCAGGAATGAAGTTGGTGGCTTCTTTTCGCGTCTGATAAATCGCCGACGGATACTCGTAGCGGATGCCGTAGTTCAAAGTGAAGTTGTCCTTCACCTTGTAGGTGTCCTGCCAATAGAGATCGAAGGGATAGCGGGTCCAATAGGCCAGCGTGTTGCCGGTGTGGAACGAGGAGGTGTTGACCAGGCCGCTGGCGAAGTCGGACCAGTTCACGAAATTAAACGACCCGCGCGCCGAACCGTCCAGGAAGCGCTTGGCGTCTTCGCGCCGGACATGATAGCCCCAGCGGAAGGAGTGCTTGGAAGCGCCGAACGGGGCCACCCAGCTCATGTTGTCGAACAGCTCGTAGGTGTTGGTGACGCGGCCCTGCGGATAGTTATTGGCCGTGCCCAACTGCGCGTATCCGCCAGCGACGACGATGGTGGGCAGGCCGGAATCGAGCAGGTTCTTCGTGGCGTCCACCACGCCGGGCAGAGGCACGCCGTTTACCTGCATCACCGAAGCGGCGTTGAAGCCGGAGTCCTGCACCAGCAGAAAGGTCCGGTTGCGCGAATAGCCGAAGCGGAATTCGTTCAGCAGATTGGGCGAAAACGTATGGGTCTCGTTGAGCATGCCGGAGCGGCTGATGGGCGAGTTGGTGGTGCCGCCCTGAAGCGGCAGCGCTCCGGCGGTGACCACGGCGCCCTGATATTCCGCCCACCGGCCGGTGAGATGATCCTGGTCGGTGAGGTTCTGGTCGATTTTGATCAGGCCGGTGTTGTCAAACGTCGAAGCCGCCACGTTGGCGATGTAATTCACAGTGGAGTTGGCCTGCGTCGCGTTCGGCATCGGCCAGAACTGGAGCAGGTTTCGCGAAACCGGATCGGTTACCTGCGCCCGCTCGGCCGCGGTGGGCACGCGCGTGGTGCTGACGGTGGGATTCACCTGGCGGAAACCCTCCCAGGAGGCGAAAAAGAACGTCTTGTTTTTCTTGATCGGCCCGCCCAGCGCCGCGCCGTACTGGTTGCGGTGCAGAACGTTTTTCGTGCCGCCGAGCTTGTGCGTGAAAAAGTCCGTCGCGTCGAAATCGGAGTTGCGGAGATACTCGAAAACGGAGCCGTGAAATTCGTTGGTGCCGCTTTTGGTCACGATGCTGACCTGCGCGCCGTGGCCGCGGCCGAACTCGGCCGTGGGCACGCTGGTTTGCACGGCGAACTCCTGCACCGCGTCGGTGATGCGGAAGTTGCCGAGCGCGGAGCCGATCTGCGTGTCCATATTGCTGATGCCGTCCAGCAGAAACAGGTTCGATTGCGAGCGGGCTCCGGCGACATTGAAGCCTCCGCCCTGCTGGCCGGGCGCCGACGGAACCGCGCCAGGCGTCAGCAGCGCCAGATCCAGATACTGGCGGGCGTTCAGCGGCATGTTGCCGATGGTGCGCGTATCGACGACGCTGCTGATGGTGCTCTTATCGTTTTCAAGCAGCGGCGCCACACTTTCCACCTGCACCGATTCGGTGAGCGTGCCGACCTCGAGCGTCAGCTCCAGATGCGTGATCTGATCGACCTGCACCAGCACGGAATTGACGGTGACGCGCTTGAATCCGTTGGCCTCGGCGACGAGAGAGTAAGTCGCGGGCGCCAGATCGAGGAATTGAAATTCGCCCTGCGGATTGGTGGTGGTGGTCAACTGCGCCCCGGTTCCGATGCTGGTCAGCGTGAGTTTCACCGCGGGCACCACGGCCCCGGAGGAATCCTTGACGGTTCCGCTGATGCTGCCGACCGGAGACGCCCAGACAGCGATAGCGGTAAACAGAAATAATCCTGTGAAAATTTTCATAAAGAAACCCTCGTTACTCTACCGGCCCCGCTGAACTGCCGGAGACCGGCTTAGACCTCTGTTGCGATCACGTCAATGCGACGTAAATTGCTCCCAGAGTACTGGAAGCTGCGGGATTCGTCAAGAGAGCGCCGGATTTCGTCTGGATCCGCTCATACTGCGATTCTTCCAACCGCGCTACGGGCGCAAGGAAAGCGCCGGTCACCTTCCATCGCGCCGGTCGGCGCGGCAGAGCGCGGATTGCAGAAACCTGGCGATGGATTCGGTCAGCGCGCGGGGATGGTCGGTGCGCGCCATGGCCAGCGCCTGCTGGCGCTTGATGGGCCGCCCGGGCACGCGGTAGACCTGAAAGAACCGCGGCTGGCCGCGAAGCGCCTTCTCCGGCAGAATCGAGTATCCGAAACCAGCCTCCACCAGCCGCTTGATCGCAACCGTGTCATCAGCTTCCATGATGACCTCCGGGGTCAGCGCCAGATCGCGGAAGAAGCGGTCGATCATCGCGCGCATATTGCTGCGCTTGGGATAGAGCAAGAACTGCGCCGCGGCCAGCTCGGAGGGGCGGATCGCGCCGACATGCCAGCCGCGGATCCGCCTCGGCGATGGCTTCAGGATCAGCATCTCTTCTTCAAACAGCGGCAGGATCGAGAGCTGATGATGGTCGAAGGGCAGCGAAATCAGAGCCAGATCGAAGCGCCGGTCCAGCAGCCCGGAAACCATCTCCTCGGTGGCGGCCACGGTGATCTTCACGCGGATCTGGGGAAAACGCTTGCGCAGCAGCCGCAAGGGGCGCCCAAGCTGATGGATCAGGGCGGTCGCTCCGGTGGCGAAGGAGAAAGGGCGGCGGTCGGTGGCCGGATCGTTGGAAAATTCCTGCTCGATGCCGCGCATCTGCCAGAGCACGCCGCGCGCCAGCTCGGCCAGGCGCAGCGCGGCCGGAGTCGGGATCAGGCGTTTGCCGTTCCGCACAAACAGATCCGCGCGCAGTTCCGAGGCCAGATTGCGCAACTGCAAACTCACCGCGCCGGGCGAAAGGTTCACCCGCCCGGCGGCGCGCGTCACGCTGGAGCACTCCAGCACCGCCATGAACAGTTCCAGTTGACGGATATCCATAAACCTTAAATCTTAATGAGGATCTCACAAGGCGGCCGCTTGCGCCGCGCCGCGCAAAGCCAAAATCGCTAAAGGTCCGCCGTAAGCGCCCGATAGTATAAGTGTGCAGGGTGAGGACAGGCGCCGCGAGCCGCGGGTGAAGGTCGATATGCCGGCGGCCGTGACCGTTCTGGGCGCCGCCCCGGAGGTGATGACCGCGCGGGTCGCCGATGTCTCCGGCAGCGGACTGCTGCTGGCGACGCCGCGCCCGATCCAGCCGGATTCCCCCCTTCGCATCGAAGTGGAGGACGTTTTGCTATTGGGCGAGGTCTGCCGCTGCCAAAACGACGGCGCCCAGTGGCGTGTCGCCGTGCGGGTGCACCATTCCCTCAGCGGCCTGAAGGAGCTGGAGCGGCTGAACCGCGCCTTGCTGGACACAGACAAGGAAGCCCGCCAGCGCACGCCGCGCCCGGATCGGTAAGCAGGATCCGCGCTCCTCGGCCGGCGCTCGCCTGCCTCTTTCCCAATCCCGCGCTCCCGCCCTCCGTGGACTTTGCGATAGTACGGACTAGAGGGATGCTTCGCTACGCCGCGGTCGACATTGGAAGCAACTCGGTGCGAATGCTGGCCGTCGAAGTGGTCCCCGGATCGGCTCCGCGGGTGCTTGCCTCCGAACGGGAGGTGACCCGCCTGGGGGCCAGCGTCTTTCACGGCGGCCGCATCAGCGCCTCGGCCATGACGGCGACCCTCCGCGTGCTGGCGCGGATGGCCGGGATCTACCGGGAGCTGAACGTGGCCGGAGTTCGCGCCGTGGCCACCAGCGCGGTGCGCGACGCCTCCAACCAGGGCGAGTTCCTCGCGCGCGCCTCGGCCGCGCTGGGAACGCCGGTGGAAGTCATCACCGGGCGCGAAGAAGCCCGCCTGATTCATCAAGGCGTGATCCACCGCTGGCCTCAGAACGGCCGGCGAGTCCTGATCGTCGATATCGGCGGCGGCAGCGCCGAAATGATTGCCAGCGAGGACGGCGCGCTGCTGGAAGCGGTGTCGAAGCCGCTGGGCGCGGTGCGGCTCCAGGAGATGTTCCTGCATGGCGATCCGCCGGGCGAGCGCGAACTGCACCAGATGGCCGAATTCATCGACGCCAAGCTGGAAGGCGCGGCGGCCCGCCTGGGCTTGCGCTTCGATCGGGTGATCGCGACATCGGCAACGGCGGCGGCCGTGGTCTGCGCGGTGAATCGGGTGCCGCGCTCGCGCCGCGACAAAGCGGACCGCCTGCGCGCCTCCACCGCGCAGATCCGCAAGCTGTATCGCAAGCTCGCCGCCCTGGATCTCGCGGGCCGGAAAAAGGTGGCCGGCATCGGACCGCGCCGGGCCGAGATCATTGTCGCCGGAGCCGGCGCGCTGCTGCGCATCCTCGAACGGTTCCACGCCGCAGGCCTGTATTATTCGGCGGCCGGCGTGCGCGACGGCATCATCGCCGATATGGTGGCGCGCGGCGTCGGCGGGGAGCTGGCCCGCCTCGACCGCGGCCAGCGCAAGGAAGTGGAGCGAATCGCGGCGCGCTTCGGCGCCGGCGTCCAGCAAGGCCGCCGGGTCGCGTCGTTCGCGCAATTTTTGTTCGCCCGTTTGCAGAGCCTGCACCAGTTGCCGCTCCATTACGGGCGCTTGCTGGAAGCGGCGGCCTATTTCCGGGAAACCGGCCACTATATTAACGACTCGGCCCATCACAAACACGCCTACTACATCGTTTCCCACGTCGATTTTTCCGGATTTACCAATCGCGAGCGCGAGTTCATCGCCGCCTTGTGCCGCTATCATCGCAAGGCTATGCCGTCGCCCGCGCATCCGGAGTTTCAGTCGCTCCCCGCCGAAGAGCGGCGGCCGCTGCTGCTGCTGATCCCCATCCTGCGCCTGGCCGGGAATCTGGCCCGCGGGCCGGAGGAGGAAAACATCGAAATCGTAAGCTGCGAGATTCAACCGGCGCGGATTCTGATCCGCCTTCGCGCGCGGTGCGAGCCGGATTTGGCCGAATGGGCGGCCTCGCGAGTGTCAGATGTGTTCGATGAGGTGTACGGCCGCGCGGTGGATGTCAGCTACGCGAAGCCGTGAGCCGCCCATAAAATCAAACGCGCTCCACCACCGGGATGGAGCGCGCTGCGCAAAGCCGGGAAAGGAGACTTCGCGGAAAGAAGCTAGGCGAACGCCTTGATGAACGCCGCCTGGAACTTCTCCATTTCCTCCTTGGTTCCCACCGACACGCGGATCCAGGTGGGCATGCTGGGCCACGGCCGGCCGACGTAAATCAGGTCTTTTTGCAGGGCCGCGCGGGCTTCGCGGGTGGGCCGGCGGGTATCCACCATGAACTTGTTCGATACCGAGGGAATCACCTTGAAGCCTTTCTTTTCGAGGAAGGCGATGGTGCTGTCGCGGATCTCGGCGTTGATCTTCTGCCGCTGCGGGATCACTTCCTTGGCCTTCAGCGCGGCCATGGCGCCGGCGACGGAGGTTACCGGATTCCAGTTGATGCCGAATCCGCGCGTTTTCTTGATCAGGTCGGGGCGGCCGATGGCCACGCCGGCGCGCAGTCCCGCCATTCCGTAGAGTTTGGAGAAGGTCCGCAGAATGATCACGTCCTTGTCCTGCGCCACCAGCTTCATCGAGGTGTGCTCGTCCTTGCCGGCGAAGTGGATGTAGGCTTCATCGATCATCACCACCGAACCGGCGGGCTTGTTGGCCACCAGCCACTCGATGTCTTCCTTTTTGGTGAGGGTGCCGGTGGGATTGTTGGGATTGCAGATATAGATCAGGCCGGCGTTTTCGACCGCGGCCATCTTGCGCACGTCGTGCGCGTAGTCCTTGGTGAGCGGCACCTGCACGACCTTGGCGCCCACGAACTTGGCCGCCTCGGCGCCGGCTTCGTAGCCTGGATCGGCGATGACGAAAGGCCGGCTCGGCGAGGTGAAGGACAGCACCGCCTGTAACAGCGGCGCGCTCGAACCGTCGTGCACCTGCACGTATTTTTGCGAGACGCCTTCCTGCGATCCCAGCAGTTCGGACAACTCGCCCGGCAGATAAAACATGTAACGCCCGCCCTGCGGCAGGATCGCGCGCATCGCCTCCAAGGACTCGTTGCAGGGGCCCAGCGGATTCTCGTTGTTGTCGATTTTGACCGCGCCCGGCGGGAGCTTGCGGTTGTCGATCGCCACCTGCGCGCAAGCGAACTCGTTATAAAACGGCAGGCTGGAGCCGGCGGCCAACAGCGTCGCCAGGCGGCCGAAGCTCCGCCGTGAAAAACCTCGCGCCAGAAAATCGTTCTTCTGTTCGGTCGTCAGTGTCACGTGAAATGCTCTCCTTGGCTGGGAATGTTGCACGAACTGGGTGCTCGGAGCCACAAGGCCAAAACCGACCTCAGTACGGCGGTAGAATACCCCACTCCGGCGTATAAAGTCAATCGCTTCCACAGCGGGTTAAGCCACGGCAAAAATCGCGCGCCGCCGCTCAATTGGCCGCGGCGGGGATTGACAAACTTTTAACCGTGGAATATTGTTTTCGTAATACTTTGTTCGGGGTGTACCCACATGAGAATGCATCGAATCGCTCCGTTTGCGGCGGTTGCGGCGCTGTCCGCGGCGATCGCCATGGCGCAGTCCTTCGTTGGGGAAATCCGCGGGTTGATTCTGGACCCGGGCGGCGCCATCATCGCCGGCGCCAACGTATCGCTCAAAAATGAGGCGACCGGAACGGTGGTCAACACGGTCAGCACCACCGCGGGGCAGTACGCCTTCGCGCAGTTGGAGCCGGGCACCTACACCATTACCGTGCAGGTGCAGGGATTTAAGACGCTGACACGGCCCGGCATCATCGTGGGCGTGCAGCAGAAGGTCGGCCTGGATCTGAAAATGGAGCTGGGCGACGTGAATCAAAGCATCGCCGTGACGGCGGAAGCTCCGCTGATTGAGAGCGCCACCGCCTCTAACGGCACCGTCACCACCACGCAGCAGATCACCGACCTGCCCAACCTCGGACGGAACACGTTCCTGCTGTCGAAAGTCGATAACAACGTGGTTCCCTCCGGACCTCCCCAGTGGAACCGCTTTCAAGACCAGATCGGCTCCTCGAACCTTTCCATCAACGGCGGCCCCATCCGCGGCAATAACTATATTGTGGACGGCATCCCGATCACCAGCTCGCAAAACCTGGCCATCTTCATCCCCGAGCAGGATTCGGTTCAGGAGATGAAGCTCCAGGAGGACACCTACGACGCGACCATGGGACGCACCGGCGGCGGCATGTTCAACGTCGTGCTGAAAACCGGCGGCAACGATCTGCACGGAGACGTGATGGGATATCTGCGCACCACGGACATGACCGCCAACAGTTTCTTCAATAACGCGGCTGGACGCCTGCCCAACGGAAATCTGGTTGACCCCCGGCCTAATGAGAAATGGGAGAACTGGGGCGCCACGCTGGGCGGACCGGTCGTTATCCCAAAAATCTATAACGGCCGCAATAAAACCTTCTTCTTCGCTTCGACGGAAGGATATCTCGAAGCTCAGCCCGCCTCGGGGAGCTACGCGGTGCCTACTCCGGCCGAGCTGAGCGGCAACTTTTCCGCCGCCGGCAAAACGATTTACGACCCGCAGACCAACGTCGCCGGCGCCAACGGCTCCGTCACCCGCAGCCCCTTCCCGGGAAATGTTATTCCCCCAACCCGCATCAATCCCGTCGGCCAGGCGATTCTGAGCTATCTTCCAAAGGCGCAGAATCTGACCGCACCGGCTGATACGAACAACTTCACGGGTGAAGATACGCTAGGTAACCACGCCGAAGAGCACGTTTTCAAACTGGAAGAGGACCCGAGCAACTGGCTGCGCCTCAGCGGATCGTTCGTTTACTACAAGAGCCACGAGCCTGGCGGGAACACGTTGGAAACTCTGCCCGGCAGCGGATCTTACCTGCTCGATCGCCACGTCGACGCGACTGCCGTCAATGCTATCGCCACGCTGAACCCCACCACGGTGCTAACGGCGCGCTTCGGTTTCAACCGCTTCCCCAATATTTATAATTACGTCAGCCAAGGCTTCGATCAGACCAAGCTCGGCTTTCCGGCAAGCTACGTCAATTCG
This sequence comes from Terriglobia bacterium, assembly GCA_021324615.1. Lineage (GTDB taxonomy): Bacteria > Acidobacteriota > Terriglobia > Bryobacterales > Bryobacteraceae > Palsa-187. The sequence goes on along the minus strand of JAJPIT010000014.1, from coordinate 18,951 downwards.
CTTCAGGTAAAGGAATTTCCGGGCATCAACCTGTCGCAGGCCGGCACCAGCTTTGGCGGCGGCAGCCCCTCGAATATCACCTACTGGTCGCGCAACGCTTCGTTCGCCTTATCCAAGAACGCCGGCCGCCACAACCTGACGGTGGGTTTCGATTACCGGCTGATCCACACCGACGGCATTAGTTGGACGAACGGGTTCGGCACCTTCACCTTCAACGGTATCTTCACTTCCTCGACCAACCAGTCGGCGAATGGCATCGATTTTGCCGACGCCCTGCTCGGCTACCCGTCAGCCGGCGCGGTGCAAACCAACTCCCACGAATACTTCTTCATCCGTTACTACTCCGGCTACATTCAGGACGATATCCGCGTATCGAACAAACTGACCATCAATGCCGGCCTCCGCTACGAATACGAAACGGGCGAGGCGGAACAGTTCAACCACATGCTGGTGGGGTTCGACCAGACTGCCTACAATCCCATTCAGGGCTTCCTGCCGTCCGGATCCGGCGTTAACGCCTACGGTCTCCCGCTGATTGCTGGTCAAAATTCAAATCCGACAGCCTGCTGCGACGCGCTCAAGGACAAATTCGGCCCGCGAGCCGGGTTCGCTTACCAGATCGACGATAAGACTGTGTTCCGCGGCGGCTATGGCGTTTTTTATGCGCCGATCTACTTTAGTTTCGATAACCAATATTCACCCGGTCTGGCGCAGACGACAAGTTATCTCGCCTCCACCGACGGCAACGCCACGCCGGCCGGCTCGCTGAGCAATCCGTATCCCAAAGGCATATTGCAGCCGAATAGCATTCAGGCCGGCGTGCTCCAGCAGCTCGGAAACCCCACCTATTTCCCCGATCAGCGCCGCACCCAGGGAATCGTCCAGCAATTCTCGGCCGATATCCAGCGCCAGTTGCCTTACGGCATCGCCCTTGAAATCGGCTACTCCGGCGCCCGGTCGCGCGACTTGCAGATGGGCTCGACGTCCACCGCGTATCTGCCGCTGAACCAGGTTCCGGTACAGTATCTGGGCATGGGATCGGCGCTCAGCGCGAAAGTGGCCAATCCGTTCTACGGGCTTCCCAACGTCGGCGGAATCCTGGCCGGCGCCACCGTCGCTGCGGCGCAGCTGTTGATGCCCTTCCCCGAGTATCAACAGGTCTATGATTCCAACAATCTGGGCCACGCCAACTATGATTCGATGATCGTCAAGGCCAATAAGCGACTGAGCCGTGGCCTCACGTTCTTGTATACCTTCACCTGGTCGAAGAACGAAGACAACACCTATGCCGGCGCGGCCTCAAATTACTTTATCTCTTCTTCGGGCAGCACCGCTCCGGCGTATCCGCAAAATGTCTATAATCTCGGCGCCGAATGGTCGCTTTCGGCCGGGAGCACGCCCTGGCGCTCCAGTGCCGCCTGGACCTATGAGCTGCCCTTCGGTAGAGGCAAGCCCTTCGGAAACGGCGCTCCGGCCGCTGTCGATTATGTGATTGGCGGATGGTCCATCAATGGCGTGATGACCCTTGCTACGGGCTTCCCGCTGTTCGTTTATCAGCAGAACAACAACTCCACGATCGGCACGCTCGAACAGCGGCCAAACGCCACCGGCGTCAGCCCGAACAAATCGGGCAGCCCCGAATCGCGACTCTATCAATACCTGAACCCGGCCGCGTTTTCCCTCGCGCCCGCTTACAGCTTCGGCAATCTCTCGCGCTCGATTCCGATGTATGGGCCCGGTTTGGCCAATTGGGACATCTCTGTGTTCAAGACCGTCACGGTTCGCGAGCGCTTTAAAGCTCAATTCCGCGCCGAAGCGCTGAACGCGTTTAACACCCCGAATTTCGCCAATCCCAACGTGAACTTCCAGGGCTTCAAGTCCGACGGCGTAACACCCAACGGCAACTTCGGACGCATTACCTATCAAATGAACCTGCCGAGAGAACTCCAACTCGGCCTGCGCTTCTCGTTCTAATCCATTGGAGGGCGGGATCGATCCCGCCCTCCTTAAGCTTTTTTTGATCTTTGCAGCGCGAAGGTATGACGCTCGACCGGCGTTGAGAGCACAATACTCGTGGTCGGGATCCCGTAGCGCAGCAGCTTCATGATCAGGGCCTCCAACTGCTCGATGGAAGGCGCCAACACTTTCATCATCAGCGCGTCGCCGCCGGTGACGTGATAGCATTCGCGCACCTGCTCGCAGTCTTCCAGGAACTTCATCAGGTTCTGATACTGCACGCCGTCGGCGGTCATGCGGATCAGAGCCATTAGGCCCAATCCCAGACTCGCCGGATCGATGTCGGCGCGGTAGCCGCGAATGATCCCGGCGTCTTCCAGGCGCCGCAGCCGCTCCGCCGTCGCCGAGGGAGAAAGCCCCACCCGGCGCCCCAGCTCGGCGTAGGACGCTCTGGCGTTTTTCTGCAACTCCTCGAGCAGCCGGCGCGCGATGTCGTCAATCAACGGGCTCATCTCCGGATTGTTCACGAGTCCATCATATAAAACCACAATCCGCCGTTGAATCCACCACAATCCCGCTGTTTTCCCGTGGAAACCAGCTTTGCCAAGCCCTCTGCTTCTGCCATACTGCGGTGGATGAACCCTATTCGCCTGGACGGGCGCTCGCTCACGATCGAGTTGGTGGCGGAGATCGCGCGCCACCGCCGGCCGGTCGAGCTCGACGACGGCGCCATCGCCCGCATCCGCAAATGCCGGGCGCTTCTGGAGCGGAAGATCGCCGCGCGCGAGGTGATGTACGGCGTCAACACCGGAATCGGCGAGCTCGCGGGCGTCGTCCTCACTCCGGAGCAGGCGCGGGACCTCCAAAAATATCTGCTTTACTCGCACGCCGCCGGCTGCGGCGAGCCCTGCTCGGAAGAGGACGCCCGCGCGGCCCTGGTTTCGCGGCTGAACACCCACTGCTGGGGACACTCCGGCATCCGGCTGGAGGTGGTGGAGGCCCAGATCGCCCAGTTGAACCGCGGCGTGACGCCGGTGATGTGCCAGAAAGGATCGGTGGGCGCCTGCGGCGATCTTTCGCCGATGTCGCAGGCCGCCATCACGCTGATGGGCGAAGGCGAGGTTTTCTTTCGCGGCGAGCGGCTCGCGGCAGCCGAAGGAATGAAGCGCGCCGGCATCGGGCTGGTCGTATTTCAGGAGCGCGACGGCCTGGCGGCGATCAACGGCTCGGATCTCATCACCGGAATGGGCTGCCTTCAGCTTTACGATGCCGTTCGCGCGCTGCGCACGCAGGAGATCGCGCTGGCCATGACGCTGGAAGCGCTCAACGCCAACCTGATGGCCTTCGACCGCCGCATTCACGAAGTGCGCGGCTACCCCGGAGCGCAGGAAAGCGCGGAAAATGTCCGCCGGCTCACCTCCGGTTCGGGGATGCTCAACCGGCCCGGCAAGAAGTTGCAGGACGCCTATTCGCTGCGCTCCTCGCCGCAGGTGATCGGCGCCGCGCGCGACGCCTTCCGCTGGACGCGCCAGATGCTCGAAATCGAGCTGAATCACGCCGCCGACAATCCTTATTTTTTCCCGGACGAGGAGCTGACGCTGACCGGGGCGAACTTTCAAGGCACGCCGATGGCCTTCGGCCTGGAGCTGCTCGGCATGGCATTAACCACCGCCGGCGTTCTCTCCGAGCGGCGCATGAACCGGCTGATGAACCCGCACCTGTCGATGGGCCTTCCCGCGTTTCTCACCAAGGGCGCGGGCATGTACTCGGGCATGATGGTTTCGCAGTACACCGCCGGCGCGCTGGTCTGCGAAAACCGGGTGCTGAGCACGCCCGCCGCCACCGGCTCCATTCCCGCCGCGGCCGATCAGGAAGATTTCGTCTCGATGGGCATGACCACGGCGATCAAGACCCGGCAGATCATCGAAAATTCCTGGCAAATCGCGGCGATCGAGTTGATGATGGCGGCGCAGGCCTTCGATCTGCTCGCGCCGCTTGAACCGGCGCCGGCCACGCGCGCCGCCTATCACGCCATCCGCCGGCATGTGGCGCGCCTGGACGCGGACCGCCCGCTGCATCCCGATATCGACGCGCTGGCCCGGGCCGCCAAACAGGGCGAGATTCTCGAAGCGGTGGAAAACGAGATCGGCAAATTAAATTAAATTAAATTTGCGTTTTCCGGCGTGGATTCCGGCCGTCCTGCTGGGGATTTTTCTCTCAGGCCCCGGCGTCATGCCGGGGCCTGTTTGCAAAAAACCGGTCAGAAAGCCGCGGTTTTTTTATGCGGTTTTCCCCAGCGGCCGCGGGAATTGCAAGTGCTTCGGGGGCGCCGGTTCACGCCGGACCGGGGCGGCCGGGCGGGCCGGCGCCAGGCGCGACGGGCCATGAAAGTATTCATCCAGCGGAAACAGCGGATAGGGCTGCAATTCGCGGAACACCCGGCCGAGCTTCTGCTCGATCCGGTACACCGCGTGAAAGAAATTTCCGCGGTCGATTCCCAGGCGGCGCGAGCACAGCCGCCAATCCGCGCCCAGCAGAAAATGATAGCGGAACAGCCGGTGCTCGAAGTCGTCCAAAACACGGCGGGAAATCAGGCAAAAATCCGCGATATATTCCTCGTCTTTTCTGCCCCACGTTCCCACCCGCATCCTTCCCGCGTGCGGCTCCAGGGAAACGCGGCTCAGATGGCGTTCCTGCGTGACGCAGCGCACAAAACGCTCCCAGCAGATGCGAAAAATCGCGCGCAGGACGCAGTTGCAGGGCGACGCCGCGCCCTTCTTATTGAGCCGCAATCCAGCTCCGTGGCATTGCGTGCAATTGTGCATGGCCAGCGCCAGCGTTTCCGATCGATTCCATTCCATTGCCAGTATCCTCCTGGTCATCCCCTCTCAGGGGGGTAGGTATGTAGGTATAGTACGTCCATTCTCGGAATACTGTCAATAATTTTTCCACTAATCTCTGTAAATTTCACGATATATCGCCAAAACCTCCCGCGCGGTGCGGTCCCAATGAAAGCGTTGCGCCTGTTTTTCGCCCGCTTCGGTGAGCCTGCGGCGGCGCTCGGGATCCAGCAGCACGGTGCGGATGCCGCGGGCGATATCGAAGACGTTGTCCGGACTCACCAGCTCGGCGGCGCCGCCGACAGCCTCCACCAGCGGGGGGATGTCGGAGGCGACCACCGGCGTTCCGCAGGCCATGGCTTCCAGCGGCGCCAGGCCGAAGCCTTCATAGAGCGAGGGAAACGCGAATAAGACCGCGGCGCGATAAAAAACCCGCAGCGTTTCCAGTGGAACGAATCCCAGAAAGCGCACATAGGGCTCCATCCGCGCCTGGGCCACGGCGCGGCGTACGGCGGGATTTTTTGAAATTTCATCGCCGATTATGATTAAATGCAGATCGCGATATTGGGGATGCTGCTCGAACTCGGCGCGCAGCACCGCGAAGGCCTCGATCAGGCGCGGCACATTTTTCTGCGGCCGCACGGTTCCGGCGTAGAGGATGAAGGGATAGGCGATGGAGTAGCGCTCCAGCGTGGGGCCGTCTCCGCCGTTGGGGTGCGCGGTAAAGGCCGGATCGGGCGCGCTGTAAATCGTGCGGATGCGGCCGCGCGGCACGTGCAGCACCGTCTCCAGATCGCGCTGGGTCGATTGAGAGACGGCAATGATGCGGCTGGCGCGCAGCGCGCCGCGGCGGTAGCGCGCCTGGCGCAGGGTGTGGCGGAAGTCGCGGCTGGGCGGAAACAGCAGCGTGCTCATGTCGTGGATGGTGACCACGTAGGGCCGGGGCATCCACCAGGCCACGGAATTGAGCGGAATATGATATAGATGGGCGCGGAATTTGCGTAAAAACCGGGGGAAAGCCGCGTGATGAACTAGCTCGCTTTCCGGGCGGGGATAAACGGCGATGGCGAAATTTTCCCCCAGCCCGGCCAGTTCCGCGGTTTCCCCGGGCCGCGCCACCAGCGTATAGCGGTTTTCCGAATCGAGGCGCGCCAGCGCGCGCACCAGATTGCGGATGTAGGTGCCGATTCCGAAATCGCGTATGCGGCGGACGTCGATGACGATGTGAAACATCGATGACCGCCCGCCGTGCTTACCGCGCCGCCGCGGGAGCGAGCTTCCAGGCGTACAGCGGGAAGCGCTCGGTCAGCACGCCGACAGCGCGCCGCACCTCGTCGAGAACGCTTTCGTTTGAAATGTTTTCCAGCACGCGCGCGATCAGCCGGGCCACCTCCCGCATCTCCGCCTCGCCGAATCCGCGCGTGGTGACCGCCGGAGTTCCGAAGCGCATCCCGCTCGGGTTGAGCGGCGGATTGACGTCGAACGGAATCGTATTTTTGTTGGCGGTGATATAGGCGCGGTCGAGCGCCGCTTCGGCTTCCTTGCCGCGCACGCCTTTGGCGAACACATCCACCAGCATCAGGTGCGTATCGGTGCCGCCGGAAACGACGCGGCACCCGCATTGCTGAAGCTCGGCGGCCAGCGCCTTGGCGTTGGCCACCACCTGCCGGGAATACGCCGCGAACTCCGGCGCCGCCGCCTCGCGGAAGCACACCGCTTTGGCGGCGATGATGTGCACCAGCGGTCCGCCTTGCACTCCGGGGAAGACCACCTTGTCGATGGCCGCGCCGAATTTTTCCTTGGCGAGAATCATTCCGCTGCGCGGCCCGCGCAGAGTTTTGTGCGTGGTCGAAGTGACGATATCGGCCCACTCGCAGTGATTGGGATGGACGCCGCCCGCCACCAGTCCCGAAAAATGCGCCATATCGACCAGAAAAATCGCGCCTACGGAATCGGCGATTTCGCGGAAGCGGCGGAAATCGAGGATGCGCGGGTAGGCGCTGCCGCCGGCAATGATCATTTTCGGTTTGTGCTCATCGGCCAGGCGCGCCAGCTCGTCGTAATCGATTCGCTCATCGTCGCGGCGCACGCCGTAGGGAATGATTTTGTAGGTTTTCCCGGAGAAATTCAGGTGGTGGCCGTGAGTCAGGTGGCCGCCGTGCGAAAGATTCATGCCGAGCACGGTGTCGCCGGGGTTGAGCACGCTGGCATAAGCGGCCATGTTGGCCTGCGATCCGGAATGAGGCTGGACGTTGGCGTATTCGGCGTTGAAAAGTTTTTTGGCCCGCTCGCGCGCCAGATTTTCCACCTGGTCGGTCCATTCGCAGCCGCCGTAATAGCGCCGGCCGGGATAGCCCTCCGCGTATTTATTGGTGAACACGCTGCCGGCGGCTTCCAGCACCGCCTCGGAAGTGAAATTTTCGCTGGCGATCAGCTCCAGGCGGGAATTCTGGCGCTCGGTTTCCTTGTGAATCAGCTCCGCGATTTCGGGATCCACCTGGGAAAGGGGGCGCGCCATTCTTTGCTGCTCAGTCATAAGCGATACCCAATTTTACATGAGCGCGGCGCCGGGCATCAGTGCGCGGCGGCCGCGCCCCGCCGGGCCGCGGTTTTTTTCAGCAGAAAAACGATAGGGACGCAAATCACACAGATTACGGCCATGTAGCGCAGATCGTAGACGTAGGCATAGATGGTCGCCTGCTGATTGAGGCTGTTGTTCAGCATGGCGTAGGCGCGCAGCATCGCCTGATGCGGCGATGCGTGCGGCAGGAGCAGGCTGCGAAGCGCGCCGTAGGAATGCTCGAAGGGCTGGCGCGGGCTGAGATTGCGCAGCAGCTCGGCGCGATACACCTGCTGGCGGCGCGCGATCATCGTTTCCACCATGGAAATCCCCACGCTGCCGCCGACATTCCGCAGCAAATTGAACAGGCCGGTGGCGTTGCCGATTTTTTCGTTGCTCAATGTGCCGACGGCGACGGTCGAGGTGGGGACGAACACCATCCCCGAAGCGGAGCCGCTGAGGATGATCGGCCACACCAGTGACCACTGCGAAATTTGCAGCGTGAGATCGCTCATCCACAGCGCGCAGACGGCGAACAGGAGAAATCCGCTGGCCATGATCCAGCGGGCGTCGAGGCGGCCCAGCAGAACGCCGACAATGGGCATGACGACGACCGCTCCGACGCCGCGCGGGCTGACGGCGATGCCCGCCGCCCAGGCGGTGTAATTCATCTGCGTCTGATAGAACAGCGGCAGGATGGTGATGATGCCATAGATCACGCCGCCAAACAGCCCGATCAACAGGCAGCCGATCGCGAAGTTGCGATCGGCGAAGATCCGCAGATCGGCGATGGGCGAGCGCGTGGCCAGTTCGCGGATCAGAAACAGCACCAGCCCGGCCGCGGCGGCCAGGGCGGCCCAGCGGATGGTGACGGAGCCGAACCAGTCCTCTTCCTGGCCTTTATCGAGCAGGTATTGCAGCGCGCCGATCCAGACCGCCAGCAGTCCCAGGCCGATGCCGTCGATTCGTCCCGGGCGCGCGGATTTGATGTAGGGCGGGTCTTCGACGAATCGCGAAATCATCATCACCGCGAGAATGCCGACGGGAATGTTGATGTAAAAAACCCAGCGCCAGGAATATTGATCGGTGAGATAGCCGCCAAACGTGGGACCAAGCACGGGCGCGACCACCACACCGAGTCCGAAGGCGGCCATGGCCGAGCCGCGCCTTTCCGGCGGAAAGCTTTCCAGCAGGATCGCCTGCGAAAGAGGCTGCAAAGCTCCGCCTCCGGCGCCTTGAATGGTGCGCGCGAAAAGAATCATTCCCAGGCTGGTGGCGGCGCCGCACAAAAACGACGCCAGGGTGAAGAGAAAAATGCAGGCGATCAGAAAATTTCGCCGTCCGAAGCGCAGCGCGAACCAGCCGCTGGCCGGGAGAATCACGGCGTTGGCCACCAGATAGCTGGTCAGCACCCAGGTGGCTTCATCGGTGGTGGCGGCGAGGCTGCCGGCGATGTGCGGCAAAGCGACGGTCGCCACCGAGGTGTCCAGCACCTCCATGAAGGTCGGCAGCATCACCGCCACGGCAATCAGCCAGGGATTGCAGGTGGGACACCAATCCTCGAGCGATCCGCGCGCCGCTGCCTCCAGAAAAAAAGACCTCCGCCAGTTGGATGACGGAGGAGGCGGCGGCGTTGCCGGGAAAATGCCGGCCGGGTGTGCGAGTTTCGATAATAGAGGGCGGTACGCAAAGCAAACTCACCGAATATCTGAATCGCGCGGCGAAACTGGACGCGGAGTTTTTGATTTACGACGACGGCTACCGCGGCCGCACCTATCGCTACGGGCAGGTGGCCGCGATGGCCAACGCCGTGCGCGAGCGGCTGCGCGGCGCGGGCATCGGCAAGGGCGACACCGCGCTGATCTGGAGCGAGAGCCGCCCCGGATGGGTGGCGGCGCTGTGGGCGTGTCTGCTCGAAGGGGTGGTGGTGGCGCCGGTGGATCCGCAATCGTCGGCGGCGCTGTGCCGGCGGATCGAGGATCAGTCGCGGGCGCGCGTGATGTTGATCGGCGAGCGTGTCGCGGCCCCGGAGAGCGCCGCGCCGGTGTGGCGGATCGCGGAGCTCGAGGCGCAGCAAAGCGCGGAGCCGCTGGAGACGCCGGCGCTCGATGAAAACGATATCGCCGAAATTGTATTTACCTCGGGGACCACCGCCGAGCCCAAGGGCGTGGTGATCACGCATCGCAATCTGCTGGCGAACCTGGAGCCGGTGGCGGGCGAGATCGCGAAATATCAGAAATACGCCAGGCCGTTTTTGCCGCTGCGGCTGCTGAATCTGCTGCCGCTGAGCCATCTGTTCGGCCAGTCGCTGGCCCTGTTTCTGCCGCCGCTGGTCCCGGCCTCGGTGGTGTTCCTCAGCGGAACCAGCGCGCAGGAGATCGCCCGGCAGGTGAAATTGCGCAAGATTTCGGCGGTCGTCGCGGTGCCGAAAATGCTGGAGCTGCTGCGCGATCTCGTCGCGATTCGTTTCCCGGAGGTGAACGATCCGCGCCTGGACCGCGGAAAATGGCCGGCGCGGTGGTGGCGGTACCGTCGCGTGCATCGCTACTTCGGATGGAAATTCTGGGCATTTATTTCGGGCGGCGCTCCGCTTCCGCCGGAGATTGAAAATTTTTGGCGGAAGCTCGGCTACGTGGTCGTGCAGGGCTACGGCCTGACGGAAACGGCTCCGATCGTGACGCTCAGCCATCCGTTTCACGTACGCGGGGGAACGGTGGGCAAGCCGCTGCGCGGCGTGGAGGTGAAGATCGCCGAAGACGGCGAAGTGCTGGTGCGCGGGGCCAATGTGACGGCGGGATATTTCCAGTCTCCCGAAGCGACGGTGGCGGCGTTCGAGGACGGATGGTTTCACACCGGCGATATCGGCGAGCTGGACGCCGAAGGTCATCTGCGGATCCGCGGGCGGAAGAAGGAGGTCATCGTCACGCCGGAGGGATTGAAGGTTTTTCCCGAGGACGTCGAAAAAGTTTTGAACGCGGAACCGGGGGTGCGCGAATCGGCGGTGATCGGCACGGACCGGGTGCACGCGGTGCTGGCGCTCGAGGAGGGCGCGCAGGCGGAGAACATCGTGCGCGAAGCGAATGCCAAGCTGGAGGATCATCAGAAGATTCGCTCGGTTTCGATCTGGACGCAGGGCGGATTGCCGCGGACGCAATCGACCGGCAAGCTGCGGCGGGGCGAGATCGCGCGGGCGATCGCGGCGGGCGCGGCGGCGGTGGAAGACGGTGATGAGATCACAAAATTGCTGCAAAAATACGCTCCGGGACGCAAAATCACGCGCGAAACGACGCTAGATGAGTTAGGTTTGTCTTCGCTCGACCGGGTGCAGTTGATGATGGAGCTGGAGCAGAAATTATCGTTAGAAATCGACGAGCGCGCGTTTTCGGCGGCGAGCCGGGTGGCGGATCTGGCGCATCCGGCGCCGGTTGCGCCGCATCCGGCGATGAAATTTCCGAGCTACAGCCGGTCGGCGGCGGCGCGCGCGGCCAGGCATCTGGCGCTGCCGTATTTTTTGCTGCCGCTGATGAGAATTTGGGCGCATTTGCGCGTTGCGGGGCTCGAAAATCTGGCGGAATTGAAGGGGCCGGCGATTTTCGCGTCGAATCATCAGAGCCACTTCGATGTTCCGGCGATTCTGGCGAGCCTGCCGCCGCGGCGGCGGTACCGGCTGGCGACGGCGATGTCCAAGGAATTCTTTGACGCGCACTTCTTTCCGGAGCGGCATTCGCGGCGCGAGTATCTGACCAACAGCTTGAATTACGGGCTGGCGACGTTCGTATTCAACGCGTTCCCGCTGCCGCAGCGGCAGGCGGGCGCGGGCGAAACGATCCGCTATATGGGCGAGCTGGTGGAGCAAGGCTGGTCGATTTTGATTTTTCCGGAGGGAGACCGCACGGCGACGGGTGAAATTCTGCCGTTTCAGCCCGGCGTGGGAATGATTGCGGCGCGTTTAAGAATCCCGGTGGTTCCGGTGCGGATCGTGGGGCTGGATAAAGTGCTGCACCGCAGCGCGAAGTGGCCGAGTTTCGGCCGGGTGGAGGTGAAGTTCGGGCGGCCGATGCGGCTGGAGGGGGAAGATTTCGCGGGGATGGCGCGGGAGGTCGAGCGCGCCGTGCGGGCGCTGTAAGGCCGGGAGAGATTCAAGGAATCTGTCCCGGGGCGGCGCTGGCGGTCTTTGGGCAGAACTTTGAAGCACTTAAAGATTCAGGGTGGCGGACGGGCCGGAGTTGGCGCTTTAGACTGAGGTCGCGTTCAAGGAGGCGACAAGGGAATGTTCAGTTTGAGGCGCGCGGTGGCGATGGCGATGGGGGTTGCGGCGGTGGCGTCGATCACCGCGGCGACGGCATGGGGACAACCGGCGCTGACCACCATCCAGGATATCTTGTACCGCGCGGACGGAACGCGGTTCAACGGGACGCTGTATATCCGCTACAACGCGTTTCAAGCCGGCGACGCTTCCAACATCGCCACCGCGAGCCTGACGGTTCCCATCGTTAACGGGGTGCTGAACGTGCAGTTGGTGCCGACGACGACGGCGTCGGCGGGGGCGCAGTACAACGTGACGTTCAACAGCAATGGGATTGATCAGTTCACCCAGGTCTGGGCGGTGCCGCCGAGCACGGTGCCGCTGACGGTCCGCAGCGTGCTGGTGTCGCAGGGCACCGTGGTGGGTCCGCCGCCGGTGACGACGCAGATCAACATCTCCGACGTGAACGGATTACAGAATCAACTGGCGATCCGGCCGCAGGCGGGAGTATCGTTCACGCCGGGACGGGCGGCGGTGATCGACAGCTCCGGGCAGATTGATGGAGCGGCGGGGAATCTGACCGACTGCGTGCGGGTGGACGGCAGCTCGGGTCCCTGCGGGGCGGGGGGAGGCGGGGTTCTTCCGTCGTTTTCCGACGAAGAGACGCCCAGCGGGGCGGTGAACGGCGCGAACACGATTTTCACGCTGGCGTTTGCGCCCTCGCCGGCGGCGAGCCTGCTGCTGTATGTGAACGGGCTGCTGATGATACAAGGCGTCGATTACACGATCAGCGGAAACACGGTAACGTTTCTGGCCAACTCGATTCCGCAAAGCGGCGACGTGGTGACGGCGAGCTACCGGTACGCCAACCCGTCGAATCCGCTGGGGACGCTGACCGCGGCGCAGGTGGTTTGCAGCTCGGCGGGAGCGGGGACTTCGGCGACGTCGCCGGTGCAACTGGGAAGCTGCACGATCCCGGCGGGGCTGCTGGGCGCCGGGGACCGGATTGAGGTGGAGTTCCGCTACTCGCACACGGGAACGTCGGCGGGATTCACGGGATCCATCCTGTGGGCGGGTACGAATCTTATTTCCCGCACGGCGGGCGCGGCGGAAACGGCGTTTGCCGGGCGGATCATGATCGGAATCGCGGCGGGCGGCCAGAGCTGGGATGCGGAAAGCTGGGGGAATAATCTCAGTTTCACGGCCTCCTCGGGCAGCGCGGCGGCGCCGGCGGGCCAAAATTTGACGATCTCGTTCCAGGCGGGGCTGGCGTCGGCGGCGACGGATACGATTTCGCTGACGAATTTCACGGTGATCCGGTATCCGGCGCAGTCCAATCCGTAAGGGAAAAACCTGAAGCGGGCGAGAGGATTCGCTAGGAGATTTCGATAGCACCAGCTACGGTCAATTTGTCCTTGTAGGAATGCGCGGTTTGGCCGAAGATAGTTACAAGAGAGAACACACGAGGTGACGACCATGGCCAAGAGGTTCCGGATCGCGCTCCGCACCCTGTGGGCGAATGTCTATGGACAGGACCTGATCGAATACGCGCTGATGGCGGCGGCGATTGCGGTGGTGGTGGCCGGATTCCTTCCGCCGGCGCTGATGCCGGCGGTGAGCACGATCTTCTCCAAGCTGGGTTCGGAGTTCAGCGCCAGCTAAGCGCGTTTCCTCCATCTTCGAAACCGCGGAAGAAAGCCGCCAGGAGCCCGCGGCTCTGTTGTATTTTGCGGCGCTTGTTACCATATTCTTTCGCATGTTGCGTTTCGAAACGGCGGGGGAATCGCATGGGGAGTGCCTGGTGGCGACGCTGGTCGGGTTGCCCGCGGGCGTTCCGATTTCCGTGGAAGCGATCGACCGCGAGCTGTGGCGGAGGCAGCAAGGCTACGGCCGCGGCGGGCGGATGAAGATCGAAACCGACCGCGCGCGCGTTGTGAGCGGCGTGCGGCACTCCAAGACGATCGGGTCTCCGATCGCGATTGTGATCGAAAACAAAGACTGGAAAAACTGGGCGGAAGCGCTGCCGGTGGAAGCCGGGGACACGGCGGAGGACAAGCGCAAACCGGTGACGCGTCCGAGGCCGGGGCACGCGGACCTGGCCGGATCGATGAAATACAACTTTCCGGAGGCCCGTTATGTGTTGGAACGGGCCAGCGCGCGGGAGACGACGGCTCGCGTGGCGCTGGGCGCGGTTGCCAAACAGTTTCTGGGCGAGTTCGGGATTGAAGTGCTGAGTCATGTGGTTGCGGTGGGACCGGCGCGGCTGGAGCGCGCGGCATCGTTTGAGGAGCTGATCGCGCTGAGCCGGCGCGAGGAAGTGCTGCTGAACGGCGTGGACGCCGAGGCCGAGCAGCGCATGAAGGCGGTGGTGGATCAAGCCTACCGGACGGGGGACACGGTGGGCGGGGTGTTCGAGGTGGTCGCGCACGGGGTGGCGCCGGGTTTAGGATCGCACGTGGCGTGGGACCTGCGGCTGGACGGGCGGCTGGCGCAGGCGATCGTTTCCATTCAAGCGGTGAAAGGCGTGGAGATTGGGGCGGCGGCGGAAGGCGCTTCGTCGTTCGGGTCCCAGGTGCAGGACACGATTCACTACGACCGCGCGGAGCGGCGGTTTCTGCGGGGAGCCAACCGCGCGGGCGGCATCGAAGGAGGGATGACCAACGGCCAGGACGTGGTGGTGCGCGGGATGTTGAAGCCCATTTCGACGCTAAGACGGCCGCTGGAAAGCGTGGATCTGGCGACGCGCGAGCCGGCGCTGGCGGCCTACGAACGGAGCGACGTTTGCGTGGTTCCGGCGGCGGGCGTGGTCGGCGAGGCGATGGTGGCGCTGGTGCTTGCGCAGGCGCTGATCGAGAAGCTGGGCGGCGATTCTCTGGCCGAGATGAAAAGAAATTTTGAGGGATATCAGGAACAGGTGAAGAATTTCTGATGATCTATCCGATTGTGAAGTACGGCCAACCGGTGCTGGAGCAGAGCGCGCAGCCGGTTACCGATTTCGACACGCCGGAGCTGCACAAGCTGATCGAGGACATGTTCGAGTCGATGTACGCGGCGCGCGGGGTGGGGCTGGCGGCGCCGCAGATCGGGATCGGCAAGCGCGTGGCGGTGATCGATATTTCGACCGGCGAGGATCCGGCGCAGAAGATCGTGCTGATCAATCCGCGGATCGTGGCGCGGGAGGGATCGCAGACGGGAGAAGAGGGATGCCTGAGTCTTCCGACGTTTCGCGAGCCGGTGACGCGCGCCAGCCGGGTGACGGTGCGGGCGCAAGACGCCAGGGGCGCCGAGTTCGAGATGACCGGCGAGGATCTGCTGGCGCGGGCGTTTCAGCATGAGACGGATCATTTGGACGGAACCCTGTATCTGAACTACGTGAGCCCGCTGAAACGGGATCTGATCCGAAGAAAGATCCGCAAGCTCCAAAAAAACGGCGAGTGGCGATGAGCAGCGCGGGATTCCGAATTTGAGACTGGTGTTCATGGGCACGCCGGAGTTCGCGGTGCCGCCGCTGGAGCGCGTAAGCTCGGAACATCACGTGGTTGCGGTATATACGCAACCGGACCGGCCCAAGGGCCGCGGCGGGGAGCTGGCGGTCTCACCGGTGAAAGCGGCGGCGCTGCGGTTGGGCTTGCGCCTGGAGCAGCCCGAACGGGTGAGGCAGCCGGAAGTTGCCGCGCAGCTTCGCGAGATGGCTCCCGAGGCGATCGCGGTGGTGGGCTACGGGCAAATCCTGCCGCGTTCGATTCTGGAGATTCCGCCGCGAGGAATTATCAATGTTCATGCCTCGCTGCTGCCGAAGTACCGGGGCGCGGCGCCGATTCAGTGGGCGATCGCGCGGGGCGAGACCAGGACCGGGGTAACTACGATGCGTATTGATGAGGGGTTAGATACCGGCGACATCTTACTCACCTGGGAGACTTCGATCGGCGATGAGGAGACCGCGGTTGAGTTAGGCGAGAGACTTTCGATCGCGGGCGCGGAGTTACTGGCGGAGACTCTGCGGAGGCTGGACGAGATTACTCCCCGTCCGCAGGATCCCTCGCAGGCGAGTTATGCTCCGATTTTGAGGCGCGAAGATGGGCGGATCGACTGGCGGCGTCCGGCGGCGGAGATCGCCAACCGGGTGCGGGGGTTCCAGCCGTGGCCGGGGTGCTATGGCTTTTTTCGGGGGAAGAGATTTCATATCTGGAAATCGAGGGTTGTTGATTTGGAGATTGCGCCGGGTGAGATGCGCGCGGAGGGCCGGCGCCTGTTCGCCGGATGCGGGGAGAAGGCGCTGGAGCTGCTCGAAGTTCAGTTGGAGGGCAAGAAGAGGATGACTGCGGCGGCATTTCTGAACGGGACGGCGGTCCACGCCGGCGAGGTGCTGGCGTGAATTTGCCGCGAGGCTATCGTTATAGCTCGGTATACGCGGGAGTGCGGAAAGCGGCGAAGGATGATGTCGCGCTGATCGTCTCGGATGTGCCGGCGGCGGGCGCGGCCGTTTTCACCCGCAATCGGGTGGTGGCCGCGCCGGTGACGGTGGCGCGGGAAAATCTCCGGCGGTCGCGGGGGAGGGTGCGGGCGCTGCTGATCAACGCGGGAAACGCAAACTGCGCGACGCGAACGGGCGAGCGCGTTGCGCGGGAGTGCATCGCGGCGGTGGCGCGGGAGCTGGGGACGGCGGCGGATGAGATCCTGCCGGCGTCCACGGGCGTGATCGGGGTGGAGCTCGATTCCCGGCTGATTGTCGATTGCGTTCCGAGGCTGGTGAAGGGCCTGGACGAGAAGCGGTTTGAAGACGCGGCGGCGGCGATCCTGACGACGGACACCCGTCTGAAGACCGCCTTCGCCGAGGTGCAGGGCGCGCGGATTGCGGGGATGACCAAGGGAAGCGGCATGATTCATCCGCGGATGGCGACGACGCTGGGATTTATCGTGACCGACGCGCCGTTCACGCCGGCGGCGCTGCGCGCGATGCTGCATCGGGGAGTGGAGCGAAGCTACAACCGCATCTCGGTCGACGGGGACACCTCCACCAACGACATGGTCGCGGTGGTGGCCAATGGCGCTTCCGGAGCGAGGCCGTCGCCGAAGGAGTTCGAAGCGGCGCTGGGCGGGGTACTGGAGTCGCTGGCGGCGCAGATCGTCCGCGACGGCGAGGGCGCGCGGAAGCTGATCACCATCGAGGTGGAGGGCGCCTCAAGCGATGCGGCGGCGGAGAAGATTGCGCGCGCCATTGCCAATTCGCCGCTGGTGAAAACGGCGGTCGCGGGATCGGATCCCAACTGGGGGCGAATTCTCTCCTCGGCGGGAACGGCGGGAGCGCCGTTTGATCCGCGGCGGGTCGATATCGACCTGCAAGGATGCGCGGTATGCCGCGAAGGCGTGGCGGCGGATTTCGATGAGAGCGAGTTAAAGGAGAAACTCGGCGCGGCGGAGTGCCGGATCCGTTTTACGATCCGCGGGCGCGGCCGCGGGCGGGCGCGCTTCTGGACCTGCGATTTGACCGAGGACTATATCCGCATTAACGCGAGTTACCGGACGTGATGCTCGTATTTCTGCTGGCCGGTTTGCTGGCGATGGCGCAGTATGAGACGCCTCCGGACGTGATGCAGTTTTTACATGAGCTCGCCGGCGATTTGGCGAATCCATGCCCGGAGGGTCCGGATGCGTGCGATGCGTCGGCGTTTTTGAAGCACTTCGACCCGGCGATGCCGGGCTACGCGGAGATCCGCGCGGAAGTGCAGGAGCTGGCGGCGCGCGGCGGGGTGGGGTCGGCGATTGAGGTCGCCAGCGAGTCCGGCGACGGGAAAAGACGGGTGCTGGAGCTGGACTGGACGCTGGAGTTCACCGATCAGCCGCAGCGCAGGGAGCTGATCCGATGCACGATCGAGAAGAAAGGCCGCGCGTGGAAGTTTGTCGCCTTTCAACCCACCGATTTTTTCAAGTATTGACGCGTCCGAGATAGTAGTTCTTCTTGCCGGTCCTCAAAACGAACATGGATTCCGAAGCCAGGTCCTCGCGGCGGATCGGGACGTCGGCGGAGGCCCGGCGGTTGTTCAGATAGACTCCGCCGCCGCCGATCAGGCGTGCGGCTTCGCCCTTGGATTTGGCGGCTCCGGCGCGCACCAGGGCTTCGCTGAGCTTGAGCGGGTGGGAGAGATCGACCGAGAAGGAGGGGACATCGGCAAAGATCTCCGATAACTGCCGGTCGGTCAAGCCAGAGACTTCGCCGCCGAACAGGACCTCGGAGGCCTTGCGCGCATGGGCCAGGGCGTCCTCGCCGTGAACCAATCGCGTGACTTCGGCGGCGAGACGTTTTTGGGCGACGCGCTGCTCGGGAGGCGCGGCGCAGAGCCCGGCGATTTCCTCCAGGCTCAGGAAGGTGAACAGCTTCAGGAAGCGGGCGGCGTCGCGGTCGTCGGTGTTGATCCAATACTGATAAAAGCGATATGGACTGGTTTTTGCGGGGTCGAGCCAGACGGCGTTGCCGGCGCTCTTGCCGAATTTTTCGCCGGAGGCGGTGGTGAGCAGCGGAAAGGTGATGCCGAAGGCCTGCTGGCCGCGAATCCGGCGGATCAGCTCAATGCCGGCGGTGATGTTTCCCCACTGATCGCTGCCGCCGCCTTGGATATTGCAGCCGTAGCGGTCGTGCAGGACGAGGAAATCATATGCCTGCAAGAGCATGTAGCTGAATTCGGCGTAGGAGATGCCGTGCTCGCGATCTTCGAGGCGGCGGCGGACGGACTCCTTGGCGAGCATGTAATTCACGGTGAAATGCTTGCCGACTTCGCGGAGAAAATCGAGATAGCTCACCGCGCCGGTCCAATCGTAGTTGTTGACGACGATGGCGGCGTTGCTCCCTTCGAAGGCGACGAAGCGGGCGAGCTGGTTGCGGATGGCTTCCAGGTTGGCGCGGACCATCTCCGGCGTCATCAGGGGACGCTCCGAGTCGCGGCCGCTGGGATCGCCGATCATTCCGGTGGATCCGCCGACCAGCACGATGGGCCGGTGGCCGGCCCGCTGGAAACGGGAGAGCATGAGGGCGGGAACCAGGCTGCCGGCATGAAGGCTGTCGGCGGTGGGATCGAATCCGATGTAGATGGGCTGGCCGGGGGTGGCGAGCAGCCGCTCCAGCGCGGCGCGGTCGGTGACATCGTCAAGGGCGCCGCGCTGCTCGAGTTCCTCGAGAAGAGTCATCGCTTTTCGAAAGTGAGCATGTACTGATTGTTGCCGGTGTGCTCGGTGGTGGCAAGGAGACGATAGCCGTTGGACTCGACTTCCTTGGCGACATCGTCGCGCTCGAGCCGGATGTGATCGGGGCGGTCTTTCTTATAGAAATCGACGATGACCAGACGGCCTCCCGG
>JAJPIT010000070.1 GCA_021324615.1 Terriglobia bacterium | reverse complement strand
CCGCGCGGCTCGACCGGATACGGCGAGGAGTTCGGCAACATCATTCACACGCACTATCCCGGCGACGATTTCAAGGATCTGATGATCGGCGTGGACAAGATGATCGAAAAGGGCTACATCGATCCCAAGAAACTCTGCGTTACCGGCGGCAGCGGCGGCGGGCTGCTCACTGCCTGGACCATCGGCCACACGGACCGCTTCGCGGCCGCCGTTTCGCAATATCCAGTGACGGATTGGACCACGCAGGCAGGCACCGCCGACGGCGGATACACGCATTCGGCGCTGTGGATGAAGACATTCCCCTGGGACAATCCGCAGCAGTTCATCGAGCATTCGCCCATTTACTTCGCCAAGAATTTCAAGACGCCGACCATGGTGATCACCGGAGAATCCGACCGCCGCACGCCGATCGCCGAGAGCGAAGAGCTGTATTTCGCCCTGAAGGCGCAGAAAGTCCCGGCGGTGCTGGTGCGCGTTCCCCGCGAGTTCCACGGGATCCACGTCTACGACAGCCATTACATCGAAAAAATCGAATATGTCCTGGCCTGGATGGAGAAGTGGACCAAGTGAGCGGGCGAAGCGAGCTGCGGCGCTACCCCAATCGCGGGTCGCACGAGCCGGAGGTGATTCACAAAATTCTGGATGAAGGTTTTCTCGCCCACGTCGGATTCAACGTGAACGGGCAGCCGTTTGTGATCCCGACGCTTTACGGGCGCGCCGGGGACCGGCTCTATTTGCACGGATCGGCCGCCAGCCGGATGCTGAAGGAGCTCGACCGCGGCATTCCGGCTTGCGTGAATGTGGCGGTCGTGGATGCGCTGGTGCTGGCGCGCTCCGGCTTTCATTCGTCGATCAACTACCGCTCCGTGGTGGCGTTCGGAACCGCGAAGATGATCCACAACGCGGAGGACAAAACGGCGGCGCTCGAGACCATCCGAGCACGTGATGCCTTCGCGCTGGCGGGAGATCCGCGGCCCATCGGAAAAAGAACTGAAGGCGACCGCGGTTCTGGAGTTTACGATCGAGGAAGCCTCCGCGAAAATACGGAGCGGGCCGCCGCTTGACGACGAGACGGATTACGATCTTCCGGTTTGGGCCGGACTGCTTCCCATAAAATTCAGCCCGGGCGAGCCGGTCGCGGACCCGCGGCTCGCGCCCGGCATCGAGGTTCCCGAATACGTTCAGCGCTACCGGAGATCCTAGGCGCCGCGCCAGGACCGTCAGGCGATGTGCGCGCCGGTGGTCTGCACATACACCGAATACAGCGACTGGCTTGCGGCCATGAACAGGCGGTTGCGCTTGCTGCCCCCAAAGCAAATGTTGGCGCAGGTCTCCGGAAGCCGGATCATGCCGATGCGCTCGGCGCTGGCGGTCCAGATCTGCACGCCGGGACGCGCGCCGCACCACAGATTGCCGTCGGCGTCGCAGCGGATCCCGTCGGCGATGGTCGGCTGGCCGGTGCCGGGAACGTCCAACTGCGCAAAGCGTTTTCCGTTGCGCAGTTTGCCCCCGTCAAGCTCGAACACTTTGATATCGTGCGGCGCGCCGGTGTCGCAGATATAAATTTTCTTATAATCCGGCGAAAAGCAGATGCCGTTGGGCTGTTCGAACTCATCGCTGACGATGGCGATCTGGCCGGATTTGCCGTCGACGCGATACACCGCGGTTTTTAATTCCGAATCCGCCTTGAAGCCTTCGTAGTTGCCCGTGATGCCGTAAGTCGGATCGGTGAACCAGATGCTTCCATCCGGATGCACCACCACATCGTTGGGCGAATTCAAGCGTTTGCCCTGGAAACGCTCGGCCACGGTGGTGACGGTTCCGTCGTATTCATAGCGCGCCACGCGCCGCCCGCCATGCTCGCAGGAAAGCTGGCGGCCCTCGAAGTCGAAGGTGTTTCCATTGCTATAGCCGCAGGGGCGGCGAAATTCGCTGACCCGCGAATCTTCTTCGAGGAAGCGCAACTGCCGGTCATTTGGAATGTCGCTCCAGACCAGGTACCGGCCAACCCCGTTCCAGGCCGGACCCTCCGCCCACAGCGTGCCGAAGTAGTGGCGGCGGATGACCGTGCTGCCGACCATGTACCTCCGGAATCGCCGGTCCAGCGCGATAATATCCGGGTCAGGATAGACCAGCGGCTGCGGATCGGCCCAGTTCCGCGGCGCGGGAGTGGGCGAGATACTTGATTGCTGCGCGGCGGCGAGTCCCGCAAATCCGCCGGCGAAAGAAGCGGCCAGGAATTTTCTGCGGTGCATAAGGATAAGATATACCGCAGTTCCGATCGGCCGCGTGAAAGATGCGGAATGGATCTCAGCCGGCGGCTGTATCGCTCGCTACCGGCAGATGCGGAGCCAGCCACTTGAGCACTTCCGACTTGGGCATCGCCCCCACGCGCTGGTCCACCACTTTGCCGTCCTTAAAAAGCAGCAGCGTGGGAATTCCGCGCACCTGATAACGCATCCCGGTGGCGGGATTATCGTCGGTGTTCAACTTGCCGACCTTCAATCTTCCGCGGTACTCCGCCGCCAGGGCGTCGACGGTGGGAGCCATCGCCTTGCAGGGACCGCACCAGGGGGCCCAAAAGTCCACCAGAACGGGGACATCCGATTTCAAAACCTCCTGATCCCAGGAGCTGTCGGTGAAGTTCAAGGTGTGATCACCAGCCATAGAATATGTTTTCCTCTTTCCAATTCCAGTTTTAATGATGCTTGAAACCAAACATAAGATGCAACTCAACCGGCTAGAATAAAACGAGCATGCACCGCTATCTTCTCCACAACGATCAGCTTCGCGACGCCGGCGAGCTGTTTCTTTCACCCGGCCAGGTGGGCCTGCTCAACGGCTGGGGCGTATTTTCAACCATCCGCGTCTACGGCGGGGTGATGTTCGCCTGGGAGCGGCACTTTGCGCGGATGCGGCGCGATGCGGAGCTGATGCGCGTCCCGTTTCCGCCCGGCGCGGCGTGGATGGAAGAAAGACTCTACCGCCTGATCGCCGCCAACCAGGCCTTCGAGTCCACGCTGCGCGCCGCAGTGGTCCGCAACCGCGGCGGGATGTGGGAAACTCCGGCGGTGACCCACGATTTCGACCTGATCGCGTTTACCGCGGACGTCAATGACTGGGGCGGCGGCGTGAAACTCGGCCTGGTGCCCAACGCCCGCTTTGCCGCCAACGAATTCGCCGGTGTGAAGTGCCTGTCCTGGTCGCAGAATCTGACCTGGTATGAGCGCGCGCGAGAGCGCGGGCTCGACGAGGTGATCCTGCTCAACGAGCGCGGCGAGCTTTCCGAATGCACCTCGGCCAATATTTTTTTGGCCTTCGGCGAGGAGGTGCGCACGCCGCCGCTCGGCTCCGGATGCCTGCCCGGCGTCACCCGGACGCTGCTGCTCGAAGAGATCCGGGTCGACGGCGCGCGCGTGGTGGAAAAGACGCTCTTTCCCGCGGACCTGGAACAAGCCGACGAAGTTTTCATCAGCTCCAGCACCCGGGAGCTGCTTCCGGTCCTGTCGGTGGAAGGCTTGAAGATCCGGCGCGGAGAGCGCGTCAAGAATCTGCTTCAGACGGCTTTCTCCGATTACGTCGCACGCTACACCGCGGCCCGCAAACAATCTCTGACCATTAACGTAACACGCTAGCGCCCGGCATCGTTTATACTTTTAACCGAACCGTAAATGCAGCTTGCCTGTCCACAGTGCGGGGCCAGAGATGTACGTGTGTCCCACAGGCGAAGTCTCGGCGAATACTGTAAGGCGCTTCTGGGAATTTATCCGCTTCGCTGCCGCCGCTGCCGGACACGCTGGCAGACCAGCGTCTGGTCCGGCGGCGCCTGGAAGTTCGCGCGCTGCCCGCGCTGCTATCGCCAGGACCTGACCACCTGGAGTGAACAGTATTACCATCCCCCGTTCTGGACGCGGCTGATCCTCAGGCTGGGCGCGACCCCCTACCGCTGCGCGCCTTGCCGTTGCAACTTCGCCAGTTTCCGCCCCTGCCGGGACCGGATGTCGTGGAGAAAGGCGGCGCAGGCCTCGCAGGCAAAACAGTAGCTCACAGCTTCCGGGGGCGCTATACGGCCGGCGAGGCTTGCGGCTGTACCTGCGGGGTTTTGCCGCGGAAAGCTTCCCAGCGGGCGCGGGCCCGGTCCAGATAGAGATACACCACCGGGGTGGTGTAGAGCGTCAGAGCCTGGCTGAACAGCAAACCGCCCACAATCGCCATTCCCAGCGGCCGGCGCATCTCGGCCCCTTCGCCGTGCCCCAGCGCCAGCGGCAGGCCGCCTAACAGCGCCGCCATGGTGGTCATGGTGATCGGGCGGAAGCGGAGCACCGCGGCCTGGTAGATCGCCTTCTTGGGCGAGAGGCCCTCATACCGCTCGGCTTGAATCGCGAAATCGATCATCATGATGGCGTTTTTCTTGACGATGCCGATCAGCAGAATGATCCCAATGAGCGAGACCACGTTCAGCTCGTTATGCGTGAGCATCAGAGCCAGCAGGGCGCCGACGCCGGCCGAAGGCAGCGTCGAAAGAATCGTCAACGGATGGATGAGGCTTTCATAGAGCACCCCCAGCACGATGTAGACGGTGACCAGCGCGGCGGCAATCAGCACCGGTTCGCTGGAGAGCGCGTCCTGGTAGGCCTGCGCGGTGCCCATGAAGCTGCCGTGGATCGAGGAGGGCAAACCGATCTCCCGTTCGGCGGCTTCGATTGCCGGAACGGCGCTGCTCAGCGAGGTGCCGACCGGCAGGTTAAACGAGATGGTGACCGAAGGGAACTGCCCGTCGTGATTGACCGAAAGCGCAGTGTTGCTTGGGACGTATTTGGTAAACGCGCTCAGCGGAACCTGTTGACCATTGTTGCCCTGGACATAGAGATAGCGCAGGCCTTCGGGATTCTGCCAGAAGGACGGATTCACTTCCATGACCACGTGGTATTGATTCAACTGCTTGTACATCACCGAGACCTGGCGCTGGCCGAAGGCATCGTAGAGCGTGTTGTCGATGGCCTGCGCCGAAATGCCCATGCGTCCGGCGGTGGCGCGGTCGATTTGCAGGCCCGCTTCCAGGCCGCGGTCCTGCTGATCGCTGTTGACGTCGGCAAGCTGCGGGAGCAGGCGCAGGCGCGCGTACACCTTGGGGGCCCACTCGTTCAGATCGGCCACACTATCGGATTGCAGCGTGTACTGATACTGCGCCCCGGTGGAATGCCCGCCGATGCGCAGATCCTGCACCGATTGCAGATACAGGCTGACGCCGGGCACCCGCATCAGCTTGGGCCGCAATCGCGCGATGACCTCGTCGGAGCTGACGCCGCGCTGGGCGAGCGGCTTCAGGGAAATGTTCATCCTGCCCTGATTCAGCGCCGAGCCCCCTCCGCCGCCGCCCCCGCCGCCCACATAGGCGTTCAGCGTGTCGACCGCCGGATCCTGCTCGACAATCTCAATCAGCTTCCTGACATGCTCGCGCATGGCCTGGAAGGAGGTGGCCTGATCGGCCAGAATGGTGCCGGAAAGCCTTCCCACGTCCTGCTGCGGGAAAAATCCCTTGGGAACGCGGATGTACAAATACACGCTGAGCGCCACCGTGGCCAGCGTGATCGCCAGCGTGACCGGCTGATGATCCAGCACCCAGCCGAGCGACTTCGCATAGCCCCGGCGCAGCGCCTCCACCACGCCGCCGCTCAGGCGATAAAAGATACCCCGCCCGCGATCCTCTCCCGCTCCGGTGAGCCGCGCGCACATCATCGGAGTCATGGTCAGCGAAATGGCCAGCGACAAGGCGATAGCCACCGACAGGGTCATGGCGAATTCCCGGAACAGGCGCCCGACGATTCCCGGCATCAGCAGAATCGGGATAAACACCGCAATCAGGGAGATGGTGATCGAAAGCACGGTGAATCCGATCTCCGACGATCCCTTGAGCGCGGCTTGCAGCGGCGCCAGCCCCTGCTCGGTATGGCGCGTGATGTTTTCGATGACCACGATCGCGTCGTCCACCACGAATCCGGTGGCGATGGTCAGCGCCATCAGCGACAGATTATCGACGCTGTAGCCGAATAAATAAAGCACGCCGAAGGAGCCCACCAGCGAAACCGGAACGGAAATGGCCGGGATCAGCGTGGTGCGCGCGCTGCGCAGGAAGAAAAACACCACCAGGATCACCAGGCCCATCGAGATCGCCATGGTGCGCTGCACGTCGCGGACCGAGGCGCGGATCGTGGTGGTGCGGTCCATCAAAACCTTCATTTCAATCGAGGCCGGAATGGAGGCCTGCAACATCGGCAGGATCGCGCGCACCGCCTCGACGGTCTCGACAATGTTGGCTCCCGGCTGGCGGAAGATGTAGATCACCACCGCCGGCTTGTCGTCCACGAATCCGATGTTGCGCACGTCCTCCACCGAATCCTCCACCGTCGCGACTTCGGAGAGCGTCACCGGCGCGCCATTGCGGTAGGCGACAATCAGCGGCGCGTAGTCTTTGGCCTTCAGCAACTGATCGGTCGCCGTAATGATCCAGGACTGGTTTTGATCGTTGAACGAGCCCTTGGGGCTGTTCACGTTGGCGGCCGCCAGCACCCGCCGGACGTCTTCCAGGCCAATGCCCATCTGATTGAGCAGCGTGGGATTGACCTCCACCCGCACCCCCGGCAGAGCGCTGCCGCCGACAAAAACCTGGCCGACCCCGTGAACCTGCGAGATCCGCTGCTGGAGAATGGTGGAGGCCGCGTCATACATCTGCCCGGCGGGCACCGTGGTCGACACCAGGCCGATCATCAGGATCGGCGCGTCGGCCGGATTGACTTTGCGCCAGTAGGGATTCCTCGGCAGATTGGGCGGTAGCTGCCCGCGCGCCGCATTGATGGCCGCCTGCACGTCGCGCGCGGCGGCGTCGATGTTGCGGGTCAGATCGAACTGAAGCGTGATTCCGGTCGAGCCCAGCGTGCTGGTGGAGGTCATCTCATTGATGCCCGCGATCCGCCCAAACTGCCGCTCCAGTGGAGCGGCCACCGACGACGCCATCGTCTCCGGACTGGCGCCGGGCAGGCTGGTATTGACCGAAATCGAGGGAAAATCCACCTGCGGCAGCGGCGCAACCGGCAGAAAGTTATAAGCCACCGCGCCGGCCATCCCGACGGCGACCGTAAGCAGAGTGGTCGCCACCGGACGGTGAATAAACGGAGCGGAAATGCTCATGAGCGGCGAACCGAGCTTCAAGAATATCACTCAATCCCCTGAAATTCCACTGCTTAATGGCCAGTGCGGCAACCGGCCATTTGTGCTAATCCTTCAATTTTTGGGAGCCGGGGGCCATTGAATCCGCTGATCGTATTCGACATGGATGGTGTGCTGGCCGATGTGAGCGAGTCCTACCGCGAAGCCGTCGTGCAAACCGTACGACACTTCACCGGGCAGACGATTTCGCGCGATCGGATCCAGCAGTACAAAAATCAGGGCGGCTGGAATAACGATTGGGCGCTGTCGCAAAAAATCGCCGCCGATCTGGGATTCGCCGTCGGCTATGACGAGGTGGTCGATTACTTCAATGAGATTTTCCTGGGGCGCGACGGCGATGGTTTGATCCAGCGCGAAACCTGGCTGCCGCGGCCGGGGCTGCTCGAGCGCATTGCAAGCCAGTGCGGCCTGGCGATCTTCACCGGCCGCCTGCGCCAGGAGGCCGAAATTTCCCTGCGCCGGTTCGCGGGCCCGCTGCCCTTCGACCCCATCGTTTGCGCCGACGACGTCGCACGCGGCAAGCCGGCGCCCGACGGCCTGCTGGTGATCCGCAAAAAGAAGCCGGGATGCAAAATGCTCTTTGTCGGCGACACGGTGGACGACGCGCGCGCGGCCCGCGCCGCGGGCGTGCCCTTTATCGGGATCGCCGCCCGGGCCAACTCCCGGCGCCAGGAGCTGATCCGCCTGTTCGCGCAGGAGCGCGCCATCGCCGTTTTGGAAGACGTCAATGAGATCGAGCGGGCGCTGCCCGATTTTCAGGAGCACCAGAGCTGATGCCCCAGAGGCGGCCCGCGCGGCGGTTCAGCCGGGCGCCAGCTCCGCGATCGACTCGATGTGAAACGTCTGCGGGAACAGATCCACCAGCGTGAGGCGCTCGATCCGGTAATCCTTCAGCGCCGCCAGATCGCGCGCCAGCGTCGCCGGATCGCAGGAGACGATGGTGATCTGGGCCGGCTTTAGCCGCGCCAGGCTCGCGGCCGCGGATTTCCCCAATCCGGCGCGGGGCGGATCGGCCAGCACAAAATCCGGCGCGCGGTCCAGCCCGGCCAGAAAATCCTCCACGCGGGACCGCACAACCTGAATCTCCAGGCCGGCGCGGCGCGCGTTGAATTCCAGATCCCCGGCCGCGCTCGATCCGGCTTCGACCGCGGTCACCGCATCGAACCGCCGCGCCAGGGGCAGCGCAAACAGCCCCACCCCGGAATAAAGATCGAGCGCCGATCTTCCTCGCGCCCGGGACAGCGCGCGCTCCACCAACGCCTCCAGCAGAAAGCGATTGGCCTGAAAAAACGACCGCGGGCTCACCCGGAACTCGCCATAATCGAGCGTCACCACCGACTCGAACCAGTCGTAAAACCACCGCGCCACCGGGCGCTCCGAGTCGAGCACGTTCAATTGAACGTCGCGCTCATTGGTGAAAACTTCAATCGAGCGGACAAACCGGGGAAAGCGCGGGTCCGGCAGCCGCTCGCGGATCTGCGCCAGCACGGCGTTGACCCGCGGCGAGGAGATCGGGCAGCCCTCCTCCAGCGCCACCAGCCGGTGCGAACGCGCCGCCCGGTAGCCGATCTTTCCTCCGGCGAGATGAAACTGGCTGCGGTTGCGGTAGCCCAGCGCGGGACCGCTGATGGTTTCGATTTCGCCGGTGTAACCGATCTTTCCCACGCGCCGGATCTGCTCCCGCAGAATTTCCGCTTTCCGCGCCAGTTGATACTCGTACGGCGCGTGCTGGTAATGGCAGCCGCCGCACCGCCCGAACAGGGGGCACGGCGCGGCGACCCGGTCCGGCGAGGGCTCGATCACTTCAATCAGCCCGGCGTGAACGCCGCCTGAGTCTTCGATGCGCGCCCGCTCGCCCGGCAGAACGAACGGGGCCAGCACCACGCGTCCATCGATCCGCGCCAGGCCCTCGCCCCCGTACACCCACTTTTCCACGTCTACATCGTTTACGATAATAATTCCTCCAACTTTCCATGAAAGCACGAGTCTTCTCCGGCATTCAGCCCACCGGCAGCCCGCATATTGGAAATTATCTCGGCGCGCTCAAAAACTGGGCCAGGATGCAGTACGATTACGAGAGCATCTACTGCATCGTCGATCTGCACGCGATCACCCTCTATCAGGATCCCCAGCAGTTGCGGCGGCAAATTCAGGAGCTCGCCGGAATGCTTCTGGCCATCGGCATCGACCCGGCGCACTCTTCCCTGGTGGTTCAATCGGCCATCCCCGCGCACGCGGAACTGGCCTGGATGCTCACCTGCGTAACTCCGGTCGGCTGGCTGGAGCGCATGACTCAATACAAGGCCAAATCCGCCGCGCAGGAAACCATCGGCGACGGCATTCTGCAATATCCGGTGCTGATGGCCGCCGATATCCTGCTCTACGACGCCAAGGTGGTGCCGGTCGGCGACGATCAGTCGCAGCACGTGGAGCTGACCCGCGATATCGCCCAGCGCTTCAATTCTCTATACGGCGAGACATTCGTGATGCCGGAAACGCGGCTGCCCGCGGTCGGCGCGCGGATCATGGGCCTGGACGAACCGGAAAAGAAAATGAGCAAATCCGCGCCGGGCAGCGGCCATGCGGTGGGCCTTCTCGATTCTCCGGAGGCGATCCGGAAAAAGATCCTGCGCGCGACCACCGACTCCCATCCCACCGTGGACTTCGACAGGCTTGGCCCCGGCGTGGCCAATCTGCTTACGATCTTCCAGGCCTTCACCGAATGGAGCGACGCCCAAATGCGCGGGCATTTCTCCGGCATGCGCTACGGCGATCTGAAAAAGCAGGTCGCCGACGCGGTCATCGCCGCGCTGGAGCCGATCCAGCAGCGCTATCGGCAAGTCATGGACGAAACCGGATACCTCGCGCGGGTGCTCGAGGAGGGCGCGCAGCGGATTGCTCCCATCGCCAGGACCACGGTGGAAAAGGTCAAGCGGGCAATGGGACTCTACACGCCGGAGTAGCCGCGCCTGATCGGTCCTTCGCCGCGACTCCCGCGGTTCATCCGTGCCGGCCATGGTCCACGGCGCAGGGAACCGCCGCCCTCCGCAGCGTCACCTCCACCCGATTCTCGCCGTTTGGCAAGGCCCGCGCCAGCGGCAAGAATCCCGTGCACCAGAAAAACAGCGCCAGTTCCGGACGGGCCAGAATGAAGAAGCCGTCCGCGTCCGTTTCCGCGTAATTCAGGTCGGCGCCCATCACCAGCACGCCTTCAATCGGCGCGCCATCGGCGGTGCGAACCGTGCCGGCGACCGCCACTAGATCGCCTTGGAACCGGCCGCGGCCACGATCAGCGAGACGATGTTCCAGGCCACCACCAGCGCGAACAAAATATTGATGCGGACCAGCAGCCGGTGCCGGCCGCGCCGCCACGCGTAAATGCCCAGCGCGATCGCCGCCAGCTTCACCGCCAAGAGCCCGCCGATCGGATATGGCGTGTACCGCAGCGCCAGATTCACCAGTGGATTTCCCTCGCGAACGCCGTGCAGCAGGAATGCGATGGTGGTCATGAAATCCAGAAATTGCAGGTACGAGTATTGAATCAAAAGTTGGTTCACTCGCGCAGCCGCCCTATCCAATCTAGAACAAATCCCCTAGAAACGTAAATAGGACTTTCACGCGGTACTGGCGGGATCCGGGTCCTGGTACCTCCGGGCTTCGCCTCAAGGCTTCCGCCGGGCCGCGGATCCGCGGAGCCTCGCCAGCCAGCGGAACGCCGGGCGGCTGGTCCGAAGCAAGCCTGCGCGCCCTGCGGAAACGCGTCTAAATCCGTCCAGCCTGAGCTGCGGCGGCCGCCAGCGCGCGGACGATTCCTTCCACCGTGTGCGGGCGGGCCTCCGCCGTCACCTCCAGCCCGTTTTCCCGCGCCGTCGCCGACGTCACCGGCCCGATGGAGGCGATCTTCACGCCCGCCAGCGCCTCTTTTCCTGCCACCGCTAAAAAATGGGCGACCGTGGAGGAACTGGTGAACGCGATCCAGTCCGGCCGCCGGGCCAGGACCTCCCGCGCGCGCCGCTCCGCATCATCCGGAATGCCGGTTCGATAGGCCTCAACCACATCCACCCTGGCCCCGCGGCGTTTCAGCTCCACCGGCACCACGTCCCGGGCCACCGCCGCGCGCGGCAGCAGAATCTTTCGCCCGCAGAGATCTTCCCCCTCAAACGCCCGGATCAGGCTCTCCGCCACGTACTCCTCGGGCATCTTGTCGACTTTCAGATGCAGCGCCTCGACCGCCGCCCGCGTGGCCGGGCCAATCGCGCAAATCCTGGCCTTCAGCGCCCGGAGATCCACCGGGGAACGGTCCAACCGCTCCAGAAAGAAGCGGACCCCGTTGGCGCTGGTGAAGATCAGCCAGTCGTAGGAGGCGAGATTCCCGATCGCCCGGTCGAGTGGGCCCGGATCCGCCGGAGCGCGAATCTCGATCACCGGCAGCAGCAGCGCCTCGCCGCCCAGCGCCTCAATCGGCTCGGCCAATTCCGCCGCCTGCCGCCGGTCGCGCGTGACCACGATTTTCTTTCCGAACAGCGGCAGCTTTTCATACCAGTTGAACCGCTCGCGCAGGGCCACCACCTCGCCGATCACGATCGTCGCCGGAGGCTTCATTCCCGCATCGGCGATCCGCGAAGCCAGATCCTCAAGCGTCCCGGCGATGGTCTGCTGATCCGGCCGCGTCGCCCAGCGCACCGCCATGGCCGGCGTTTCGGGCGACCGTCCGTGCCGGATCAGCTCCTGCGCGATCGCCGGAAAATTCACCAGCCCCATGAACAACACGATCGTCTCCGCCGCCCCCACCCGCGACCAGTCGATCGCCCCCACGTCGTGCCCGGTGACGAACGTCACCGCCGAGGTGTGCTCGCGATGCGTCAGCGGAACGCCGGTGTAGGCGGCCAGTCCCAGCGGCGTGGTCACGCCCGGAACGATCTCGAAAGGAATCCCCGCGGCGGCGAGCGCTTCCATCTCTTCCCCGCCCCGCCCGAAAATGAACGGATCGCCGCCCTTCAGCCGCACCACCGTTTTGCCCGCGCGCGCCCGCTCCACCAGCATCGCCGAAATTTCTTCCTGGGAAAATTCGTGAGCCGATCGTTTCTTTCCAACGTAAACACGCTCGGCATCCGGCGGCGCCAGATCGAGCAGCCGCTCGCTTGCCAGATGATCGTAAAGAATCGAATCGGCGCGCTCCAGAATCCTGCGGCCTTTCACCGTGATTAGCCCGGGATCTCCGGGACCCGCGCCCACCAGATAAACTTTCATGGCTTCCGGATCGCGGCTCCGCCGCCCCGACCCCGGCGGTTCACGCGGCGTACACCTCATTCAGGATTTTTTCCGCGCCGCGGGCAAGCAGATCCCGCGCCAGCGCCGCCCCGGCCTGCTCCGCGTCCTCGCCCGACGTCTCGCCGCGAATCATCTTCGATCCGTCGGGGGAAGCGACAATCGCGCGCAGGTGAATCCGGCGCCCATCCACCCGCGCATACGCGCCGACCGGCACCTGGCAGCCGCCGCCCAGCGTCCGCAGCAGCGCCCGCTCCGCCGTCACCGCGATTCGCGACGCGGCGTGATCCAGCTTCCCAATGATGCGCTGCGCCGCTCCGCCATCGCTCCGCGTTTCGATGGCCAGCGCGCCCTGCCCCGCCGCCGGGCACATCAACTCCACCGGCAGCATCTCCGTAATCCGCTCAGTCCATCCCAGCCGGCGCAAGCCCGCCGCCGCCAGCACGATCGAATCGTAATGGCCCTCCTCCAGCTTGCGCAGGCGCGTATCGACGTTTCCGCGCAGCATTTCGACCTTTAACCCGCGCCCCATCGCGTGAAGCTGCGCGGCGCGCCGCAGCGAGCTGGTTCCCACGCGCGCTCCCTCTGCCAGCGGCTTGCCGCACAGCGCGTCGCGCGGGTCCTCGCGCTCCGGAATCGCCGCCAGCGTCAAGCCCTCGGGCAGCTCCGAGGGAACATCCTTTAAGCTGTGCACCGCCGCATCGATCGATCCGGCCAGCAGCGCCTCTTCAATCTCCTTGGTGAACAAGCCTTTTCCGCCGGCCTTGGCCAGCGGGACGCCGGTGATCCTGTCGCCGCTGGTCTTGATGATCTCGATGCGGCTCTCCACGCCCATCGCGGCCAGGTGCGAAGCGATATGCCGGGCCTGCCACAGCGCCAGGGCCGAACCGCGCGAACCAATGGTCATCATCATCATCGAATCCGCACTCAGACGTCCCCCAATCGGAACAACCGCCGGATGACGCCGGCCAGATGGATCCCGCCCGCATCGGCCGCCTGCCGGCGCAGTTCGCTGATCGGCCCGTGCGCGACTTTGTTCACGATCCCGCGCGCGATGGCCTGCACCGCTTCCTCCTGCTGCGGCGTAAGCTCGCCCAGCCGGCCCCGCTGGCGTTCGATCTCGGCCGCCGCCAGCGCCGCTAGCTGCTCCTGCAAACTGATGATGGTGGGCGTCACCTCGCGCGTCTTCAGGCGCAGCATCGTGCGCTCGACTTCCTCGCGAATGATCTCTTCCGCCTCCGCCGCCACGTCGATGCGGCCCTGAAGATTTGTCTGGACCACTTTATCCAGATCGTCGATGTCGTATAAAAACACGCTTTCAAGCTCGTTCACCGACGGCTCGATGTTGCGCGGGACGGCGATGTCGATCACGAACATGGGACGGTTGCGCCGCCGCGACATGACCCCGCGCATCTGCTCCTGGGTGAGAATGAAATGCGGCGCCCCGCTGGAGGCGAGCACGATGTCCACCTCGGGCAGCACCGCCGCGAACTGCTCATAATCGAGCACCACGCCCTGAAACTCGCCGGCCATCGCCGCGGCCCGCTCGCGCGTGCGGTTCGTCACCAGGATTTCGGAAACTCCCGCGCGCCGCAGATGCCGCGCCGCCGAAGCCGCCATCTTCCCCGCCCCGGCCACCAGCACCCGCTTGCCCGCCAGCGATCCGAAAATCTCCTTGGCCAGCTCGACTGCGGCGTAGCTTACCGAAACCGCGCTCGATCCGATGTCGGTCTCCGAGCGCACCCGCTTGGCCACGTTGAACGCCCGCGTCAGGATCAGATCCAGAAATCCGCTGATCGCCCCGCACTCCTTGGCGCGGGCGTAGGCCGCCTTCAGTTGCCCCAGGATCTGCGGCTCGCCGACGATCATCGAATCCAGGCTGGAAGCGACGCGGAACAGATGCCGCACTGCGTCCGGACCATCGTGCTTATAGAGGTAGGGAGAAAGCCAGTCGCGGTCCACCGCGCGCGACTCGGCCAGAAAATATTCGACCGCGCCTTCGGCGTCGGCCTGCTCCTCGGCGGTGACCGTGATCTCCACGCGGTTGCACGTCGAAAGGATCATCCCTTCAAGCACTCCCGGCTTCTGCTTCAGACTCCCCAGTGCCTGCGGCAGCGCGCGCTCCTCAAACGCCAGCCTTTCGCGCACCTCCACCGGCGCCGTCCGGTGGTTGAGACCCGTCACCAGCAGTTTCATCGTTCCAGCGCCGACCGCAACCCGTTCTGCGCCGCCCAGGTCAGCGCCGCGCAGCCCAGCACCGCCAGCGCCATCACCGCGGCCTTGCGCCCCCGCCATCCAGCCGTGGTCCGCAAAAAGATCATCACCAGGCACAGCAGCCAGGTGAACAGCGAAAATTGCACGCTCGCATACGACAGCCAGCGCGTCTGAAACTCGATCCACGCCCACGTCACCGCGAAAATAACTCCGAGCGTCAGCAGCACGAATCCAAGCCCCATGGAGACCGAGATCAGGTCATCGAGCGTCGCCAGCGGAGGCAGTTTTTCAAGCAGCGTCCCCGTCCGCTTCTGTTTCAGCCGCCGCTCCTGCATCAGGTAGAAAATGGAAGCCACCGCGGTCAGCAGCAGCGCCGCGAATCCGGCCAGCACCAGAACGATGTGCAGAACCAGCAGCGCTCCGCGCACGCCCAGACCGGGCCAGGACGCCGCCGGTTCCCTCAGGGAAGCCGCCAGCGACATCAGAAACACCAGCGGGAACAGCGCCACGGCCGTGCCGGCGAAATGGTAACGCCACTCGACCAGCAGAAACACCAGGGCCACCAGGAACGCTCCCACGTTTAGCGTCGCAAAGGAACTGTCCAGCGGCAACCTCCCGTAGGCAAGCGACGCCTCCACCAGCGCCACGCCATGCAGCACCACCGCGACTCGAAACGCTGCCAGCGCCGCCGGATACAGCCTCTGGCTGCGCCAGACCAGCGCCAGCATCGAATGCAGCAACCCCAGCCCGTACAGCCCCGCGGCGGCGCGCAGCCACAAAATACTGGTCTCCATGCCGTCACTTTGATTGTGGCATACGGATCCGGCGCCCTCACCGGCCCGCTCTGCCGCCCGCGGCCCGGCTTACGCTACTACTATGAGCCTTGAAAATCAAACCGCTTTGATCACCGGCGGCACGCGCGGCATCGGACGCGCCATCGCCAAAATGTTTTTAACCGGCAAGGCCCGCGTCGTGCTCTGCGGGCGCGACCAGAGCGCCGTCGATCGCGCCGTTTCCGAGCTCGCCGCGGAAACCGGCGGTAAAGTCGCCGGAAAAGCCGCCGATGTTAGCAACTATGACCAGGTTCGGGCTTTGTTCGAATTCGCCGACCGCACCTTCGGCCCCCTCGACATCCTGGTCAATAACGCAGGCGTGGGAGTCTTCGCGCCGGTTTCCCAGCTCTCGGTCGAGGACTGGCTCCGCGTCATTCAAACCAACCTCGACGGCGCCTTCTATTGCTCCCGCGAGGCGCTTGCCCGTTTCACTTCGGGAACCTCGCGCGGGGGCTACATCGTCAACATTAGTAGCCTGGCGGGAAAAAATCCGTTCGCCGGCGGCGCGGCTTACAACGCCTCGAAGTTCGCTATGAACGGTTTCAGCGAAGCCATGATGCTCGATGAGCGTTACCATAATGTCCGCGTCAGTTACATCATGCCCGGCAGCGTCGCCACCGGATTCGGCGGGCACGCGCCCGGCGCCGGCGACGAATGGATGATCCAGCCCGAGGACATCGCCGAAATCGTCCGGATGCTGATCTCCATGCCAAAAAGAACCCTGATCAGCCGGGTAGAGGTTCGGCCGTCTCAGCCGAAAAGATAAATGTTGCAGGCGAATCCGTCAGGTTCGGAGGGCATCTAAAAAAATGGCAATTGGGTTGCCTGAGAGTTTGTGGAAGCCGGCTGAAAGGCAGTCAGCCGGCAGATGGGTAAGCGCGGGAACGAGTTTGAGAGGCGCGAAAGTTAGAAAGGCGGTAGAGAAAATGGTACGGCTTAACATCCCGTTGGATCCTTCAAGGACCGGACGCGACGCCATGTCGCTGGAGGCGAGCCTGCGCCGCATGATTGTCGGCCAGGATGAAGCGATCGAGCAGATCGTCAACATTTATCAGATGCACCTGACGGGAATGAGTGCTCCCGGCCGTCCCATCGGGAATTTCCTGTTCCTTGGCCCGACCGGCTCCGGAAAAACCCGCATTGTCGAAGCGACTGCGGAGGCTTTGCTGAAGAATCCCCGCGCCGTCATCAAGATCGACTGCGCCGAGTTCCAGCACAGCCACGAGATCGCCAAGCTCATCGGCTCGCCTCCCGGATATCTGGGACATCGCGAGACCCATCCGCTGCTTTCCCAGGAGGTCTTGAACCAGTACCACACCGAAACCGTCAAGCTCAGCTTCGTGCTGTTCGACGAAATCGAAAAAGCTTCCGACGCGCTGTGGAACCTGTTGCTGGGAATCCTGGACAAAGCCACCCTCACTTTGGGCGACAACCGCAAAGTGGACTTCTCGCGGGCCATGATCTTCATGACCAGCAACCTCGGCGCGGCGGAGATGAGCAGCATCATGTCGCCGCGGCTCGGCTTCAACGTTCAGGAAGCCCGCGAAAAGAGCGCCACCGGCGTGTGCGATGAAAAAACTACCGGAAAACTTGCCCGCAGCGGCATTGAAGCGGCGCGGAAGAAGTTCACGCCCGAGTTCATGAACCGCCTCGACAAGATCGTCACCTTCCAGCCGCTGGGCACCGAACAGCTCAAAAAAATTCTCGATATCGAGCTCAATCTGGTCCAGCAGCGGATCTTCAACACCTCCCCCGAACGCGCCTTCGTCTTCACGCTATCCGAGGCCAGCAAGGATTTTCTGCTCCAGGAAGGCACCGATATGAAATACGGCGCCCGCCACCTGAAGCGCGCCATCGAGCGCCTGCTGGTGCAGCCCATGTCCAACCTGATCGCCACCGATCAGGTGCGCGGCGGCGACTGGATCCGGGTCGACTTCGACGACAGCAAACGAACGTTATGCTTCGCCAAGGAAGCCGAGGGACTGCCGGTCCAGGATATGGCGCGCCTGGTGGACACCTCCGTGACCATCCCGGCTATGGCCGCCGCCAGCGGCGCCTCGGTCGAACCCATTCGCACCGTCTCGGCGCGCAGCTCCAAACGAAGCTGAAACCGGAGGGCGGTTCGCTCCCGCCCTCCACCAGCCAACAGCCGCTAGGCGGCGCACTCGCCGCGTCCCAACTGAAGCGAAAAGTCCACCTCATCGCCCCAATCCCGGTACATCTCCGGGGCCAGTTCGGCCGGCTTCGCCAGATCCGCCGTAAGCGCCCGAAAAGTCTCAACTTTGTGCCGTAAAACGTACTCGCGAAAGGACTCGCCAGGTTGGTGATTCGCCGTGAAATGATCGAGAACCCGCAGCACCGCAACCGGAACAAGGCGCGCGGGAAGGCTCTGGACCGCCAGGCCGAATTCGTGCTGCGATCCGCCTAAAAGCATCAGATAATACGGCACTTCCCTGCCCCCGATCTTGCGCGCGTTGCCGTAGAATCCGATATCTCCGATCCAGTGCTGGCCGCAGGAGTTCGGGCACCCGCTCACGTTGATCTTCAACGCCCGCACCCGCGGATCGGGATTTTCGCGAACCACCCGGGCGATCTCCGCGCCCAATCCCATGGCCTTGGTCAGCGCCAGGTTGCAGCTATACGCGCCGGGACAGGTAGTCACGTCGCTGATCTCGTTGGCGCGCGCGCCGTTCAGCCCAAGCTCGCCCAAACTGCCGTAGACGCGGTTCAAAGCCGCTTCCGGAACATACGCCAGAATCACGTTCTGATTCATCGTGAAACGCAGCTTGCCGTCGCCCGCCCGATCGGCCAGATCCGCTAATCCGCGCATCTGATCCCCGGTCAGATTTCCCTGATCAACCCGGACGGTGACGATCGAATAGCCGGCCTGCTTCTGCGGCCGGACGTTGGTCTCGCGCCATTGGCGAAATCCGGCCGGCGCCGGTTCGAACACAGCGAGTTCCCGCCCCGTGCCCAGTGGTGGTTCCTCCGCTTGAAAACCACCAAATCCATCGGGGACCTCGTCCGGCATGGAAATGCCGCCATCCCTCAGAATATTGGCGTACTCTTCCGCGATCGCGTCGCGAAGCCAGTCGAATCCGCGCTCGCGCAGTACAAATTTCAGCCGCGCTTTGTTCTTATTGTTGCGATTTCCATGGCGGTTGAAGACACGAATCACGGCTTCCACGCGCCGCACCACGTCTTCGGCCGGAACGAATTCGTGCAACAGCCGCGCCTCGGTCGGCAGCGGACCCAATCCGCCGGCAATCGTCATGCGGAATCCGCGAACGCCGTCCCGAATCACCGCCCGCAGACCGACATCGTTAATCGCGGTCGCCATGCAGTCTTCCGGGCACCCCGAAAACGCGACTTTGAACTTCCTCGGCAGGCTGTCGGTTAACTCCTTGTGCAGAAATGCAAACGCCAGCCGCCGCGCGTACGGCTGCACATCGAACACCTCCTCCGGATGCAAGCCCGCCAGCGGGCAGGCGGTTACATTCCGCACCGTGTTGTAGCAGGCCTCGCGCGTTGTAAGCCGCACATCGGCCAGCGCGTGCAGCAGATCCGGCACCCTCCGCAGCGGAACGAAATGGAACTGCATGTTCTGCCGCGTGGTCAGATGCCCCTTGCCGCCGCCGAACTCGTCGGCGATAAACGCCAGTTGCCGGATCTGCCGCGAAGTCAGCCTCCCGCCGGGGACCTTCGTCCGCACCATGTGGACCCCCGGCTGGCGCTGCCCGTAAATCCCACGCCGCAGCCGGCAGGCTCGGAACTGATCCTCGGTAAGCTGCCCGGCAAGGAACGCCTCGGCTTGGCTGCGGAACAGCTCGATGTCCTGGCGAACAGTTCTATCATATTCCTGTTCAATGACTTGCAAATCCGTTAGCGCATCGGATGCGGTCATACTCTATATGTCTATAGAGATTATCATTATTCGCCCGGCGATGCAACGAATTCGCGCGGGGCTTGCATTTTCCTCCTCAAAATCGCCCATGATAGAGATTCAGGTGCTCGAAATGGAAGCCGGCGCCGCCGCGGGATCGATCGCAAAACGGACAACTTCAGGCCCGGCCGCGCATTTCGCGCTACCGCTGCTTCGGCTGGTGCTGATCGTGCATTGCGCCGCGCTGCTCGCCCAGCCATCGTTTGCCGGGGAGTTTCTTTCCGGCACCGACGGCGTGGTCAAGTTTCACGAATGGACCGCCTGGGCCATTCTCGCGCTGGGCCTTCTTCAAATCGCCGCCGTAGTTGCCGCGATGCGGCCGCAAATTGTTTCCTGGTGGATGCTGATCGGCAGCATTTTCATCCTTCTGGCGGAAATTCTTCAAGCCGGCACCGGATACGCGCGGTTTCTGCGCGTTCACGTTCCTCTGGGCGTGGTAATCTTCGGCGCCGTGCTGCTGCAGACCATTTCGGTTTTCCGTCTGAGGCGCGCGCCGTGACTCGGCGGGATCTTCTGCGGATCGGCGCGCTGGCGATTCCGGCCGGCGCAACAAGCTGCCTTCGACCGCGTCCCGAAGCGCGGCTGCTGGCCAGCGCCGCGCCGCTTCCGCCGCGATTCGAAGTTCCGCTGCCCCGCCCGCCCGTGGCGCAGCCGGTCCGAAGCGACGCCGGAACGGACTATTACGATTTCGCGGTCCGGCCCGCGCCGGCGCGGATCCTGCCGGGCCTGACGACGGAGATTTGGGGCTACGATGGAGTTTTTCCCGGCCCGACCATTGAGGCGCGGCGCGGCCGGCGCGTTTCGCTCCGCCTGCGCAATCAACTTCCGGTGCCGATCGTCACTCATCTGCACGGCGGCCGCACGGCCCCGGAAAGCGACGGCTATCCCACCGATCTGATTCTTCCCGCCGCCGGCTTCGCGCCGCTGCATCTGCATGATCCGCTGGCGCGCGTCGCCATGGCCGAGCGCGAGTACGTCTACGCGAACGATCAGCCCGCCGCGACGCTCTGGTATCACGACCACCGCATGGACTTCACCGCGCCTCAGGTCTGGCGCGGGCTGGCGGGATTCTATCTGCTGCGCGATCCGGAGGAGGACCGCCTGCCGCTGCCGCGCGGCGGCCGCGAAATTCCGCTGATGATCTGCGACCGCTCCTTCGCCTCCGACGGCTCCTTGCAATATCCGGCGCGCGATCCGGAACTGCGCCAGGCGCCGGCGTTTCTTCCCCAGTACATGGGCGGCGTGCTGGGCGACGTCATTCTGGTGAACGGCGCCCCCTGGCCGCGCCTCGACGTGGCCAACGTGAAGTATCGCTTCCGGATTCTGAACGCCTCCAATGCGCGCCGCTACGAGCTCGCGCTCGATCCCGCCCCGCGAACCGCCGCGCCGTTCATCCAGATCGGCAGCGACGGCGGCCTGCTTCCCGCGCCGGTCGCCCATCAGACCATTCGAATCGCCCCGGCCGAGCGCTTTGACGTCATCATCGATTTTTCGAAATTTGCCGCCGGATCGTCGGTGAAGCTGGTCAACCTGGCCGCATCCGGGCCGGCGAGCCAGATCCTGCGTTTCGACATCACCGAAAATCAGCGCGACGATACCGCCATTCCCGCCCGGCTGAGCGCCGAACCGGCAATCGCCGGCAAGCCGTCGCAAGTGCGCGACTTCGATTTCACCTTCGTTCGTTTTCAT
Source organism: Terriglobia bacterium (assembly GCA_021324615.1). GTDB lineage: Bacteria > Acidobacteriota > Terriglobia > Bryobacterales > Bryobacteraceae > Palsa-187. The sequence continues at coordinate 953 of JAJPIT010000070.1, read as the reverse complement.
CCGCGCGGCATGATGAATGGCTGGACCATCAACGGCCTGCCCTTCGATCCGGCGCGCATGGACGCGCGCCCGCGCCTCGATTCAACGGAAATCTGGCGCATTCAATCCGATTTCTCTCATCCGCTGCATCTTCATCTGGTCCATTTCCGCGTTCTGGCGCACGACGGACGGCCCGGTCCTTACGATTCGGGCTGGAAAGACACGATTGATCTGGGCCCCGGCCAGGGCGCAACGATTCTCGCCAGATTCTCCGGTTACCGCGGCCGCTACGTTTTCCATTGCCACAACCTGGAACACGAAGACATGAGCATGATGGCCAACTTCGAGGTGATTTGAGTGCGAGCCCGCCGAATTGCCGCCGCCGCCGCGATCTTCGGCCTCGCCGCGATCGTTTCCGGGGCGCTGCTCACCAGCATCGGCGTGTCGTTACAGCCCGGGCAGACGCCGCCGCGCCCGGACGCGCACCGCGCCATTGCGATCGCGGCGATCGCGCTGGTAACGGCCTCGCTCATCCGGGGGCGCTCGCGCGCCGCGTTATCGGCCGCGCTGCTCGCGCTCTTCGGCGGCGCGGCGATTGGCTGGAATTTTCCGCTTTCGCCCGCGGCCGCCGTGGCGCATGCGGCGCTGGCGCACCTGTTCACCGCCGCCATCGCCTTCGCGCTGATCGGCGCGCCGGCCAAAGCGAAGGATCCGATCCCCGCCGGCGCGTTCGCCGCGCTGCGTCCCGCCTCGTTGTGGGCGCCTCCCGCCGTGTTCACGCAGATCGTCATGGGCGCGCTCTACCGCCACCAGATCACCGGCATCATGCCGCACATGCTGGGAGCGATGGCCGTGGCGCTGCTGACGATCGTCATCTCCGCCATCCTTCTGCAAAACTTCTCCGCATCGAAGCCGCTGCGCCGCGCCGCGATCGCTTTAATGACCGCGGTTCTGGTTCAGATCTGTTTCGGAAT
>JAJPIT010000127.1 GCA_021324615.1 Terriglobia bacterium | reverse complement strand
TCAGATCCGGATCGGTCGCGGGATCCAAATAATCGTTGAGTTCCTGAAGGAACTGCTTACAAGTGAGCAAAGACGTCTTCCCCTTTCCGCTTGAACTGGCGGGTTAACTTCTCCCGCAGCGCCAAGCGGGCCCTTAACAGTCTGCTTTTCACTGCCGGAACTGAGATCCCGAGAGCTTCCGCTGTCTCTTCGGTACTCAATTCTTCGATGTCACGAAGGATGAAAACGGTGCGGAAATCAGGTTTTAGCCCTTGCACGGCGCGGTCCAGAATGTCCTGCATTTCTTCCCGGGAATAACGCTCTTCCGGGTTATCTTCCCAAACCGCGATCTCTCTTGCCACCATTTCTTCGCCTGTGTCCACGGGTTGATCCAGTGGAACCGTACGGTCGCCGCGGCGCTTCCGCAGCTTCATGAGCGCCTCGTTCACCGCAATACGAACGATCCAGGTGTAAAATTTGGAATTTCCCTGAAATCCCTCCAGGTGCTCATAGGCTTTGAGGAACGTTTCCTGGAGCACGTCCTCGGCATCCTCGTCGTTCTGGGTGATGTGTTTGGCCAGCCGATAGATCTTGCGCTCGTAATGGTTCACCAGCTCCGTAAACGCGGCCGCATCGCCGGCCTTGGCGCGCGCCACCAGCACGGACTCGTCGAACGCCTCATTGCCTTTGAGAGTACCTGGGGTGAGGGCCATCTATACCTCACTATAACAACGTGGCGCAAACCCGCAGCGTTCAAAAAATTTGCGCCGGCGGATCGCCCGAGCCTGGCCATCGGGCGCCGGTCCTGAACCTGGTGCGTGAAGGAGGGGGGCGCCGCCGTAAGCCTGGAGTAAGGGCTGGTAAGCGGCCCCTTGAAGTTCTCCATCAGAAGATGATTTTCAGGGCCAGTTGCACGTTACGCGGCTCGCCAAAGCCCAGCCCGGGAGCGGAAGCGCCGTACAGCGCGTCTGAACGACCTCCCCAAACGTACCGCTGGATAACGAAGTGCTGGGAGCACGCCAGTTGACCTCATTGAAGAGGTTCAGAATCTCGGCGCGAAGCTCGGTGTTGATGCGTTCGGTGATGGGCGTCCGTTTGAAGATCGAGAAATCGATAGAACCGAAACGAGGACCGTAAAGCGCGTCGCGGCCGAGGTTGCCGTACGTGCCGTTGGCGGGCACGGCGAATGCAGCCCTGTTCAAATAGAGACGGGCTCTGGTTCCGGGGAGGGGGGCGAAGCCGGCGTACGGATCGACGCCGCCGACCAGATTCGCGCGATCCTTATTTTCGCCCGTCCCATCGGTGTTTCTGCCGGTGGTAACGTTGATCGGCAATCCCGAGGTGAAGGTCATGAGCGCATTGAGCACCCAGCCCTTGGTCAGGCGCGGAGCGAAATGCGCCAGTTGCGGCGCGTCGTAACTGAAGAAGCCGGTCAGGATGTGACGGTCATCGAAGGTGCTGTTGCCTTTGTCCAGCGCCAGATTGTAGCTGTTCATCGGCGTGGTGTAGCTGGAATCGTCGTCGATGGCGTGGCTCCAGGTGTAGTTGACGTTGGCGGTGAATCCCCGGGAAAGCTGCTGGTGAAGCGACGTCTGAAGCGAGTTGTAGTTCGAATTGCCGTTGGTGTTCAACTGATTGATGGCCGCCAGCGCCGGATATTCCGTGGCCAGCGGCCGAACGCCGTTGATCGGCTGGTTGATGTCCAGGAGCGTTTCCAGGTGCCGGCTTACGTTTCCCACATATCCGGTCTGCAACAGGGTCGAGTTGGTGAGTTTCACCTGGACATTCAAATCGTAGTTCAGCGTATAGGGCGTCTTAAATTGCGGATTCACGGACGCCGCGCCGAACGGCGGCTTGGCGACTGTGTTTCCGAATACAGGCACGTCCGGCTGGAAGACCACGTTTTGCGCCGAGAGTGTATACACCGGATTGGGGCCGCCGGGGTTGTACGCGATGCCGTTTGCGGCGCCGTTTGACGACCCCGTGAAAGCCACCGCGGCGACCGGCGTCACGTCATAGAACAGCCCCACGCCGCCGCGGATGACCAGCCGGGAAACCCATTTCGGCGCATAGGCAAAACCGAAACGTGGCGCGAAATCGTAGGGATTCCTCTGATAGAGCTGGCCTGTGACAAATCCCTGGCCCGGAATGAAGTTCGCAAGGTTGTTGGCGCTGTCGTGAAGCACTCCGATGTAGTCATAGCGGACGCCAAAATTGATGTTGAGCTGCGGCAGCACCTGATAGTTATCTTGCACCCACCAATCGGCGGTGTTCTGCTGCCAAACCGGTTCCGGCAATCCGCGCTGGATGGTGGCGCCGCTGGCGTTGCTGGGCATGCCGGCCAGAAAGTCGGAGATCGACTGCAGGTCGGCCGAGGCGGCCGGATCGTTAGCCCACGGTCCGCGCGACCCGTCGAAGGTGAAAGTGCCGCGGGCGTTGTTGAAGTACGCCACATCGAGCTGCGCCCGGCGGTATTCGCCGCCAATTTTGAACTGATGCTTGCCGATGCTGTAGGAGAGATTGTCGGTGACGTGGCCGGTCGTGTCGGTGCGACCGGCGGGCTGGGTGGCGCCGACGTAGTCGAAGCCGGAGATGGTGATGGTCGGAGCGCCGATGATATTCGATCCGGTGTTGAGCCCCAGCGCGGCGGCGTTAAAGGCGAGATTGTTGTCCTGAAAGGTCTGCATGAAGTAATTCGTGGCGAGGGTGACTTGGTTGAGCAGCCGCGGAGACAGGATCGCGTTCTCCACGACGGAGATGTTATGCACGTGCATGGGCGCGGTCTGGAAGAAATCCTTGTAATGGGAACCGACATCGGCGACTTGCGTGCCGCCGGTTCCGAAATAGTGAACCGAAAGAGAGTGCTTCTCGTTGAAGCGATAATCGATCTTGCCCAGACCGTTAAAACTGTTATACGTATCCAGGGCGTTGGCCAGGTAATTGTTCGGCGTCGCCGGGCCAGTGCGGCTGGCGGCGGGCCAGATGCTTAGCAAATTCAGCGACACCGGATTTACGGGGACGTTGTACTTGGCCAGTTCCGCCTCGCCCGCGGCGACCCAGGCAGCCGACGGCGATGTGTCCGAAATCGATTCGCCGGCGATGGCGAGCTGAATCTCCCCGGCCAGGAAAAAGAATAGTTTGTTTCTCCGGATCGGACCGCCCAAGGAAAATCCCGGCTGGTTGTTCCGGATCTCCTGCGGGCGGCTGCCCGGCGGCAACAGCGGCGAAGGCGCCGCCAAATCCTCATTGCGGTTGAAAAAATACACGGTGCCGTGAAAATCATTGGTGCCGGACTTGATCACCATATTGACGTTTGATCCCGCGTTCCGGCCGACGTCGGCCCCGGCATTGGTCTCCACCGAAAACTGATCGATAGCGTCCACCGGAAGCAGCCCGCCGGGAATCCCCGCCACACCAGGTTGGTTCTGCGAGGTATAACCATACATCACGTCGTTGTTGTCGGCGCCGTCCACCTGGTAGTTGTTCGACGAGAAGCGCGTTCCGTTGACCGAAGGCGTGGTGGCCGACGAGGTCACTCCGGGCGCCAGCTTGATCATCTGCCGGAAATCCCGCCCGTTGATCGGCAGATCCTGCACCGTTTTGTCGTTCACCACCGCGGAAAGATCGCTGGTGGTGGTGTCCAGGTTCGCCGCGGCTGCCGAAACCTCCACCGTCTGCTGCTGCTGCGCGACACCCAACTGCACGTTGATGGCGGTGGTTTTGGTAACCGCGATTTCGATGTTCTCGACTTTCTTGGTTTCAAATCCGCCGGCCGAGGCCGTGAGCGTGTAGATGCCGGTGGGAAGATCGGGGAAACTGTACTCGCCCGCGCTGGTGGTGAAAGTGGTGCGGGAGAAGCCGGTCGCCGCGTTATCCAGGCGTACAGTGGCTTGCGGAATCGCCGCGCCGGTCGTGTCCGTCACCGATCCGTTCAAGCCGCCGCGAAAGGTTTGCGCCCAGGCGGCGGATGCCAGCAGCAGCGTGAAGGCGGTATATCGAAGGCGCATCGTGAATCCTCCAGCGTTAGATGAATACAACATTTAGGCGAGCTTGTCCAGGGTTCGTCTTGGCCATGCTTGGCCCTGTCATTAGAAGGGCGTGCCACGCCTCGTGATGAGAGGGTTAGAGAATTGCGCTTGCCCCCTCGGCTGAGACAAACAGTTAAGACGCAGTTCGCCGTTCGCTGAAAATTCCTCGACCGGCAAGACCTTTTCCTAGCATGCTGGATACACTCGGCGAAACGAAGGTAAGCTCTGCTCCTGGAGCAACCCGCCAAGGGATAGCCGGTGCGACTCATCGCGGACGATGAGCAGGGCGCAATCTCGGTCGCGCCCTTGTGCGAATGCTCTGGGCCGACCAACGGAAGGCGGCAGTTCGCCGCAAGCTGGCACCCAAAAGAACACCCAGGAACTCGCCAATGGAGGCGCGCGCTTCAGCCAAGTCCCGGTACTCGTTGCGCAGGACCTCCTCGTACTTCAGCGTTTGGATGAACGACTCGCACGCCGCGTTGTCCTCAGGATTTCCCTTCCGCGACATGCTGACCCAAAACCCAAAAACTGTACCAGTTGAAACTGGAAACATCCACGGCAAGGAAGCTTCGGCTAAGGTCTAAAAGGAGGACCTTGAGATGCCAAAGGGACACACCAAGGAACAGATCGTCGCGGCCATCACTGCGCAGGAAGGTGGGGAGACGACCAAGGAGATATGCCGGCGGATGGGCATTAGCACGGCGACGTTCTACTCCGGCATCGGCGTGAGCGAGTTGCGCGAGTTGCGTCAGCTCCGCGAGGAAAACGACAAGCTCAAACGGCTGGTGGCGGATTTGGCGCTGGACAAACACATCCTGCAAGAGGTGATCTCAAAAAAGCTATAAAGCCACGCCGCCGGCGAGAAGCCGCGCATTGGGTGCACGACTCGTTCCGAGTCAGCGAGCGTCGTGCGGCGGGGCTGATGAAAGTGCCGAGAGGAACACTGCGGTATCGGCCATGTCGCGATCCGCAGGTTGCGTTGCGCTCGCGGCTGAAGGAGCTGGCCGCGACGCGGGTGCGGTATGGCTATCGCAGGCTGACGGTGCTGTTGAAGCGCGAAGGATGGAAGGTCAATGCCAGGCGGGTGTATCGGATCTACAGCGAGGAAGGTTTGATGGTGCGCACCAAACAGCGCAAGAAGCGGGCGAGCCGTGCGCGTGTTCCGCTGAGCGTCGTAGTACGTCCGAACGAACGCTGGTCGATGGATTTCATTCAGGAGCGGACCGAAGACGGACGGAACTTTCGGGTGCTGAGCGTGATCGATCAGTTCACGCGCAAGTGCATTGCGCTGGAAGCGGAGCGTTCGATGACGGGCAACAAAGTCGTGGCTGAGCTGGAGCGCGTGATGGAACAGGGCCGCCCTGCGCCGGAGTCGATCACCACCGATAACGGAAGCGAGTTCGCAGGCAAAGCGCTGGATGCGTGGGCACTCCGGCATGCGTAAAGCTGAGCTTCATCCGGCCCGGGTGCGGCGGAGCGGGCAAGACCATGGGGCGAAGAGATTCCGTTGATTCTCACATTGATTCCTGTTCTCGCCCTACTCACTAATTATGACCGGAAGAATGTTTTAACACCAACTCAAACTTATTTTGGCGCGACGTCGGAGCCACCATTTTGTGACGGAAAGTAGCTAGATTCAGCGGCGGCTTTTTCGCGATACCGTGGAAACAGCTTTCGCGCGCTCGCCAGGCCTGGAAGCGGCGATCAGCGAACGCAGGCGTGGATGCAGCGCAACCGCCAGCGCGATCGGCGTCAAAAACGGCATTACGTTGTTGTTCAAATACGTGCCGTACTCGCGCAGCCACGCCGCCAGTCCCGCTCTATTTTCGGGGTGCCATTGCGTCAGAACCGCCCGCGTGTCGATTTGCACAAAGATCAGCAGAAGAACCGGCTCGATCACCGCCAGCAGAGCGGTGCCGGCCAGCAGCGCCCGCCAGTTCGCCTTCAGACCGGGCGCGGCGATCATCACCGCCCAGAACACCGGCCAGCTAAACGTAAAAAGCGTCACATCTTCAAGGGGAATGGTGAATTCGACGCTGTGAATCTTCACCAGCTTGCCGTCCTGCCGGTGGACGTCTTCCACGGGAACGCGAAAATTCCAATCTCCCGAATCTCCGGCGGTGATGGAAGCCTCGCCGCCATTGGCCAGCATCAACGCGAACGGCTCGACGCCGCGTAGTAGAAACAGCAACGGCGGCCGCAACCACAGCCACCAGATTGCCAGCATGGCGATCATGGCCGCCGATCCGCGAATCAGAAACGGAAGATACGGATTACGCGGCACTCTTGACGGCGGGCGCCCGCAAAACACGCTGCGCCCATAGCCAGAAAACCACCAGCGCGTCCAGCATAATCAGGCTCTCCCACAAGTAGTGGTGCGCGAAATCGAATAGCGGCTTGCTGTATTGCAGGATGTAAAACAAGCTGATGAATCTTACGACATTGATGGATTGGATGGCAAGGATGCCGGTCAACACGCCCTTGGCTCGTGCGGTCCAGGAGGCCGGAAACGCCAGCACCGCCGAGCACAACAGCACCGTCACGTTGATGCCGTTGCATCCATCCATCATCGCCACGCCCAACTGATGCGTTGGATGGAGCAAAACCACGCCCTGATCGCCATCGACCTTGGCCGTTCCCCCGAAGGTGGAGATCAGCGCGGCCGAAAGTCTCACTACGGCCGCCGAGTACTTCACCATCAGCGGGCGGCCGGCGGGCGTGATCAGCAATCCAAATCCGGCCAGAAAACTACAGATAAAGACCAGCAGGAACTTCGCCGTCGTACGACTCATGAAAACGCCGGCTTCAGACCGTCTGATTCGCCTTTCTTCCCGTAAGGAAAGCGGCGCAACCGATCAGCAGCGCGCCCAGCAGAATCATACCCCATTCGCCCAGCGTGGGAGCGGTGCTCACGCTGGATCCGGTGCCCGTGACCGTCGCGCTAAGGTTCGCCGACGGAACGCCCTCCAAACTGAAATACGTCGTGCCTCCATGCGGCGGGATCGGAGGATTGAAGTTCACCGTCCCGGAATTGAGCGTGGTCTGGTTAATGTTCGTAAACGTCGACGTCGGGCCATAGTAATCCTGGGGATCGGTCCCGGACTGCTGGCTCGCGGAACAGTAGCTGCTTCCCACGAACGTGTATATGCAGATTCCGTCGCCGTCAAGATCGAAAATATATCCGCCTGAGCCGCCGTTCAAGGCGATCGAACTCACCGGAGTCGACGAATTGTTCTTGACACCGATAAGAACATCCTCGCCGAATTCATAGGGCGTCGAATCGGTGACCGCCACACTGACGGATCCATTCGCGGCGATGGTGATGACCGCATTGCAACCGGTCCCGGTCGGGTCCGGCGAGTAAGGAAACGGGTTTGCCCCCGAACCGGCGGGACAAATAGTGCCCGCCGAAAGCGTGAGGGAACCGGCTAACAGGCTCAAACCAAGTGCAATTCTCATAGAGGATCGGCATCCTTTAAAAAGTCGCGAGCGTTGACACGCCCACGCTATCTCGACAAGTCCAAAGACCTTACACTTACTGACCAGCGGGTTTGAGCGCCTCCGAGCTAACCCGTTATCCGCACTAGGAGTATGACTAGGGATAAGGATATAGCGGGGACTCATTCCCGTCAAGTGGTATTTGTATAAAACGCACCAAAGCGAACAAAAACAGATCATGCGGTGTAGCTCGCATGGTCCGAAAAAAACAAAGCCCCGGCAGGGGCCGCCGGGGCTCTCGGGATCGAAGAGTTAAACTCCTAACCCCTAATGTTTCAATCGGCTACAAGCCGTGACCGCCCCCGTGGGGTCGATCGCGGAGTTGCCTTCTTCAATAGACACGATCTTTCCGTCCTGATCGATCACAAACGTGGTCCGGTTGGCCAAGTATGATTTTTCGCCCAAAACGCCATACTGTTTCATGACCTCGCGTTTGTAATCGGACAGCATCGGAAAGTCGGCGTTCAGCTCCTTTGACCAGTGATTGAGGGTGGCTATGAAATCGCCACTGATGGCCAGCACCTGCGTGTCTACCTCTTTAAATTTGCCGATACCAGACTGGTAGGCGGTAAGTTCGCGCGTTCAGCCGGCGGTGAACGCGGCCGGGAAGAAGGCTAAAACCACGGCCTTCTTGCCGCGAAAATCGGAAAGCTTCACGGGATGGTTGTTTTGATCGGGAAGTGTGAAGTCGGGAGCCATGTCGCCGACTTTCAAGTGCGTGTGCTGCTGCGGCGGCTGCGCCAGAAGCGCGGCGGCGCCCAGCATGGTCAGGAAAGTGATTCTTTTCATAGGACCCTCGGTCGGGAGTTTAGCACATTATGAGGATGGAAGGCCGCGTCTGGCCGATCTTCCTCGTGCGGCGGCGTTATAGTAGGTCATAAATGCGGCCCTTGCGATTTCTACTTTGCGCCTGTGTTGTCTTCGCCCAGGAGAAGATCGAAAAACTCGCGCCCTACTATCCGACCCCGCGGATCATCGTCGAAAAAATGCTCAATCTGGGCGAGCTGAAGGCCGGCGAGAAAATGTTCGACCTCGGCTCCGGCGACGGCCGCATCGTCATCATGGCCGCGCAGCAGTTCCATGCCGACGCGACCGGCGTCGAGTTCGACGACTCGCTGTACCGGCAAAGCATGGAAAAAATCCGTTCGCTCGGCCTGTCGTCAACCGCGCGCATCATTCACGGCGACCTGCTAAAGCAGGATTACTCCTCGGCCGATCTTCTCACCGTCTACCTGCTGCCGATGTCCAACGATAAAGTCACGCCGCTGCTTGAAAGGCAGCTCAAGAAAGGCGCCCGCGTGGTCGCGCACGACTTTGAATTCTCCGCCTGGAAGCCCGTCAAGACCGTGGACATCGATGACGACGGCGAAGGACGCAGCCATCGGCTGTACCTGTACCGGCGCTGACGGATATGGTTCCCTACCGGGGCCGCCTGGCTCTGCGGATCGCACGCGTCGCGCTGGCGTTGCTGTGTCTGGCCTGGTACGCGCGCGCCGCCGATGAGCGCTTCGCCTCGATTCTCGCGGTGCTCGCGGCGTACGCGGTTTACGCCATTGGGGCGCTGTTTGAAGCGAAATTTGATTCGGCGATTCGCGCCGGCGTCGCCCTCATCGCCGACGCCCTGTTTTTCGGATTTTGGAACTGGCTGATCGCGGCGGGCTGGCTCGCGTGGCCGGGAGCCGGATGGCCAGCCACCCTGTTGTGCGGATACCTGCTCGCTTCCGCGGCGGTTCTGCACGACCTCAAGCGCGTGCTGGCGGCCGGCGGCGCGGCCGTCCTCCTCGCGCTTTCATTCGCTCCGCGCGGCGAAATGGCCCTGGAGTGGGTGGCGCTGGGGGCCGCGGGCGTAGCCCTTCCGGCGGCGCTTTTGAAGCGGTATCTGGACCGCAGATTGTCGCACACCCTGCGCCACAACGTGATCATCCGCAGCCAGGCCCAGGGCGCGCGCGAGGCCGAGCGCCAGCGCATCGCCGCCGACTTCCACGACGGCCCGCTGCAAAGCTTCATCAGCTTCCAGATGCGGCTGGAGATCATTCGCAAACTCCTCGGCCGCGACATAGAAGCCGCGCGCCAGGAGTTGACCCAGTTGCAGGAGCTGTGCAAAACCCAGGTCAGCGACCTGCGCAGCTTCGTCCGCAGCATGCGCCCGCCGGATGAAGGCGTGAGCCTGCCGGCTTCGCTCAGCCGTATGGTGGACCAGTTCCAGCGCGACACCGGCATCCAGACAAGCTTCGCCAGCCACAACCAGATTCACGACCCCGCCGAGACGGAAGTTTCCCTCGAGCTGCTGCAAATCGTCCGCGAGACCCTGCACAACGTCCAAAAACACTCCGGCGCCACGCGCATGGCCTTGTCGCTTGGCATGCGCGATCATACAATCGAGATTCGCGCCGAAGACAACGGCGCCGGCTTCCCGTTCAGCGGGTCGTTCAGTCTCGAGGAGCTCGAACTGCTGCGGCTCGGTCCGGCGAGCATCAAACGCCGCGTGCGCATGCTCAATGGCGAGATGCAGATCGATTCCCGCCCGGGCCAGGGCGCGACTCTCGAAATCCGGATTCCGGTTTGAAAAGGCTGATTCCAGCGTTTTTACTCTTCGCCGGCTGCGGGCGGTACGCCGATTTCGCGCTGCCCGCGCCCGATGCGGCGGGTCCGAAGGCGCCTTTCGCCTGGTCGGCGGATCCCGCGCCGGTTCTGGCACGCGGCGCAATGAGCGACGTGCTCAATCCCTCCGTGGTGCAATTTCACGGCGAATATCTGAATCTTTATTCCGAGTTCGACGGCAAGACGTGGCACACCGCGCTGGCTGCTTCTTCGACTGGAACAAACTGGCGCACGCGGGGACGCGTGTTGTCGCCTTCGGGATGGGAAGGAAGTTATATCGCCGCAAACGGCTCGGCGCTGGCCGCCGGCGATGAAATTCTCTACTGGTATGAAGCGGGCGATCCGTTTCGCATCGCCCTGGCGCGATCCCGCGACGGCGTTTCCTGGACCAGGCATGGCGATGCGGTGCTCGCGCCGGGTCCGGTGGGCAGTTTCGATGAGCGCGGCGTGAGCGATCCCTATGTGATTCGCGCCGGGGGCTGGTTTTATCTGTTCTACACCGGCCTCGATCGCGCGCGGCGGCAGCGCCTGGGCCTGGCGCGGTCGCGCGACGGCGTCGTTTGGGAAAAACTGCGGTCCAATCCGATTCTCGAGCCGGGCCCGCCCGGCGCATTCGATGAAATGGGCTTAGGCGAACCGGCGGTATGGTCGTCGGGTGGATCGTATTGGATGCTCTACACCGGACGCGCCCGCGGGGAACGGCGGCGAATCGGCCTGGCGCGGTCCCGCGACGGCGTTCAATGGGAGCGCGACCCGGCCTTTCCGCCGATTGCCGGATCCGAGGCCTGGGACCGCGAAGTGGTTTGCGATCCCACGGTCGAAGTGACGCCGGATGCGATCCGCGTGTGGTTCGGCGGCGGCGACGTGGCCCGGCCGGATGAAAATCTGCATGGCCAGATCGGCGCCGGATGGCTCCGCCCCAGATGACCGCGGCGGTTCCCCAACCGCGCTGTTGTGCGTTTACTGCCGCGGCGCCGGAGAAGCGCTGGCCGCGGGCGCGGCCGCCGGACCCGTTTCGCCCCAGATCCACCGGCTGAACCATTCGTAGTTGTGTTCCATGACCGCGCTCTGCTGCTTCGGTTTGTTGATGGCATGGCCGAACCCTTTGTAAACAATCATCTTCACCGGCACGCCGCGGTCCTTGAGTCCCTGATACAACTCGTAGCCGTTGGGAATTGGCACGCGTTTATCCAGCTCGCCGTGTTGAATCAAAGTGGGCGTTTTCGCGCGATTTATGTACGTAATCGGCGACGTTTTGCGGTAAATTTCAGGATCGTCCCAGGGCGTCGCCTGCAAGTAATTGCGGGTGAACGGATGAATGTCGGTGTTGACGTAGTAGGTCATCCAATCCGAAATTCCCGCGCCCACCGAGATGGCCTTGAAACGCGTCGTGTACGTCGTCAGAAATGCGGAAATGTAGCCGCCTTGGCTCCAGCCCATCGCGCCGATGCGATCGGCATCGATGTAGCCCTTGGCGATCAGGGCGTCAACGCCGCTCAGCACGTCGTCGGCGTCGCCCAGGCCCAGATTGCGGACATTGAGCGACCGGAATTTTTCCCCGTAGCCCGCCGATCCGCGATAGTTGGGCCGCAAAATCACCGCGCCTTTGGCGGCGAACAACTCGATCGGATAAGTGCGGTCGCCGGTAATTGAGGGATGATCGGTCCCCGTCGGGCCGCCGTGAATCACCACCAGCAGCGGATATTTTTTGGCGGGATCGAAATCGGCGGGTTTGATCAGAATCCCTTCGATCGGCGTACCGTCCTTGGATTTCCACTCGAACAGCTCACGCGTGGCCAGCTTCCAGGGCTTGAGCTGGTCGTTCATGCTGGTGACCGGATGGGGCGCAAAGGGCGCCACTGGCGACGTGCAAATCTCCGGGTATTTATTGGGAAACGCGCAAGTAAAGACCAGCCGGGAACCCTCGCCGTTGAAGCTGGGCGCGCCGAGCTGCAGTTCTTCCGGCGCGCTGATCCGCTCCACGGCTCCCGTCGCCGGATCCAGCCGGAACAGATGTGCTGAAGTTCGCTGCGCGGCCTCAAAATAGATTCCGTCTGCCGACCAGCGAATCAGGCGCGGATTTTCATCGAAGCCCGCGCTGGCAATGCGCGGCTTGCCGCCTTCGGCCGAAACGATCGCCACGTGCGCGTTGCGGTACCATCCGCCGCCGGTTTCATAGGCGATCTCGCGTCCATCGGGCGACCAGATCGGATTGCGGTCCGGCTCGGGCGAATCGGCCAGCTTCCGCACATACTTGTCGGAAAGGCGCACGACGTAAATATCCGCGGTGTCGCCGCTTGACAGATCCGGATCGCGCGTGGCGCTAAAGGCGACGCGTTTGGAGTCGGGCGACCATTGAAACCCTTCCACGCTGAATTCGGCTCCCGAGGTCAGCGCTTCCGGCTTGGGTTTTTCCTCATCGGCGTTGATTGTCCAAAGATGAACCATGGCGTAATCCCCCCCGACGATTTCGAAATCGCCGAACTTTTCCTTGCGATCCTTGCGCGCTTTGGTTTCCGGACCGGCGGAGGTGAAAGCGATCTTTTTCCCGTCGGGCGACCATTCGAATTCCGTGACGCCGCCTTCGAAATGCGTAAGCTGGGCGGCCTCGCCGCCGCCGGGCGAGATGACATAGATCTGCTGGCTGCCGTCGCGATCGGAGAGAAACGCCAGACGCTTGGAGTCCGGCGACCAGCGCGGATCGCTGGAGGATTTCTTGGCATGCGTCAATTGATAACGCTCGCCGGTGGCCGGCATGGCCATCCAGATCTGCGTGTAGAAGGCATTCTCGTCCCAGTTGGTTTCCGAAACCGTATAAGCGATGTAGCGCCCGTCGGGTGAAATGCGCGGCGAGGCGGCGGTTTTCAGATTCAACGACTGCTCGATGGTGGGCGTCTGCGCCGGCAAGGCTGTGGCGGCCAAAAAAACAAGGACGGCTGTTCGCATGGAGTTCCCTGCCTCACCGCCATTCTCCCACGTGCGGACGCGGCGCGAAGCGGGGGGAGACTCCGGCGCCGCGCTACACCCGGTCGAGGGCCAAAAACTCCTGGATGTGCGGGTGCGGCGATTTCTCCAGATCCTTCACCGGCCCGCAGTAAATCGCCCGGCCCTCAAACAGCACCACCACGCGGTCGGCGAGGCGCCACATCAGCTCCAGATCGTGGGTCACCACCACGCTGGTCAGGCGCAGTTGCGTTTTCAGGCGCAGCATCAGATTGGTGAGGTGATCCGACATGATCGGATCCACCATGGTGGTCGGCTCGTCATAGAGGATGCACTCCGGCTGCGCCGCCAGGGCGCGGGCGATGGCCACGGCGCGCTTGTAGCCGGTGGAAAGATCGTTGGGATAATGATCCTTGTACTCCAGCAGGTCGACCATCTGGAGCAGCCCGTTCACCACGTCTTCCTTATTTTTTTCGTCGTAATCGTCGCGCAATTCGAGCGAAAACAGGATGTTTTCGCCTACCGTCAGCGAATCGAACAGCGCGCCGGACTGAAACACCATGGTCACCTTTTTCCGGATGCGGCGCAGTTCGGACTCCGGATAATCGGTGATGTCCTCGTAGGAGACGATCACGCGCCCGGCGTCGGGCCGCAGGAAACCCATGATGTGGCTGAGAGTCACGGACTTGCCGACGCCGCTTCGCCCGATGATCGCCAGGGTTTCGCCCGGCTGGACGTGAAAGCTCACGTCGACTAAAACGGGGTGATCGAACGTCTTATATACGTTGCGGAATTCGATGTATCGCCGGCCCTCCGGATCGCGGGGCGCGCTCATCGGGCGGTCCACTCCTCGGGGGTATTGATATTTTTAAGCGGCGCGGCGTCGGCGACCGGCACCAGTTCAAGCGTAAGGGTGGAAAGAAAATCGTGCATTTTAAAAATTTTGCGGCTGATCGCGCAAGCCGCCCGAGCGGCCAGGCGGCGGTGGTAAACCGCGCACAGCGGATCGAGTCCGGCGGCGGAGCTCGGCACGGCGGCGTCGGCGCCGCTTCTGGCGGCGGCGCAAAAAAGTTCTTCGAGCAGATCCGGCGTCAGATCCGGCATATCGCAGGCGACGATCAGGTTCCAGTCGGCGGCGGTGAGGCTCAGCGCGGAATAAACCCCGGCGATGGGCCCGCAGCCGGGGAATGGATCGGCGATGACGGGATAGCCCAAGGCGGCGTAGCGTTCCGGCGGCCCGAGGATGGCGGCGCTGCCCGCCACGCTCCGCACCAGCCGCGCGATGCGAGCCAGCATGGTCTCGCCGCCCAGCGGCAGCATCGCCTTATCGCGGCCCATCCGGGAGCTGCCGCCGCCGGCCAGAACGAATCCCGCGCGCGAAAGGCCAGTCATGAGATGATGATAGCGTATGGGTTGCCGCGCCCCGGCGGCCTGGCCAAAAGAAACAAAATGAGATATATTTGTTTTTTCATGGCGATGCTGGCCGCCTCTCCCGAAAGCGGTAAAGCCGCGGACGCGCCGGGCCCGGCTCCGGAGCGCCACACCTTTGTGGTGCGCGTGGATCCGCGCACGGGGAAGCTGGTGCGGCGCGAAATCGGCCCCCGAAGCATCCCCCGGCAGATTGCCGATCTGGTGGAACAGTCGGCGCGCGCCCAGGGCGTGGATCCGCTGCTGGTCCATTCCATGATTCAGGCGGAAAGCAACTACGACCCGCGCGCGGTGTCTCCCAAAGGCGCCCAGGGCCTGATGCAACTGATGCCGTCGACCGCCCGCATGCTGGGCGTGAGCGACAGCTTCGATGCGCGCGAGAATATCGAAGCGGGCGTGAAGTACCTCAAGTATCTGCAAGGCATTTATAAAGACGACCGGCTGGCGCTGGCGGCCTATAATGCCGGTCCGGGCGCGGTGGACAAATACCGGCGAATTCCGCCCTACAAGGAGACGCGCGATTACGTGGAGCGCGTGGCCAGCCAATACGATCAGGCGCGCCGCGCGCAGGCTGGCCCGGCGGCGGCCGAAACGCAGCCGCAGGCCGCGATCGAGGACAAGCACCCGAAGCTCGAAGAGTTTATCGACGAGAATGGCAGGTTGTATCTCAGAACCGCGCAAGAATAGTCTCGGCCTGCTGGCCGGATTCGCCTGCGCCGCCCTGGTCTTGGGCGGTCAGGCGGGCAAGGTCACGGCGGTGCGGTTCTGGTCGCTGGGCGACGTGACGCGCGTGGCGATTGAAGTTTCCTGCGATTTTCACTACAAATCCGACCGGCTGGAGCATCCCGACCGGCTTTTCTTCGACATTATCGGCGCGCGGCCCGAGGTGGGCAACAAAGGAATACGGGTGATTGCCGTGGGCGACGGGCTGCTGAAGCAGATCCGGACGGCGGAGACCCAGCCCGGCGTGACGCGCGTGGTGCTCGATTTACAGCGGGACGCCTCCTTTACGGCATCGCAGCTTTCCAGCCCCAACCGCTTGATGATCGAATTGCGGGCCAGGGGTTCGGCCGCGCCTTTCTCCACCGCCAGCGCCGGAGCCAAGACCAGCACTGATGCGCCGGCTGCTCCGGCGGAAGAAGATCTGGTGAAAACCGTGCTGGCTGACGCCGCGAGTCCGGCCCCGAAGAAGTTCGATCCGCCGCCGGCAAGACGGGATCCGCCGCGCGCGGAGACGCCGCCCGAGTTGCTGCCGCCGCCATCCGGTTTGCTGCTGGATGGGACGGGCTCCGCTTCGCCCGCGCCCGCGGCCAGCGTGCTCGTAGCACGGGTCACGGCTCCGGCGGGAGCCGCGCCGGAGCCGTCGATTGGGCCGGCCGCGCCCCGCTCCGCGCCGGAAACCGAGCCTCTGCCGGCGCGGCGCAACGCCAATGGCGGCCGTTCTTTAACCCGCGTGCTCGGCCTGAAGCTGGGCCGCGTGGTTCTCGATCCTGGACACGGCGGCCACGACGTGGGAACACACGGCCCTTCGGGGTTGTATGAAAAGGATGTGGTGCTCGACGTCGCCCGGCGGCTCGGAGCGCTGCTCGAATCGCGGATGAACACGGAAGTGATCTACACCCGCAACGACGATACGTTCATTCCGCTGGAGCAGCGTACGCAGATCGCCAACGATAAAAAAGCGGACCTTTTTCTGTCCATTCACGCCAATTCGTCGCCCTATCGCGCGGTTTCCGGCGTGGAGACGTATTACTTGAACTTCACCACCTCGCGCACGGCGCTGGATGTGGCGGCGCGTGAAAACGCGAGTTCCGAACGCTCGGTTTTCGAGCTGAAAGAACTGCTGCAAAAAATCGCGCTGAAGGATAAGATCGACGAATCACGCGAATTCGCGTCGCGGGTGGAGACGGCACTGTATGGAATTTCCTCGCGGAGCAATCCGGCGGCGAAGAATCGCGGGGTGAAGAAAGCGCCGTTTGTGGTGTTGATCGGCGCGGAGATGCCGAGCGTACTAGCGGAGATCGGATTCCTCACCAACGCCAGCGACGAGGCGCTGCTCCGCAAGGCCGAGCATCGCCAGAAGATCGCGGAGGCGCTGTACAACGGCATCGCCAGCTACGCCAATACGCTGAGCCATTTCCAGGCCGCCAGACAACCGGCCGGCGCGCGTTAGGGGCACGCCGGGAGCGTCGCCGCCGGCGGGCAGGCTGCTTCATCCGCATCGATTTCCCGCATCAGCTTCCGGACCTGGACCGCGTAGAGCGGGTTGGGATTGTAGGCGCGAAGTTTCCCGTCGAGCGTCTTGCCGCGGTAGCTTCCGCCCAGGGCCAGCTCGCGGGCGATCGAGTCGATCCCGGCGCGAACGCTGGTGAATCCGGTTTTGGCCGAATTCCAGCCCCAGCGGTTGTTGGCGCGGGCATATCGGCCGCAGGTGCTTTCGCGCAGAGAAAGCGCGGGCAGCAGGCGGTAGTCGATTCCGTAGGTGTCGGCGGCGCGCAGATAATCCGCGATGTGCCAGGGGCCGGGGCAGCGGTGGGCTTCAAAAAACGCCTGTAGCCTGCGGGCCCGGGCGTCGGAAACGGTTCGAGCCGGCTCCGCAGCCGCTGCCGGGCGGAGGGCCAGCGACGCCAGCAGCACCACGCCGCACAATCTGAAAAACGCGCGCCCGTCCAGACACCTCCCCTTCCGGAAAGGTGCGATCATGATGTCCGATTTGCGTCAGCCTTTGGGTTTCGGCGGGAAGCCTTTAGGCATGTCCTCCACCGTTTTTCGCAGCGTTTTCGCGTTCTTTTCCGGATCGCCGGATCCGTCGTCCGCGAAGAGTTGGCGCGAATTGTTGGTTCATCTGAGTCTCCTTCGTCGATTTCTCGCCCAAGGCAGATCCTCCGGTTAGACTCCGCCTCTTCAGGCCCGTTTCTTGGCGCGCCGCCGGACTGTAACTGCGTCACCGGGAAACATCTTCAAAGCGCTCGACCCGTTCCAGGCGAAACAAGCGGCCGCGCGGCGAGGCCTCTACGGCGTAGTAGATCCGGACTGCGATTTCCCGCCGGTTTTTGAGCGACCAGATCGTCGTCATTCGTTCTTTGGTCACGATCGTGTTTTAAATCGCGATCCGGCCGGCGGTATTCCGTGGAAGCGCTATCGCGTTGAGCCGGGGAGAAATCGGGGCGGGGCGCAGCCGTGAATATGGGAGAATGGAAGGCTTGCTGGACCGGATCACCGTGCGCGGGGCGCGGCAACACAACCTCAAGAACATCGACGTGGAGATTCCGCGCAACAGCCTGACCGTCATCACCGGCCTGAGCGGATCGGGGAAGTCGTCGCTGGCCTTCGACACCATTTACGCCGAGGGACAGCGGAGGTACGTGGAGACGCTGTCGCCTTACGCGCGCCAGTTCCTGGATCAGATGGAGCGGCCCGAAGTGGATTCCATCGACGGCTTGAGCCCGGCGATTTCGATCGAGCAAAAAACGACTAACCGCAGCCCGCGTTCGACGGTCGGCACCATTACCGAGATCTACGACTATCTCCGGGTGCTCTATGCGGCGATGGGAGTGCCGCACTGTCCCAACTGCGGGCACGAAATTTCGCGCCAGACCACCGAGCAGATCGTGGAGCAGGTGCTTGCGCTGAAGCCGCGGGACCGGGTGATGATCCTGGCGCCGGTGGTGCGCGGGCGCAAGGGCGAGTATAAGAAGGAACTGGAGAAGCTGGCGAAACAGGGCTTCCTGCGGGCGCGCATCGACGGGGTTCTGCGGGCGCTGGACGAAGAAATCACGCTGGACCGGCGCAAGAATCACACCATCGAGGTGGTGGTCGACCGTCTGCTGATCAAGCCGGAGATCGAAAAGCGCCTGGAGGCTTCAATCCGCACGGCCACCAAGCTGGCCGATGGTCTGGTCACCGTGGCGATCGTGAATGGCGCCGAGCGGCTTTATTCGCAAAAACTGGCCTGTCCGGATTGCGGGGCGAGCGTACCGCAGATGGAGCCCCGTTCGTTTTCCTTCAACTCCCCGTTCGGCGCCTGCCCGGCGTGCAGCGGGCTGGGCAGCAAGTGGAGCTTCGATCCGGCCAAGATTATCGTCGATCCTTCGCGGCCGCTGCTGGATGGCGCGCTGGGGCCGGGCGGAAGCTCCGCCTACATGGCGCATGCGATTCAAGCCCTGGCGGCAAAATACAAAATTCCGCTCGGGACGCCCTTCGGCGATCTGCCGGCGAAATCGCAGGCGATTTTGCTGGAAGGGGCGGGCGGGCAGAGGGGGGTGATCGGCGTTCTGGAATCCTACGAACCGCTTCAGGAGGGCGCCAGCGAAAGCTACCGCGAGTGGTTCCTGCAATGGATGTCGCCGTCGACCTGCCCGCAGTGCCGCGGGCGGCGGTTGAAGCCGGCCAGCCTGGCGGTGCGGGTGAAAGGGGTGACCATCGCGGAGTTGACCGAGATGCCGCTGGCGCGCGCGCTGGCCACCGTGCGGAGTTGGGAGTTGACCGGGCGCGAACACGCCATCGGCGGCCGGCCGGTGGAAGAAATTCGCAGCCGGCTGGAGTTTCTGATCGCGGTGGGGCTGGAATATTTGACTCTGGACCGTTCGGCGGCGACGCTTTCCGGCGGCGAAGCGCAGCGGATTCGCCTGGCGACACAGATCGGATCGCGTTTGCGCGGGGTGCTTTACGTGCTGGACGAGCCTTCCATCGGCCTGCACCCGCGCGACAATGGCCGCCTGCTCGATTCGCTGGCGCGGTTGCGCGACTTGGGAAACACGGTGCTGGTGGTGGAGCACGATGCCGAGACGATCGAGCGCGCCGATTACGTGATCGACCTGGGCCCGGGCGCGGGAAGGCTGGGCGGCGATCTGGTGGCGCAAGGCACGCCGAAGCAGATCGAGCAAAGCGCGAAATCCCTGACCGGCCAGTATCTGGCGGGATCGCGCCGGATCGAAACGCCGCCGGTGCGGCGCATGGCGACCGGGAAGCGAATCGTCATCCGCGGCGCGGCCGAGCATAATTTGAAAAATCTGGACGTCGAGTTCCCGCTGGGCCTGTTCATCGCGGTGACGGGAGTTTCCGGTAGCGGAAAATCGACGCTGGTGAACGATATTTTGTACCGCGCCGCGTCCCGTGCGGTGTATGCGTCGCGCGCCGAGCCGGGCGCGCACCGGGACATCGAGGGATTGGAGCAGATTGACAAGGTGATCGAGATCGATCAATCGCCGATCGGGCGCACGCCGCGCTCCAATCCGGCCACCTACACTCAGGTCTTCACGCTGATTCGCGATCTTTACGCGCGCCTGCCGGAGTCGCGCGAGCGGGGCTACAAGCCGGGCCGGTTCAGCTTCAATGTGAAAGGCGGCCGCTGCGAGGCCTGCCAGGGCGACGGGTTGAAGCGCATCGAGATGAATTTCCTGCCCGACGTTTACGTCACCTGCGACGTCTGCCGCGGCCGCCGCTACAATCATGAAACTTTGCAGGTGAAATACAAGGGCTGTTCGATCGCGGACCTGCTCGAAATGCCGGTGGAGGACGCGCTGAAGCTTCTGGAGAATATTCCGCAGATCAAGGCCAAGCTGGAGACGCTGGTGCAGGTTGGGCTGGGATACTTGCATCTGGGTCAGTCCTCGACGACGCTCTCCGGAGGCGAGGCGCAGCGAATCAAGCTCGCGCGCGAGCTGAGCCGCCGGCAGACCGGCAAAACGCTGTACATCCTGGATGAGCCGACCACGGGACTGCACTTCGAGGATGTGCGCAAGCTGCTGGATGTGCTGCACAGCCTGGTCGATTTGGGCAATACTGTCGTGGTGATCGAACATCAACTCGATGTGGTGAAGACCGCGGACTGGATCATCGATCTGGGTCCGGAGGGCGGCGACCGCGGCGGCTGTCTGGTGGCGGCGGGAACGCCGGAGGATGTTGTGAAAAATCCGGCCAGCTACACCGCGCAGGCGCTGAAGACGGTGCTGCCGGATGGGCGGGCGGCGTGAGCCGCCGGCGGCGGAGACGGATCCCTTCATGAGCCGATACCCGGAAAAACCTCTCTCGTTTGAAGCGCTGCAAACCGTGCCGATCCAGGCGCGCGGGGGAAAAGTTCGCGTCGCGGACTTCGCCAAACCCTACTCCGGCGGCGGCGTGAAGGCATGGATCGACACGCTGCCGCGCATTCTGGCGGGCGACTCCTTTCGCGCGGTGATCGATGCCATCCGCCGCGCGCGGCGCGAAAAACGGGCGCTGCTGTGGGGCCTGGGCGGGCACGTGATCAAGTGCGGGCTGGGCGGGGTTCTGCTTGATCTGATGCGCCGCGGCTGGGTGACGGCCTTCGTGATGAACGGAGCGGCGTCGATTCACGACTTCGAGATCGCCATCGCCGGCCAGACCAGTGAGGACGTGGAAGCCGTGCTGCCCGACGGGCGATTCGGCGCGGCCGAAGAGACCGGGCGCGAAATGAACGCGGCCATCGCCGAGGGCAGCCGCGACGGGATCGGCATGGGCGAAGCGCTCGGGCGGCGGCTGGAGTCGCTGGCCCAGCCGGAGTTTGCGCCGCACAGCATCGTTTATGGCGCGTATCAAAGTTCGGTTCCCCTGACGGTCCACGTGGCGATCGGCACCGACACTCCGCACACCCACCCGGCCGCGGACGCGGGAGCCATCGGCGCGGCGACGCATCGCGATTTCCGCCTGCTGTGCGCGCTGCTGCGCGGCCTGGATCGCGGCGGCGTGTATCTGAATCTCGGCTCGGCCGTGGTGCTGCCCGAAGTATTTCTGAAAGCGGTTTCGGTGGTCCGCAATCTGGGCTTCCCGCTGGCGGAGTTCACCACGGTGAACTTCGATTTTTTGCAGCATTACCGGCCCCGGGTCAACGTCGTCGAACGGCCGCACGCGCGCAGCGGCGGCCGCGGGTTCGCCATCACCGGGCACCATGAGCTGATGATCCCGCTGCTGGCGGCGGCGCTGGTCGAAGACGCGGGATGACGCCTGAGGACGGCCGGCGCGAGCCCTTTTGGGGCTACGAGGACGTGGCGTTGTTTATCGGATCCTTCGTGCCCGCCTATGCCATCGCGATTGCCGCGGTGTGGCCCTTCCATTTTCGCGCCGAGGGCGTGCGGACCATCGTTTCGCAGATGATTTTATACACGGTGCTGCTGGGATCGCTCTATTTCATTCTGTCGGTCAAATACAGCCGCCCGCTGTGGCGGTCGCTCGGATGGAACTTCCGGTTTCCGCCGGTTTGGATGGCCGGAGGGCCGCCTCTGGCGATCGGCCTGGCGGTGTTCGCCGCCGGGTTGCGCGCGCCGCCGGAGCCGTTGATTGAGAATTTGATCACCAATCGCGCCTCGCTCATCCTGACGGTGGTTTTCGGCGCGCTCATCGGCCCGGTTTTCGAGGAGATCGTCTTTCGCGGATTTCTCTTGCCGCTGCTGGCGCGATCGCTGGGCAGCGCGGCGGGCGTGCTGGTGACGGCGGCCTTGTTCGCGGCGCTGCACGGGCCGCAATATCACTGGGCCTGGCAGGTGCTGCTGACGGTGGGTCTGGCCGGAGTGGCGTTTGGCGTGGCGCGGATCAAAACCGGCTCGACGGCGGCGGCGGCGATCCTGCATGCCGGATACGACGCGACCTTGTTCACGGCGTTTCTGCTTCAGCGCTCCGCGCAGTCCTGAACCGGCGGGGCCCGGCCGCGGCGCGCGTCAGAATACTTCGTAGCCGTTTTGCGGAATCTCCCCGCGCCAGATTTCGCATCTGTGGCCGTGCCCGGCGAAGGCTTGGGCGACGATCTCGCAGACCGAATCGGCGCCGCGCTCATAAAAAACCAGCAGCGACGGTCCGGCGCCGCTCAGGGCGCAGCCCAAAAGTCCGCAAGCGCGCAGGCGCGTGATTTCCTCCAGGCCCGGCACCAGCCGGTAACGGTAGGGCTGATGCATGCGATCCTCCAGGGCCTCGGGGAAAACGCTGCGGTCTCCGCTGGCCAGCGCGGCGGTTAACAGCGAAGCGTGCTGAATGTTGAAGATCGCGTCGCGCCGCGAATAAAACTCCGGCAGGACGCCGCGCGACTGGCTGGTGGGCAGCCGGAAATCGGGGATCACCACGCCGATTCGAAAATTTTCGTGCAGCCGGATGCGCACCGCGCGGGCCCGCCCGGCGGCATCGGCGGCGCTGGCGGTGACGCCGCCCAGCGCGCAGGCGGCGACGTTGTCCGGATGCCCTTCGATCCGCGCCGACTCTTCGAGCACCCGCGCGCGGTCCCATCCGCAGTTGCCCAGGGCGGAGGCGATGACCACGCCGGCGGTTACCGCCGCCGCGCTGGAGCCCAATCCCTTGCCCAGCGGAATGTCGTTGGAAATCTCCAGCTCCAGCGGCGTGCGCGCCCCGCAGCGGACCGCCGCCTGCCAGATCAGATTATCCTCGCCGCAGGAAATCTCCCCGGCATCGCGCCCGCTGGCCCGGATCCGCAGGGTATCCGACTCGCGAAAACGGCATTCCAGATACATCCCGGCCGCCAGAGCGAGGCCGTCGAAGCCCGGGCCGAGGTTCGCGCTCGAGGCGGGCACGCGGACCCTCCGCCAGTCACGCATCGATCCTCACCTTCTGGCCCTGGCGGCAGGATTGATACACGGCTTGCACCAACTGCAGCGCGCGGAAGCCCTCTTCGCCGGATACCACCGGATCGCGGTTCTCGCGAATCGCCGCGCCAAAATCCAGAAACTGCCGCTCAAACGGCGTCAGCGAAATGGCCATGGGATCGCTTGCGCCGGTTGCAGCGCGGGCCGCCACCGGAGCGCCGGCGTCGCCCTCCACATCCCACGCCGTAAGCTGGTCGCCGGTAATGACCGCCGAGCCTCTGGTGCCGTGAATTTCGACCCGCTCCGGATAACCGGGACGGATCGCGGTGGAGGCTTGCACCACTCCGATGGCGCCGGAGCGGTAGCGCAGCAGCGCGCTCACCACGTCTTCCGATTCGATTTTATGCGCCGCGCCCAGCTCCCATTCCCCGTGCACATGACTCACCGGACCGCACAGCCACAGCAGAATATCGATCTGGTGAATGGCCTGATTGATCAGCGCGCCGCCGCCCTCCACTTCCCAGGATCCCTTGATGGGCCGCGCATAATACTCGTCCGAGCGCCACCACTTCACGTATGCGTCGGCCTGGAGAATTTTTCCGAGCCGCCCGGTGTCGATGGCCGGTTTGAGAAACAGGCTGGCGTCATCGAAACGGTGCTGGCTCACCACGCCCAGCCGGATATTGGCCGCCCGCGCCAGCTCGATCATCCGCCGCGCGTCGGCCAGCTCGATCGCCATCGGCTTCTGCACCTGAACGTGCTTGCCGGCGGCGGCGCAGCGCTCCACCGCGGCCAGCCGGAAGTTCGGGAAGGTGCAGACGTCGACGAAATCGACGTCTGCGCCGGAGCAGACCTCCTCCCATCGTTCGGCGAAGCGGATGCCGTAGCGCTCGGCGAAGGCCCGCCCGAAGGCGGCGTGTTCGTCGCTGCAGACGGCGACCTCGTAGCCGATGTTGCGGTAAGCCTGCACGTGCTTGTGTGCAATGGCGCCGGTGCCGATGATTCCTACTCGCATATAAGGATTTATTCTGTCATGTTTTCCCGCTAGAATACGGTCATGGATGCGACGACAATGGCCGCGGCGAGGCATCGCCCGCTGGAGATGCCGGCCTGGAAGAGCGCGGTGAGCTGGGCCGGCGCGCTGGTCACGGCGCTGCTGTTCCTCAGCGCCGGCCTGTGGAAGATGAGCGATCCGTTCGGCTGGTCCAGAATGCTCGAGCAGCTTCTGATGCCTTACCAGTTCAGTATGCCGTCCACCTTGGCGCTGGCCATCGGCGAAACGGCGGCGGGAGTTCTGGTGTTGATCCCGCGCTTCCGCCGATGGGGATCGCTACTGGCCTCGCTGCTGCTGGTCGTGTTCATGATTTATATCGGATATAACTATTCGGCGCTGATCGGGCGCGATTGCAGTTGTTTTCCGTGGGTGAAGCGGGCCGTGGGCCCGGCGTTCTTCGCCGAAGACGCGGGGATGCTGCTGGCGGCGGTTCTGGCGGGATGGTTCGCAAAGCCGGTGGACTCGTGGAAGCGCGCGGCGGCGGTCACCGCGGTCATCGCGCTGTGCGCGGGAGGCAGCTACGCCTTCGCGCTTTCGCGGCAGACGGGCGCGAAAGCTCCCGACTCGATCACCGTGGATGGCAAGCCGTATTCGCTGCAACATGGAACCATTTTCCTGTTCTTTTACGACCCCAATTGCAGCCATTGCGACGCGGCGGCGCGAGGCATGGCCAAGCTGCACTGGCGGAGCGACGTGCGGATCATCGGAATCCCCACCTCGATGCCGCAGTTCGCCGCTTCCTTCATTCACGATACCGGGTTGAAGATGCAACCCTCGCTCGATCTGGAGACGTTAAAGAAAATTTTCCCCTTCGGCGATCCGCCCTATGGAGTTGCGCTGGAGAACGGACGGGAAACGGGTCCCGTGTCGCATTTCGATGAAAATGGCGGCGCAGAACCCGCTGCCACGCTGCGAAAACTGGGACTGATCGAGTAGCGCGAGAGTTGCCCGTCGCCTTCGCCGGCGCGCGAGCTGCCTGAGTTATCATTGCCACATGCACCGCATATCCCTCGGCGCGGCGCTGTTCGCCGCGTTCGCCCCCGCTCTGATCACCGCCGCGCCCAAGACCGAGATCGGATCGATCAACGGCGCCGCGTTCCGCATCGATGTTCCCGAAAACTGGAACGGGAGCCTGGTGGTCTACTGCCACGGCTACGCGGCCGAGCCGGTGAAATATGATGCCCGGCCGATCGCCCCTTTCCTGGCCGTCTTCACCGAGGAAGGCTACGCCGTGGCGCAATCCGGCTACGCGGCCGGAGGCTGGGCGGTGGAGCAGGCTGTGGTCGATACGGAAAGCCTGCGCCGCTATTTTCTGGACAAATACGGCAAACCCAGGCGCACCTTCGTCACCGGCCACTCCATGGGCGGATTTCTGACGATGATGTTAATGGAGCGCTATCCGACCACCTATGACGCCGCGCTGCCGCTGTGCGGGCCGCTCGCCGCGCCGGAGTGGTTTATGTCCCGCGGCGCCTTCGACAGTTACGTCCTTTTCAACTATTATTTCCCGGGAATTTTGCCGGAACCCACGAAAATTCCCAGGGATTTCGTGAAGACCACCAACAACAAGGAGCTGATCGCCCGCATCGAGCGGGCGCTTGATGCGGCGCCGGAAAAGGCCGCGTCCCTGCGCCGTTTCCACGACGGCAATCTTAAAAACAACCAGGATCTGGCGGCGACCACGGCGTTTCTGGTCTATCTGATCAAGGAACTGAACGACCGCGCCGGCGGCAATCCGTTCGATAATCGCAACACCATCTACAACGGCACGCTGGACGACGCCAGGACGAACGCGGAAATCCAGCGTTACGCCGCCGATCCCAAGGCGCAGGAGTATCTTCAGACCTACTACACGCCGACCGGCCGGATCTTGAATCCGATGCTGGCCATCCACACCAGCTACGATCCGCTGGTTCCGGTCTGGATTCCCAACAGCTATCAAACCACGGCGGAAACCGCCGGCGACGGCGATTTATTCGTCCAGCAGTATGTGAATCACGACGGCCACTGCGCGATTCTGCCCAACGAAATCCGCCGCGGATTTTCGGAGCTGCTCGATTGGAAGGAACGCGGAGTGCGGCCCGCCGGCGGCGAAGTGCCGGCCAAAAAGTGAGGCGGGGCGGAGCTGGCTCCGGGGGAATCGCGGAGCCGCAGGCGCCTTTAGCTCTTGGTCCGGCTGAACAGATTGAGCAGGCCTCCGAGCGGCGCGCTCTTTTTGGCCGTCCCGGTACGCCCTCCCAGCCGGTCGGCGAGCTGCATGATGCCTTTGCCGAAGACCGTGCTGGACGGCGCGGGCTTTCCCTCCAGCAGCGACTTCTGCACCGCTTCGTAATCGCTTGGCAGAATGTCGAAGACTTCGGTATGCAGCGCGGTCCCGATCACTTCGCGGCTCAATCCCACGTCGCGGTAGTAGCGATTCACCAGCAGCCGGATCTTCCATCGGCCGATGCGGTTGGTGTCCAGATACGACAGCGCGCGCTGCGCGGCTTGTAACGCGGGAAGCTCGTTGGTGGTCACCAGCAGCAGTTCGTTGGCGAGCCGAGCCGTATTCAGATTCCAGTCCCCGTAAACGCTGCCGGTATCCACTACGATGACATCGTAGGCGTGCCGGGCATATTCCAAAATGGGCGAGGCGTCGTGCAGCTCCGCCGTTCCCTCTACCATCAGTTCCGGAGCCAGCAGCACATCGACGCCGGAGACGTTGGTGACCATGGCGTCCCACAGATCCGAATCGAGCTCATGGGCGCGCTGCAGCGCGTCGAGGAAGCTGAAGGTCGATTTGATTTTCAACAGGAACGACATGGTTCCGGCGAACGGGTCCAGATCCGCCAATAAGATTTTCTTGGCGCCGAGGCGTTTCCATTGAAAGGCCAGGTTGCAGGCGATGGTGGTGGCGCCGCAGGCTCCCTTGGCCGGCATGACCGCGAAAATCTTGGCCGCTTCCTTGGCGGGCTGATCCCCGCCCGGCTGAAGGCGGGCGAGTTTGGCCAGCGCAGCTTCCAGTTGATCGGCGGTGAACGGCTGGATCAGAAAATCGACCGCGCCGGCGCGCAGGCAGCGCAGGATCAGATCCGAATCGTCGCCGGCGAGCACCGCGATGACCGGAACCGCCGTCTCCAGACGCGTCATTTCGCCGAGCAGTTGCAGCGCCTGCTCGGAGTCCGAGATCATGTCGAGAAAAACTAGGTGCGTGCCGCCGGTCAGCGTCGGGCCGAGGTCGCGCGGCGAGGGATAGGCGTTCACTTCGAGAATCGAGGCGCCGGCAAGATGGCCCGCCAACAGGGGCGCTAACTCCTGCCGGATCCGCGGCATGGGGGAGATCAAAACGGCGCGCCGGGAGCTTGGGGCGGAGCCCTCACGATGCTGCATGGCCTGTCATCCCCTACGCCGCCCGCTTTCGGACCAGTTTGGAATCCGTTCCAAAGAAGTAATTTCGACTAGAAGCGATCATAACATGAGAACCTCGCCTGCATCCGCGAACTAAAAAAAAAGACGCCGGCGGGCGATAAGACCCGTGCTGGCAAATCGATTCACGGAGGGGAAACGTGGTAATCGCGGAAGAAAGCGCGAACCGGGTTCACACGGCGAACGGTACGGAGGACGCTCGCGGCGTTTTGGTGTGCGATTCGCAGCCGGTGACGATGGAAGGTGTGCGCGCCATACTGGAGGGCTGCGCGGACCTGAAATATCTGGCCGGATGCGATTCGCTGGAACGCGCCATGGATTTGTCGCAACAGAACCCGCCAGACGTTTTGTTAATGGATAAGGCATTCGGCATCCAGGCCGTTCTGGATTGGCTGGCGCCGCCGGCGGATCAGCCGGAGCTGCCGCACGGCTCCTCCAGGACGGCGGTGGTGGTCTGGGGCGTGTCGGTGAGCGAAGCCGAAGCGCTGCGTCTGCTGCAAGCGGGAGCGCGCGGAATCCTGCGAAAGACCGCGGCGGTCGGTTCCATTCTCGCCTGCCTGCGGGCCGTCGCCGCCGGGCGAAGCTGGATGGAGGACAGCGTCTTTCGCGATCCCTGCCGCGCGGAGGGCCACCCCCGCAGCGAGCTGACCCCGCGCGAGCAGCAGGTTTTGGAGCTGGTCGAGCAGGGTTGCAAAAACAAGGAAATCGCCCAGGAGCTGGGCATCCGGCCCGGCACCGTAAAGATCCATCTGAAGCATATCTTCGAAAAGACCGGCATTCGCGGGCGCTACGGCCTCGCGCTGAATGGATGGCGGGAGCGGATACCGGCCTGACTGGCTCCGCCCTGTTATCCTGGGAGGATCGTGCGTTGCCTGCTGCTCCTTCTTCTGGCGGTCTCCGCCCGCGCGCAATCTCCTCTGATCAAGATTCTCTCCGGCGAGCTCGATCGCAACTTCTCCATCCTCCAGGAAAAGGCTGACCCGGCGCCGTACTTCCTCGGCTACGAGGTCATCGACGACGAGAACGATATCATCGTCGCCAGCCGCGGCTCCATCGACGCCCAGAACCACGGGCGGCGGCGCCTGCTGGACGTGACCGTGCGCGCCGGAAGTCCAAAATTCGATAATTACCATCGCACCGGCAGCACGGACCGCATTCGCTTCACCAGCGCCACGCCGATTGCGCTCGACGATAACCCGCTTTCGATCCGCCGCTCGCTATGGCTGGCGACGGACCGCGTCTACCGGGCCGCGTCCGACCGTCTGGTGCGGATCACAGCCGACGAGAAGCTGCACGCCGCCGCCGGCGACGACTCCGCCGATTTCTCGAGCGAAACGCCGCAGGTCTTCTTCAGCGCGGCCCCCGCCTATAAGTTCGACGCGGCCGATTGGGCCAGGCGCCTGCGCAGGCTCTCCGCCGGATTCGACCAATATCCGGGGGCGTTGAACTCCGCCGTCGCCGTCGAAGCCGAACGCGTCCAAACGGCGCTGGTTACCAGCGAAGGAACGCGCCTGGAGTTCGGCCGTTTGTTTGCCCGCCTGGTGATCACGGCGCGCGGCAAAGCCGGCGACGGCATGGATCTCAGCACGATGGAGACCTTCGAGGCGGATGATCCCTCCAAACTGCCGAATGACGCGAAGATTCTCGCCGCCGTCGAAAAAACAGGAAAGACTCTTTCGGATTTGTTGCGGGCGCCGCCGGCGGATCCCTTTGTCGGCCCGGCGATTCTCTCCGGCCGCGCCGCCGGCGTCTTTTTTCACGAGATCTTCGGCCACCGCATCGAAGGCCACCGCCAGAAGGACGAAGCCGAGGGCCAGACGTTTACCAAAAGCGTCGGCAAGCCCGTGCTGCCCGAATTTCTTTCGGTAATCTTTGATCCTACGCGCGCCGACTTTCAAGGCACGGCGCTGAACGGCCATTATCTTTATGACGACGAGGGCGTCAAAGCTCGGCCGGTCGAGGTGGTCGACCGTGGAATTCTCAAGACGTTTTTAATGTCGCGCTCGCCGATCCAGGGCTTTGATCATTCCAACGGCCACGGCCGCCGCTCTCCGGGATTCGAAGTCGTTTCCCGCCAGTCGAATCTGTTCGTCGAATCCTCCAAGACGGTCAGCGACGCGGAGCTGCGCAGGATGCTGATTGAGGAAGTGAAGCGGCAGGGCAAGCCTTACGGTCTGTTCTTCGACCAGGTGGTGAGCGGATACACCACCACGGCGCGGCGCGGCTTGCAGGCCTTCACCGTGGTTCCGCTGGTGGTCTATCGCGTGTATCCCGACGGGCGGCCCGATGAGTTGATTCGCGGCGTCGATATCGTGGGCACGCCGCTGGCGAGCTTTGCGAAAATCGTGGCGACCTCGGACCGCATGGAGGTTTTCAACGGCATCTGCGGCGCCGAATCCGGCGATGTTCCCGTCTCGGCCATCGCTCCGGCGATTCTTGTCTCGGAGATCGAGGTGCAGCGCAAGGAACGCTCGCAGGACCGGCCGCCGTATCTGAGCCGCCCGCCGGCGGAGAACCCGCAATGACGCGCTGGCTTCTGCTGCTTCTGCCGGCCGCCGCGCTGTGCCAGTCCGCGGAGGACGACGTGGTGTTGCGGGCCATGCGCGATGAGATGGACCGTTCGCGCCAGCTTCGGGTGGTGGCCGGCGGGGGCGACGACATTCCGTATTTCATCAGCTATTCGCTCACCGATCAGGAAACGTTCCGCGTCAGCGCTTCCCTGGGCGCGGTGGTGAGCGTGGAGCGGAACCACACGCGCGTGCCAGTGATCCAGGTACGCGTGGGCAGCTACGATTTCGACGACACCGGCCATATTTTCAGCGGCTTCTACAGCGGCTCGCGCTTCGACCTCCAGTGGCCGCTCGACGACAACTACAATACTCTGCGCGAATGTTTTTGGCTGGCGACCGACCGCGCTTACAAGGCCGCGCTGGAATCGATGGCCCGCAAGCGCGCCGCGCTCAACAGCGCCAGCGCGCCGGCCGAAAAGCTGGCCGATTTCGCGCGCGCCGATCCGGTGAAAAGCCTGGCCAAGGTGACCCGTCAGAAGCTCGACGCGGCGGCCCTGGAGGCGCGCGCGGTGAACCTGTCGGCGGTATTCAACGCCTATCCGGAAGTGCTGGCTTCCGGGGTCGATTTCGAGGTGATCGACGGCGTCCAGTGGTTGCTGAACAACGAGGGCACCATGTTGCGGTATCCCGACCGCATCGCCCTGCTGGCGGCCAAGGCCGAAGGCCAGGCTCCCGACGGCGCGCTGCTGCGCGACGCCGCCGAGTTTCCATCGCTGAAAATCGGCGACCTCGCGCCGGAGCCCGAGATGCGCCAGGTGCTCGCCGCCATGGCCGAAAATATTCGCGCGCTGGCCAAGGCCCCCGCCGGCGAGGCGTATTCGGGTCCGGTGCTGTTTGAGCCGCGCGCGGCGGCGCAGTTGTTCGCGCAACTGCTGGGCGACAATGTCCGCATTCCGCGGAAGCCGCTGGCCGAGCCGGGACGCCAGGTGAATTTTCTCGCCAGCGAATTTGAAACAAAGCTTGGCTCGCGTGTTTTACCCGCCTGGATGGACGTAAAGGACGATCCGACGCAGCAGTCGTTTCAGGGCAAGCCGCTCGCCGGCTACGAACAGTTCGATCTGGAAGGCGTTCCCGAAAAACCGGTGTCGCTGATCGAAAAGGGGGTTCTGAAGAATTTCCTCACTACGCGGCAGCCCATCAAAAATTTTCCGGAATCGAACGGGCACGCGAGAATGCCGGGCGGCTACGGCGCGGCACGCGCCGCGATCACCAATCTTTTCGTCAGCGCGGCCGAATCCGTTCCGCTCGCCGATCTCAAGCAGAAGCTGATCGACCTGGTGAAACAGAGCGGCAAGCCTTACGGCATGCTGGTTCGCAAGCTGGATTTTCCGTTTTCCGGCGGAGCGGGCGAACTGCGGGCCCTGGCGCAGGCCTGCTCGCAATCGGGCGGTTCGGCGATGCCGGTGAGCCCGCCGCTGTTGGTCTACCGCGTCTATCCCGACGGCCGCGAAGAACTGGTGCGCGGCTTGCGCTTCCGCGGCGTGTCCACGCGCTCGCTGCGCGATATTCTGGCGGCTTCGCGTGAAATTGCGCTGTTCGATTTCGTGAACAACGCCGCGCCGCTCGCGCTGATCGGAGCCGGAGGTTATCTGGCGCCGACGGCGGTGATCGCGCCGGGCGTGCTGTTCGAGGAGATGGAATTCGAACCGGCGCGCGAGCCGTTGCCGAAGCTCCCCATCGTGCCGCCGCCGGCGGGAAATTGAGAAAATCAGGCGCGGGACAGCCCAGCCAGCGCCGGGCGGCATCTACTGCGCCGCGTAGTAATTGCCCACCAGCTCCGCCACCCGGCCGATGGCGTCTTCCAGATACGTTCCCACGCCGTAATGCTGGGCCGTAAATACGCACAAAACGATATTGCGCGACGGGCTTTCTAAAATTCCCACGTCATTGGCCACATAGGGCAGGAAATCGCCGGTTTTGTGCGGCAGGCGATATCCGGTCACATACTTCGGCAGCCGCGACGAATAGACCTGGCCGCGCATGATGGCCAGCATCTGATCGCTCGCCGCCTGATTCACCACCTGGCCGCGCTTGATCATTTCAAGCAGCTTGCCCATTTCCCGCGGCGACGATAGTCCGAACGGCGTTTTGCCTTCGCGGTGAAATTCGTCGCGCGATGGCGCCGCCGCCAGCGCCGCGAACCATTCTTTGCCGGTCCGCTGCGCGCGAATGGTTTTAAATCCAAGCCGGTCCATCTCGCGGTTGAGCGCCTCCGGACCTCCGATTTTGCCGTACATCAGATCGGTCGCGGTATTGTCGCTGACGATAATCATCAAGGTGAGCAGATCCTTGATCGTCAGATTCGCGCCGGCGTCGAGCGACCGGATCACCCCCGTCCCGGGCCGCTTATCTTCTTCTTTGATGACGACGCGATCGGCCAGCGAAAACTTGCCTTCGTTGATCTGGCGGAACGATTCGACCATGAGCGGGATCTTGATCACGCTCATCGTGTCCATCGGCTCATCGGCGTTGATCGCGATTTCATCGCCTGTTTCCAGGCACTTCATGTAAATCCCCCATTTCGCGTTCACCGATTTCGTGATCCGCTCGATATTGGCCTGCAACCGCGCCAGCGGCTTCCGCGGCGGCTGCGCCGCCAGGGTCATCGATGCGATCAAAACTAAGGCAACGTTTCTCATTTCTACAACCTTAATACGAAATGCTAATTCGCACACCTGGCGACGATTTCGAGAATCGCCTCTCCGAACCGCTCCGCCTTCTTTTCGCCGATTCCGGACACCTCGCACAACTGCGCGAGCGTTCGGGGAGCACGGCGGCAGATCGCATCGAGCGTCGAATCGTGCAGGATCACGTAGGGCGGCGTCCCGATTTCTTTCGCCAGGTCGCGGCGCCACTGCTTCAGTGCATCGCGCATCTCTGAATGCGCCGGCGCATCGATCGCCGGCTTCGCCGCAACGCGCGAGGATCGCTTTCCGGCCGGCGCGCCGCTGATCCATTCGGGGATGGCGCCGCAGCGGTCGCAGGCATTGCACCGCTCCCACTTCGGTGTCTCGCCGAAGTGCAGGCAAATCTGCCGGTGGCGGCACTCCTCGCTTTCGGCAAATCGCCGCATCGCGTGGTAGCGCTGCCAGGCCCGTTGTTTTTCCTGGTGGTCCTGAAGCTGAGCGATGAAATGCGCCAGTAGTCCGATGTCGCGCCTCTGCCAGAGGAGGACGCAATCGGCCGGGAGCCCGTCGCGTCCGGCGCGCCCGGCTTCCTGATAATACTGCTCCAGCGATTTCGGCAGCGAAAGGTGCAGCACGGCGCGGACGTCCGGCTTATTGATCCCCAGGCCGAAGGCGACGGTGCCGACCAGAATCCGCTTTTCCCCGGCCATCCACGCTTCCTGATTCCGCTGGCGCCTCGCGTTATCCATCTGGCCGTGATAGGCGACCACCGGATGTCCCTTGCGCGACAGAAGCGCTTCGGTTTCCTCCACGGCGCGAATGGTCGGCGCGTAGAGGATGACGTTGCCTTCGTCGTAATATTCGAGCGCGGAAAACAGGAGCCGGTCCTGATCGCGGGGGCCGCAGGGATGGACCACGTATCGCAAATTCGGCCGATGAAAGCTCATGGCGAATTTCGCGGGATCGCGCAGCCTCAGTTGCGCGATGATGTCGTGCCGCACGGCGCGCGTGGCGCTGGCGGTAAAGGCCGCCACCGGCGTTTCCGGAAAC
>JAJPIT010000037.1 GCA_021324615.1 Terriglobia bacterium | reverse complement strand
CGGTGCAGGACGCTGAACACCACCGGAACAAAGAATAAAGTCGCCACCGTCGCGAACATCAGGCCGCCGATCACCGCGCGGCCCAGCGGCGCGTTCTGCTCGCCGCCCTCGCCCAGGCCCAGCGCCATCGGCACCATGCCGATGATCATCGCCAGCGCGGTCATCAGAACCGGCCGGAAGCGCACGAAGCCCGCCTCGATTGCGGCCTCTTTCGGACTCAGACCGTCGGCCAGCCGCTCCTTGGCGAAGGAGACCACCAGAATGCTGTTGGCAGTGGCCACGCCCACGCTCATGATCGCGCCCATCAGCGCCGGAACACTGATCGTCGTATGCCAGACGAACAGGCACAGCACGATTCCCGCCAGCGCCGCCGGCAGCGCGGTAATAATAATGAACGGGTCCAGCCACGACTGGAAATTCACCACGATCAGCGCGTAAACCAGCACAACCGCCAGCGCCAGGCCGCTGAGCAGGCCGCTGAAGGAGTTCTGCATCGTCTCGATTTGGCCGCGCACCTTCACTTGCGCCCCGCGCGGCAGTTTGCCCCGGTTTTCCGCGACCACCCGGTCGACGTCCCGCGCCACCGCACCCAGATCGCGGTCTTGCACGCCGCCAAAAATATCGATCACCCGCTGGATGTCGTAATGCGATACGACGGCCGGCCCGGCGCCGCGGCTGGTGGTCGCCACGTCGCCCAGGATCTCGTGCCGCCGGTTGGCCGACGCCGAAATGGGAATGTTTTCCAGATCGCTCAGCGACGTGAGCGTGTACTGCGGGGATTGCGTCACGACGTTGTAGCTGATCCCGGTCCTCGGGTCCAGCCAGAACTGCGGCGTCGTCTGAAAGCTGCCGCTCAACGAGACCAGGGTGCTGTCGGCCACGTCGAGCTGGGTGAATCCGCTCTCGGCCGCCTTGGTGCGGTCCACGGTGATGTGAATCTTCGGCTGATCGGCAGGCTGTTGCACCCGCAGATCCGCCGTGCCCGGAATCCGCTTCACCTGATCAAGCAGCATCGTGGCGAAGTTGCGCGCCGCCTCCGAATCCGGCCCCGATACCTGAATGTCGATCGGCGCCGGCAGGCCGAAGTTCAGGATCTGGCTGACGATGTCGGCGGGCGTGAAATAGAACGACACTCCGGGGAAGCGCCGGGGCAGGCGCTCGCGCACCTCGCGCATATAGTCCGCCGTGGGCCGGTGATCTTTTTTGAGCTCCACCAGAACGTCGGCATCCATGGTGCCGATCGGCGCCGACGTGCTGTAGGACATGTTGATCGAGCTGTACGGCAGCCCGATATTATCGATCATGCTGGCGATCTCCTCCGGGGGGATGATGCGCCGGAGTTCGTTCTCCACTTCGTCGCCGATGCGCGCCGTTTCCTCGATCCGGGTCCCGCTCTTGGCGCGGAAGTGCAGGTTGAAGCGCCCCGAATCGACTACGGGGAAGAAATCCTGCCCGAGCCACGGCAGCAGCAGAAAGATGGACCCGCAGCCCGCCAGGAAAAGGGGCACAAACAGAGCCCGCCTTCGGACGCAGCCTTCAAGAAGATTCCGGTAACCGTAGCGGACCGATTCAAACCCGCGCTCGAACGCCCGCTGAAAGCGCGCCGCCAGATTCCAGGCCGGCGGCGGCTCATGATGGTGCCCGCCGGCCTTCAGCAAATACATCGCCAGCGTGGGGACCAGCGTCCGCGAAAGCACGTAAGAAGCGAGCATCGCGAACACCACCGCTTCCGCCAGCGGCACGAATAAGTACCGCGCCACGCCGGCCAGAAAGAACATCGGAAGAAAGACGATGCAGATGCACAAGGTGGAGACCAGCGCCGGCAGCGCGATCTGCGCCGCGCCGTCCAGGATTCCCGTGCGCAGATCCTTGCCTTCGTCCAGGTTGCGGTCGATGTTCTCAATCGTCACCGTGGCGTCGTCCACCAGAATCCCCACCGCCAGCGCCAGCCCGCCCAGGGTCATGATGTTGATGGTTTCCCCCAGCGCGCTCAGCACGCAG
Source organism: Terriglobia bacterium (assembly GCA_021324615.1). GTDB lineage: Bacteria > Acidobacteriota > Terriglobia > Bryobacterales > Bryobacteraceae > Palsa-187. The sequence continues at coordinate 22,112 of JAJPIT010000037.1, read as the reverse complement.
ATCGAGGCCAGAATCGAAAGCGGAATGGAAACGGCAATGATCAACGTGCTGCGCCAGCTCCCCAAAAACAGCAGGATCATCGCGGCCGTCAGGCAGGCGGCGATGACCGCCTCCCGCACCACGCCGCTCACCGCCGCGCGCACGAAAACGGACTGATCGGCGATCGGATCGATCTTCAGCTCCGGCGGAAGCGTCGCCTCGATCTTCGGCAGCAGCGCCCGCACATCGCGCACGATATCGAGCGTGGAGGTCTGCCCCACCTTCATGATGGTCAGCAGCACGCCCCGCTGCCCGTCGCGGCGGACAATATTGGTCTGCGGCGTGAAACCGTCGCGCACATGAGCCACGTCGCGAACGTAAATTGTAGTGTTGCCGACCACCTTGATCGGCAGATCGTTCATCTCCTGGACCCGCTGCGGGCTGCTGTTCAGATCGACGTCGTATTCAAACTCGCCGATCTTGGAGGTCCCCGCCGGCAGGATCAGGTTCTGCTGGGAAACCGCCTGCACCACGTCGGCCGGCGACAGTCCCTTGGCCTGAAGCAGGTCCGGGCGAATGTCGATCATCACCTGCCGCTGTTTGCCGCCGTAGGGCCACGGCATCGCCGCGCCTTTCACCGTCGCCAGCGCGGTGCGGATCTGCTGCGTGCCAAGGTCGAAAAGCTGCTGTTCGCTCAAACCCTTCCCGGACAGCCCCAGTTGCAGGATCGGAACGCTCGATGCGTTGTAAACCAAAATGAAGGGAGGAAACGTGCCCGGCGGCATCTGCCGAACGGCCGACTGCGAAAGCGCGCTCACCTGCGCCACGGCCATCGGAATCTTCACCCCGGGATGAAAGAAAATCTTCACGATCGCCCGGCCTTCCACCGTGGTGGACTCGATATGCTCCATATCGTTTACCGTCGTGGTCAGCGATCGCTCGAACTGTGAGGTGATGCGGTCCGCCATCTCCTCGGCGCTCAATCCGGTATAGTTCCACAACACCGCGATGATCGGGATATCGACGTCCGGGAATATATCCGTGGCGGTCCGCTGGATCACCAGTGGGCTGATCAGGAGCAGCAGCAGCGCCATCACCACAAAGGTATACGGGCGGTTGAGCGCGACTCGGACGATCCACACAGCGTTAAACTCCTGATGCTATTTATTTTAATGGCCCTGGAGCGGCGCCGTCTCTCTGCCGTTCGGCGTATCGGCTTCCTGGAGAAACCGCCGCGCCGCGCCGATCACCGCCTCCGGCTGATCACGGTGCGGCGAGTGGCGGCAACCGGCCAGCTTCAAGGCTTCAAACCGGCGGATCCTGCGCCGCATCCGCTCCAGTTGCTCCATCGTCCCATACTCGTCCTCATAACCCTGCACGGCGAGCACAGGAATTGAGATGCGCGCGAGTTCCTCTTCGATGCACCAGGCGCGAAACTCCGGCGCCAGCCAGATATCATTCCAGCCATAAAAAGCCGAATCCGGATGATCGTGATAGCGGGCCAGCTTCTGGCGCAGCCCGCCCTGCTCATAGTCGCGGCGGATCGCGGCCACACCATCCACCGCCATCTGCTCGACAAAAACGTGAGGCGCCAGCGCAATCACCGCCCGCGCCGGATGCGCCGAGGCATAAATCAGCGCAATCGAGGCGCCGTCGCTGTGCCCGAACAGCACCGGCCATTCGATGCCGGTTTTTTCGAGCAGCTCCGGCAGCGCCGCCAGCGCTTCTTGGTGAAGATAGCCGGGGCGGCGAGCCTCCGCCAGCGGATCGGACCGGCCATAGCCGTAACGCGAATAAAGCAGCGCGTTATACCCGGCGGCGCCCGCCAGCCGCTCCGGAAAATCGCGCCACATAGCCACTGAACCCAGTCCCTCGTGCAAAAAAACGATCACCGGCGCGCCCCGGCGAACCTCAATCCGCTGAATTTCGATCCGGCGCCCCGCGACAATGGCGAATTCGCTCATCGCGCGATGGATTTTACTTGCAAATACTCCTCCAGCCCGTACGTCCCCAGCTCGCGCCCGATGCCGGACTGTTTATACCCGCCAAACGGCGCCAGCAGGTTGAACTTTCCGCCGTTCACATCCACCTGCCCGGTGCGCATCCGCCGCGCAAAGCGCATGGCGCGCTCGGCATCGCCGGACCAGACGCCGCCCGCCAGCCCATAAATCGTATCGTTGGCGATCTGCACGGCTTCGTCTTCCGAATCGTAGGGCAGGATCGACAGCACCGGACCGAAAATCTCTTCCTGGGCGATGGTCATCGGCGATCGGACGTCGGCAAAGATCGTCGGCTCGACGTAATATCCCCGAGGAAACGCCGCCGGACGGCCTCCGCCTTTCACCAGGCGCGCGCCCTCGCTCTTTCCCTTGGCGATGTAGCCTTCCACGCGCTCGCGCTGCGTCTGCGAAACCAGCGGGCCCAGTTTGGTCGCCGGATCCAGCGGATCTCCCAGCGTCAGCCCGCCGATCGCCTTCGCCGCCACATCGATGGCGTCCTGCTGCCGGTCGCGTGGAACCAGCATCCGCGTCCAGGCCGAGCAGGTCTGCCCGGAGTTGAACATCGCGTTGCGCGCGCCGCTCGCCACCGCCTTCTCAAACGGAGCGTCGTCCAAAATCACGCACGCCGATTTTCCGCCCAGCTCCAGCGTCACCCGCTTGACCGTCTCCGCCGCCAGCGCTGCAACCCGCTTGCCCGCGCGCACCGATCCGGTGAAGCTCACCATATCGATGCCGGGATGCCGCGCAATCGCCTCGCCCACAACGGGACCGTACCCGGTGACGATGTTCAGCACGCCCGCCGGCAATCCGATCGCCATGCACGTTTCGGCAAGCAGCATTGCGTTCAGCGGCGCCACCTCACTCGGCTTCAGCACCACCGTGCATCCGGAGGCGAGCGCCGCCGCCACCTTCGCCATGATCTGATGCAGCGGATAGTTCCACGGCGTGATCGCCCCGACGACGCCCACCGGCTCGCGAACCACCAGCGAATTGCCGATCTCATGCTCGAACTTGGCCTCCCGCAGGATCTGCGCGTAGCTGGCCGTGACGTTGATCGGCAGGCCGGCCTGCACCGCGGCGGCCATCGAAATCGGCGTGCCCACCTCCATGGCGATCGTTTTCGCCAGTTGGTCCGCGCGGTCTTTCAGCGCGGCCGACAATTTTTCGAGCCACCCCGCGCGCTCCTCGCCCGAGGTCTGGCTCCAGCAGTCAAAAGCGCGCCGCGCCGCTTCCACCGCGCGATCCACATCCTCGCAAGTTCCTTCCGGAATCGACCCGATCACCTCCTCGGTCGAAGCCGACAGCACGTCAATCCTGTTGCGGCCCGCCGGCGCCTGCCAGCGGCCGTCGAGATAAAGCTGGGAGAAGTTCATAGGGGTGAAATTCAATTCTCGCAAAATCCCGCAGCGCCGCCGCCTAGCGCGGCGAGTCGGCGTTCAGCCGCGCGGGCCGCAGCTCGAACCAGCCGGCCATCTGCTGCTCGGTCCGCAGCAGATCCTGAAGCGTGGTCTTTCCGAGCACGTCGTCGAGCGCGCCTTGCACCTTGCGCCACAGCGTGCGAATCGAGCAGTCGGTGGTATGCGCGCACACATGCGCGCTGCCGGAATGGCTTTCGCAGAAGTTGTTCTCAAACATCCGCCCGCCCAGCGCCGCCATCACCTCGCCGATCACGATCGCGCGCGCCGGCCGCGCCAGCGAATAGCCGCCGTCCTTGCCGCGGGCGCTCGAAATAAATCCGCCCTGGCGCAAAATGCGCAGCAATTTGGCCGTATAGGCCGGCGAAATCCCCTCCGCTTCGCTGATTTCGGGAATCGTCAGCGCCCCGCCTTCGCCCTGCCGGCCGATTTGCAGCAGGCAGCGGACCCCGTATTCTTCGTGCGACGTCAACTTCATCTCTGCAATCTCGCCGCGGGCACCACGTCGAACCCCAAATCGAAACCCAGCGCGACCTTGGCCGCCTCCGACATCCTCTCCCGGCTCCAGGGCGGATCCCAAACCAGCTCCACCTTCACCGCGCCGACGCCCGGAATCGCGCGGATTTTTTCCTCCACCTGCGCCGGCAGAACCCCCGCCACCGGACAGCCCGGCGCCGTCAGCGTCATCTTGATGCGCGCCTCGCCGGCCTCGTCCGCCGACAGCTCGTAGATCAGGCCGAGATCGTAAATGTTCACCGGAATCTCCGGATCGTAAACCGTCCGCAGCGCCTCCACGATTTTGCTTTCAAGCGCGTTCATTCGGTCGACACCTTTTCGCGCGAATTTTCAAGCGCCGCTTTCAGCGTATGCCAGGCGAGCGTGGCGCATTTCACCCGCGCCGGAAACTCCCGCACCCCCGAAAACACCGCCAGCTTGCCCAGATCGGAAGCATCGGCCGCGTCGCTGGTCAGCAGCTCATGAAACCGTTCAAACAATTTTTCCGCTTCCTGTTTCGTCCGGCCCTTTAACACTTCGGTCATCAGCGACGCCGAAGCGGTGGAAATCGCGCAGCCGGAGCCGGCAAACCGGGCGTCCTCGATGCGGCCGTCCTCGATCCTCAACTCCAGCGTCAGTTTGTCGCCGCACAGCGGATTGAATCCCTCGGCCGCGGCCGTCGCGTTTTCCAGCCGCCCCGTGTTTCGCGGGCGCTTGGAGTGGTCGAGAATGATCTCCTGGTACAGATCGTCGATCACGCGAACATCTCCTTGGCCTTGTGGATCGCGCTTACCAGAGCGTCCACGTCCTCGGGCGTATTGTAAAAGGCGAAGGAGGCGCGCGTCGTCGCCGGAACTCCAAACCGCTCCATCAGCGGCTGCGCGCAATGATGGCCGGTGCGCACCGCGACCCCGTAGCGGTCCAGAATCGTGCCGGCGTCGTGCGGATGAATTCCTTCGAGCACGAACGAAATCACCGCCGCCTTGTGCCGCGCCGTGCCGATGATGCGCAGCCCGTCGATCTTTTCCAGTTCCCGCGTGGCGTAGCCGAGCAGCTCCTGCTCATAGGCGTCGATATTGTCGATTCCGATCTCGTTCACATAATCGATCGCCGCCGCCAGCCCGATCACCCCCGCGATGTCCGGCGTGCCGGCCTCAAATTTGTAGGGCGGCGCGTTGTACGTCGTCTTTTCAAAGGTCACGCTGCGGATCATGTCCCCGCCGCCCTGATACGGCGGCATCGCTTCCAGCAGCGCCGACTTGCCGTACAGCACACCGATCCCGGTCGGGCCATAGAGCTTGTGCCCGGAAAAAACATAAAAATCGCAGTCCAGCTCGCGCACGTCAACCTTCATGTGCGGAGCCGCCTGCGCGCCGTCGACCAGAACCGTGATTCCGCGGGCGTGCGCCGCCGCGGCCGCTTCGCGCACCGGGACAATGGTGCCCAGCACGTTGGAAATGTGCGCCATCGCCAGCAGCTTGGTGCGCTCGCTAAACTCGAACTTCTCCACCTCCCCGCGCTCATTCACCGGCGCCACGCGCAGGCGCGCGCCGCGTTCCTCGCACAGCATCTGCCAGGGGACGATGTTCGAATGATGCTCCAGCGCGGTAATTAAAATTTCGTCTCCGGCGCCGATGTTTTTGCGCCCCCAGGTCTGCGCCACCAGATTGATTCCTTCGGTCGTGCCGCGCGTAAAAACGATTTCGCGCGCGTCCGCCGCGCCGAGGAAGCGCTGCACTTGAACGCGGCCTTCTTCATAGAGCCGCGTGGCGCGCTCGCTCAGCGCATGCACCCCGCGGTGGATGTTGGCGTAATCGGAGGAATAAAACCGGCGGATCGCTTCAATCACCGCCTGCGGCTTTTGCGCACTGGCGGCGTTGTCTAAATACACCAGCCGGTGCCCGTGCACCCGCTGGCTCAGAATCGGAAAATCCTTGCGGATTCCGGCGGCGTCGAAACTTTTTACCGCGTGGGCCACAAATATCTCCCCAGGTACTCCCGCAGCTCGGCCGCCTTCACGCCGTCGATGATCTCCCGCGCGAACGCCTCAATCAGCATGCGCCGCGCCTCCTCCAGGCCGATCCCGCGCGAGCGCAGATAAAAAATCGACTCGCCATCGAGCTGCCCAACCGTCGCGCCGTGCGTGCAGCGGACATCGTCGGCGAAAATTTCAAGCTGCGGCTTGGTGTTGATCGTCGCCTCTTCCGATAAGACCAGGTTCTTGTTGGTCTGCTTGGCGTCCGTCTTCTGCGCGTCCGGGCGGACCAGGATCTTTCCGTTGAAGACCGCGCTCGAACGGCCGTCGAGAATGCCTTTATAAAGCTCGTGGCTGGTGGCGTGCGGCCGGGCGTGATCAATCGTCGTGCGCGTATCCACGTGGCGCGCGCCATCGGTCAGATAAAGCCCGTTCAACGTGCATTCCGAGCCTTGATCGAGCCGGGCCACGATCTCGGTCCGCGCCAGCGCGCCGCCAAAGGCGAAATTCCGCGAGGCCACCACCGAGTCGCGCCCCTGCTCGATCCACACCGTCGAAATGTGAAACGCCTCATCCGATTCGCGCTGGATCTTGCAGTGCTCCACCACCGCCCCGCCGCCGGCGCGGATCTCGGTGAGCGCGTTGGTGAAATAGGTTCCGGTCCCCAGATAGCACTCAACCATCGACGCCTGCGCGCCTTCCTCAACCACCACCAGATTTCGCGGCGTGGAGAACGTCGCCCGCGCGCCGGGCAGCGAAAGATAGATGAAATAGACCGGCTGCTCGACGACCGCGCGCGCCGGCACGCGCAATAAAGCGCCGCCGGAGGCGAACGCCGCGTTCAGCGCGATAAACGGCTTGGACAAATCGGCATAGCGCGGCTGGGTGTCGCGCAGGGTTTCCAGCATCACGCTTTCCGGCGATACCTGCGATAAATAAGGAGCGAAAAGCCGTTCACGAAAACCATCCGCGGGGCATTTCCCGGCAAGCCGGCCAGCAATCCGGACTCGCCGGCATCGGCGGCATAGCCCGGATCGGCCGGCTCGAAATTCATCCGCGCCAGCGCGTTCAGGCTGGTGAACTTCCAATCCTCGTCGTGCGGGCCCGGAAATCCCGCCGCCAGGAATCGCTCCAGCGCCGCCCGCTGCGCCGGGCTGTGTTCGGTGCGCTCGAACGCCTCCACATATGGAGCCAGCTCGCGCGCCACCGCTTCAGCGGGCATCGGCCGTCTCCCACTCCAGGCCCGCGTAGCCGCGCTCTTCCACCTCCAGCGCCAGCTCCTTTCCCCCGCTGCGCACGATCTTTCCTTCGGAAAGCACGTGCACGAAATCCGGCTGGATGTAATTCAGCAGCCGCTGGTAGTGCGTCACCAGAATCATCGACCGCTCCGGCGACCGCAGCGCGTTCACGCCCCGGGAAACGATTTTCAACGCGTCAATATCCAGCCCCGAATCGGTCTCATCGAGAATGGCCAGTCTCGGCTCCAGCACCGCCATCTGAAAAATCTCGTTCCGCTTCTTCTCGCCGCCGGAAAAGCCCGCGTTCACCGGACGGTTCAGCAGCGCCTGGTCCATGTCCATCAGCTTCATGCGCTCCTTGACCACGTTCAGAAAATCCATGGCGTCCAGCTCCGGCAGCCCGCGGCTCTTGCGGATCTGATTCAGCGCGGCCTTGAGGAAATAAAGATTGCTGACGCCGGGGATCTCCACCGGATACTGAAACGCCATGAATACGCCGTCGCGCGCCCGGTCCTCGGGAGACATTTCCAGCAGATTTTTTCCATCAAAGACAACCGATCCGTCGGTTACGACATAGGTGTCGCGGCCGGCTAACACCTGCGCCAGGGTGCTTTTGCCCGATCCGTTGGGGCCCATGATGGCGTGAACCTCGCCGGTCCGCACCGTCAGATCGATCCCCTTCAGGATCTCCTTTTCCTTCACCCGCGCATGCAAATTCCGGATCTCCAGCACTTATCCCACGCTCCCTTCCAGGCTCACTCCGAGCAGCTTCTGCGCTTCCACGGCGAACTCCATCGGCAGCTCGCGGAAGACTTCCTTGCAAAATCCGTTGACGATCATGCCCACCGCGTCTTCGGTCGAAAGACCGCGCTGGCGGCAGTAAAAAATCTGGTCCTCGCCGATTTTCGACGTGGACGCTTCATGCTCCACCTGCGACGAGGTGTTCTTCACTTCCAGATACGGAAACGTGTGCGCGCCGCACTTGTCGCCCAGAAGCAGCGAATCGCACTGCGAATAGTTCCGCGCCCCCGCCGCGCTCTTCTGAATCTTCACCATCCCCCGATAGGTATTCTGGCCGTGGCCGGCGGAAATTCCCTTGGAAACAATCGTGCTTCGCGTATTCCTGCCGATGTGAATCATCTTGGTTCCGGTGTCGGCCTGCTGATAGTGGTTGGTCAGCGCCACAGAGTAAAATTCGCCCACCGAGTTTTCCCCCAGCAGCAGACAGCTCGGATATTTCCACGTGATCGCCGATCCGGTCTCCACCTGCGTCCAGGAGATCTTCGAATTGACGCCCGCGCATTTTCCGCGCTTGGTCACGAAGTTGTAAATCCCGCCCTTGCCTTCCTTGTCGCCGGGATACCAGTTCTGCACCGTCGAATACTTGATCTGCGCGTTGTCCAGCGCCACCAGCTCCACCACCGCCGCGTGAAGCTGATTGGAATCGCGCATCGGCGCCGTGCAGCCTTCCAGATAACTCACATAGGCGCCTTCATCGGCGATGATCAAAGTCCGCTCAAATTGGCCCGTATTTTGCGCATTGATGCGAAAATACGTCGATAATTCCATCGGGCAGCGCACGCCCTTGGGGATATAGCAGAAGGAGCCGTCGCTGAACACCGCCGAATTGAGCGTCGCGAAGAAATTATCGGTGTAGGGCACCACTGACCCGAGATATTTCCGCACCAGCTCCGGATGCTCGCGAACCGCCTCGGAGAACGAACAGAAAATAATCCCCAGCTCGCCCAGTTTTTCCTTAAACGTCGTCGCCACCGAAACGCTGTCGAACACCGCGTCCACCGCCACGCCCGCCAGCAGTTCCCGCTCCCGCAGCGGGATCCCCAGCTTTTCGTAGGTCTTCAGCAGCTCCGGATCGACTTCGTCCAGACTCTTCGGCCGCTCCTTCTTCGACTTCGGCGCCGAGTAGTAGACGATGCTTTGATAATCAATGGGCGGATAGTGAACGTTGGCCCAGGTCGGCTCCTTCATGGTCAGCCAGTGCCGGTACGCCCGCAGCCGCCATTCCAGCATGAACTCCGGTTCCTGCTTTTTCGCCGAGATCAGCCGGATGATGTCCTCGTTCAGCCCCGGAGGCACCGATTCGGCGTCGATATCGGTGACAAAACCCCACTTGTACTCGCGCGCGGCGAGCTCTTCAATCGTGCTGGTTTGAGTGCTCATTTGCCCCTTGCACTCTTCACTCTATCGAATCTGTACTTTTGAGTCAAGATTGGCTAAGATGGTTTCACGAATGGCGGATAAAACTACGAAATGGCCTCAGAACGTCCCCGGCAGGTATTATGTGGACGAAAGCTGCATCGCCTCGGATTTTTGCGTCGCCGCGGCGCCCAACAACTTCAAAATGGATGAGAGCGGGCACGCTTACGTGTTCAAGCAGCCGGAAAACGAGGAGGAGGAGCGGCAGTGCCGGGAAGCGCTGGCCGGCTGTCCGGTTAGCGCCATCGGCGATAATGGTGCGGCAGATGATTGAGGTTACTCCAAAAGCGGCAGAGCGAATTCGGGCGCTGCTCAAAAAGCACCAGTGCGAGGGCGGGCTGCGCCTGGGAGTGGTCGGCGGCGGATGCTCCGGGCTGAGCTACAAATTCAAGCTGGAGCCGAAGCCAAAGCCGACCGACAACGTATTTGAATACAACGGCGTGCAGGTATTCGTCGATCCCAGAAGCTACGAGTATTTGAAAGGACTGACGCTCGACTACACCGAATCGCTGATGGAAAATGCGTTCGTTTTCCGCAATCCCAACGCGAAACGCCACTGTAGCTGCGGAAAATCGTTCCTGGCCTGATCGTTTCGCGGTTACCGCCACCACCGCGTGACCGCCGGCGCGGCCTTCGCCGTTTTGAGGTGCGGGCTGCTTTTCACGTTTAGAGTCCGCGCCTCCGATTCCAACTCCGCAAGCATGCGCTCCTGGCGCGAAAGAGCGCGATCGAGCTCCCGCGCCTGAACGAGCAGGGCGGCGAACTCCCCGGCCAGCTTCGCAACCGGGGGATCCTGCACGAGATAGCGCGCCACCTCCGTCCCGCCGTCATCTTGCGCCGGGATCAGCCGGACCTGCACATCGGAGCTGGTCATGGCGTAGGTAACGTCAGCAAGCGCCTTGGATACCACCAGCGTCGTCCGCTGCTGGCCATCGAGAATCTCCAGCGTCGCGCCCTCGGCCGCCGTCCGGTCCCAGCCGATGCGCAACTGGCCGCCCTGCCCGCGCAGGGAAAGAGCCAGCGGAGTGTGACGGTTAAATATCTGATAGAAAAGCAGAATTATACAGCTTGAGCCCAGCGCTCCGGCCAGCATCGCCGCGCACACCTTCAACCCCTGACGGCCCGGCCGGGCCGCGCAGTCCAGCGCAAGTTCTAAAGACGCGGATCCCAATCGAGCCGCCCTCCCGCGGGGAATCTCGACGGCCGTGCAATTGGGACACACTGCAACTTTCCTGCCGCCGTTAACCCTTAATCTTTTTGAAGCGGCCCGCCGATTGGAGGAATCGGACCGCTCTCATGTGGAATGGGCGTGCCATTGGTACAATGAAGACGGGCATGCGCAGTGGTTGGCTGGTGTTCCTCCTGGCGCTGCCGGCCGCCGCCGGGCGCGATCAGCCGCGCATCCTGGAGAAAACCGCTCCCGAATACACCGAGGAAGCTCGCCTGGCCCGGCTGGAGGGATCGGCGGTGGTGTCCCTGGTGGTCGCCGAGGACGGCAGCCTGCGCGACGTTCACATCAGCCGGCCGATCGGCCTGGGGCTCGACGAAAAGGCCGTCGAGGCCGTCAAACATTGGCAGTTCGCTCCGGCGATTCAAGGAGACCGGCCGGTTCAGAGGATGGCGCGCGTTGAAGTCCCTTTTCGCCTGCTGATCCGGCGCCAGGATTGGCACCTCAGCCAGGCGCTGCTGGCAGCGCCGGAGGGAGCCAGCCAGCCGGTGATCGTGAACGCGCCATATCCCGAGCCCGATTCCTCGCCAGAGCCCAGAACGGTCAAGGTTTCCTTTGACGTGGATCCCGGCGGCGTGCCCAGAAACATCACCGTGCTCGAATCGAGCGGCGAAAAACCCGCCCGCGACGTCGCCCGGTTCCTCTCGGGCTGGCGGTTCCAGCCGGCGATGCAGGCGGACCGCGCGGTCGCCTCGCGGGCTACATTCATCTTCGCGGCGGGCGCGGCGGCGGCCTCCGAGTAGCCGCTTCGCAACGTCCAGCCGCTGGAATACACTGGAAACGTATGACACCGGAGCTGGAAAGGCTCGAAAGGGAGCTCGGCCATACGTTCGGCGATCGGGTGCTTTTGGAGCGCGCGCTCACACACAAATCCAGGGTTTATGAAAAGAACTCCGGCCAGCCCGCCGCCGATAATGAGCAGTTGGAGTTTTTGGGCGACGCCATTCTCGGCTTCGTGGTCAGCGAAACCCTGGTGCGCCGGTATCCTTCTTATCCCGAGGGGCGGCTGTCCAAATTGAAGGCGCATCTGGTGAGCGCCGCGCGTCTGCACGAAGTGGCGCAGGGACTTGGCCTCGGCGATTTCCTGATCCTCGGCCGCGGCGAGGAGATGAGCGGCGGCCGCGAAAAGAAGGCGCTGCTGGCCGACGCAGTGGAGGCTCTGATCGCCGCGCTCTATCTTGACGCCGGCCTCGAGGCCGCCCGCCGGTTCATCGAAAGCCGCGTGGTCGGGGCGCTGCACTCCGATGAGGACGGCGCCGGCGACAACGTTACCGATTACAAAAGCGCGTTGCAGGAGATGGCCCAGGCGTTAAAACTTCCGCCGCCGCGCTACATCATTGTCGGCGAGGACGGTCCCGAGCATTCCAAAACCTTCACCGTGGAGGTCCGCCTGGGCAAGGAGTGGATCAGCCAGGCGCAGGGGATGTCGAAAAAGAGCGCGGGCCAGCGCGCCGCCCAGCAGATCTTGCAACAGTTGACGGAGTGGGGACGGTAGCCGGCGGCCCTGGCATGGCGCGCGCGGAGGAACATCACTCATGAAAAATTTCCTTCTGGGATTCCTCATCGGACTGCTGTTCGTCTTCATCGCCGCCGGCCTTCTCGCCTACGGCGCCCTGCACGCGGGCGAGCGCAAGGTCAGCATCCCCGATAACGCCGCCCTGGTCCTGCATCTGGAGGGCGACCTGCCGGAACAGCCTCCCCTGGAGATGCCCATTCCCCTGCTTGCCCAACGCCAGCCCCCCACCATGCTCGAAGTCTGGCAGATGCTGCGCAAGGCCGCGGTGGATTCCCGGATTAAAGCGCTGGTTTTGGAGCCGCGCGGCCTGGAGGTCGGCTGGGCCAAGCTTGAAGAGCTGCACGATGATATCGCCGCGTTCAAAAAATCCGGCAAACCGGTCTACGCCTATCTGCATGGCGCCGGCGCCCGCGAATATTACGTTTCCACAGCGGCCGACCGCATCTACATGGCTCCGGAAGACGAGCTCGATTTGAAAGGACTGGCCGTCGAGCTCATGTTTTTTAAAGGAACGCTCGACAAGCTCGGCGTCGATATGGAGTTCGAGCACATCGGTAAATATAAGGACGCGCCGGACGAGTTCACCCGCACCACTCCCACGCCCGAAACGATGGAGGTGATGAACGCGATCCTGGACCAGTACTACGGCGATCTGGTGAGAGTCGCGGCGGAGTCGCGCAAACGCACCCCGGACCAGATCCGCGCCGCCATGGACAACGGACCCTTCGTCGGCAAGGAAGCCGTCGCCAGCGGCTTGATCGACGAGCTGATCTACGAGGATCAGATGTACGGAAAACTCGGGGATCAGGTCAAGACCGGTCTCCAGCGCATTGGCGATCAGGATTATCTTCACGCGCCGGTGGCGGGTCTGGAAGGCTCGACCAGGGTCGCCTATATCGTCGGCCAGGGCGACATCACGCGCGGCGGCCCCAACCAGCCGGACAGCGGCGACGGAATCACCGCCTATGGCATGGTGCGGCTGCTGCGGCAGGTGGCCAACGACTCCTCGATTAAAGGCGTGATCTTCCGTATCGATTCGCCGGGCGGCGACGGCATCGCTTCCGACGACATTCTTCACGCCGCCAAGGATCTCGCCGCGAAAAAGCCCATGGTGATCTCCATGTCGGATCTGGCCGCGTCGGGCGGGTATTTCATCGCCATGACCGGCGACCCGGTCATCGCCTATCCGAACACGCTCACCGGCTCGATCGGCGTTTTCTTCGGCAAACCTGATCTCAAAGGCTTGTACGAAAAGATCGGCGTCACCAGCACCACCCTCAAGCGCGGCCAGTTCGCCGATATCGATACGACCACCCGTCCTTTAAACGATGTGGAACGGCAGAAACTGCGCGCGGAGCTGGAGGTTTTCTATCGCGGCTTTGTCGAACGCGTCTCCGAGGCGCTGAAACGCCCTTACGACCAGGTGGAACCGCTGGCGCAGGGGCGCGTCTGGGTCGGAGCGCAGGCGCGGCAGAACGGATTGGTCAGCGATCTCGGCGGCATCGACCGCGCGGTGGACCTCATCAAGCAGCGGCTGAAGATTCCCGCTTCACAGAAGATCTCTCTGGTCACCTATCCCCCGCGCCGCACCTGGCTCGACCTGCTGCTCAGCCGCGCGGAGGATTCGGCGGCCATCGAGGCGGCCTTCCGGAAACAATGGAACACGCTCGCGCCCGGCGTTCCCATTCACGCTTTGCTGCACGGCGGGGTGCTACGGTTGATGCCCTACGGAATCAACGTCCATTGAGCGCCGGGGCCGTTCCAGGCGCAACCCGCTCCACTCCTCGCAAAGCAAAATCGAGTTGGCCGGATTGCCGGGCGCGTACTTGATACTGGCGATCGAGCCGATCAGGCGGAGCGGTTCGGCGGGAAGGCGCTCGCGCAGGCCGCCGACCTCCTGCGAAGCCTCATACTGCACGCCGCGCACCGAGTAGCTATAGTAAATCGCGTCCCCGGAAACTTCGGTGATGGTCGCATCGCCCAGGCGGCCGGTGCGGTTCACCTTCAGCCGGCGCTTGCGCTCGCGTTTTTCCGGATCCGGGCGGAGGCGGCCGGCAAGATAAACCGCCAGCGCGATCAGACCGGCCGATAAACCGCACAAGGCGGCGATCTCAACTCTGGCGGGCATCTGTCCGGTGCGCGCAGGAGAACGCGCGGGAACTTCCGATACCTCCATTATGCGCCATTTTCCCGGGAAAATCGCCCAAAAAAGAGCTCTAGAGCAGCTCCCGCGGATCGTCGATCCAATAGTCCGGATTGAACTTGGCCAGCTCGGCGGGATCGCCGTAGCCGTATCGGACCGCGCAGATCCTGACGCCGGCGCGCCGGCCCGCTTCCATGTCCGCCGGCGCATCGCCCACCAGCAGGCACTCCTCCGGCGCCGCGCCGAACACCTCCAGCGACTTCATCAGCACATCCGGCTCCGGCTTGGCCGGGAACCCGTCGGTGCCCTGGACGTGATCGAAATGCCGCGCCAGGCCGAACTGCTCCAGCATGGCGCGCGTGCTCTGCGTGCCCTTGGTGGTCGCCGTGGACTTGCGGCCGCCCAGACGGCTCAGCATCTCCGGCACGCCCGCGATCACCGACGTCGCGCCGTGCTTCCTGTCGCGGTACGCCTCGCGATAGGCGGCCAGCATCGGCTCCATCGCCTCCTGCGGATAGCCGAGGTCAAGGAAAAGATCGAACAGGTGGCGGCCGATGTAACGGCGCAGGAAGGCGTCGTCCACATCCTCGCGCCCGCGGTCCTTCAGCACCGACCGGACCGCCCCGCAGATATCGCAGGCCGAATCCATCAGCGTGCCGTCGACGTCGAACAGGTACACCGGGAAAGAGGGGATCACATCTCCTATTGAAACGCGAAATTCGCCGCCTCGCCCGCCGGGCGGGGCGGGGAACGTTTCCGGCGTCCCGCGGGAACATCTCCGGGCAAACCCGGCGCGGGCCGTCCTAATGCGAGTCCCGTGAGCCGAAACGTTCCGCGCTCAGCGGTGCTTGTCTTGTTCGTGCGGCTTCACCGGTTCGGCGGGTTTTTTGACCTGGCTGACTTGCGCCGCTGGCTCGGCCTTTTTGCCCGGCTCGGATTTGGCGTCCGCTTTCGCCTCCAGCGCCACGGGCGCCGGCGCCGCGGCCGGGACAGGAAGCTGCGGCTGCGAGGCGGCCTGAATCGGGATGTTGATCGGCGCGCCAGGCTGCGGCAGATCCTCGGGCTTCATCTCGATCGTTTCCACCGTGGGCTCGGCCGCCTCGACCGTCGTGTCGGAGGGATCCTTGATCAGCACATACAACGGCTGCTCGAGCAGCGTGGGAGTGTCGCCCTTGGTCAGGCACAGGATCTGCATTCTCCCCGGCTTGGCGAAGGGCGGAACGCGGACCTTGATATAACTGTCCTTTTGTTCAAGCACCTTCATCTTCATGTCGAACTTGTGATCGGTGAGGTAGACCTCGTCGATGCGGTTTTCACCAAGGCTGACGCCGGAGATAATCAGCGTGTCTCCGGGTTTCGCCGTCCGCGCCGAGATCGCATTCATCTCCGGCGCATGATTGCCGTCGGAGGCCAATCCGGGAACACCCGCCAGGGAACTGGCGATGAGAGCGAGCGGGGCAAGCGGGAAGAGTCTCATAGTCCTGGTACCTCTTTCCCAACACTAAGTTCGCATGGCAACAGGCGCAATAGGAAAATGGTCCCGGCCCGCTCCGAAGGATCGCTGAGCCGGACCTGAGGGGAACACACTAGGCGGCGCCTTCCGGAAGGGCGTTTTCTTCAAAAATAGCGGCGAAGTTCGCTGAAGCGTGCGATTTGGAGGAACCGCCCGTCCGAGCCGCAGCGCAGATCCTCACGTTCGAGCACCCAGGTGTGCGGATGGGGGATCAGCACCGCGTTGAATCCCGCCTCCAGCGCGGGATTTATGTCCGATCTCGGCGAGTTTCCGATCATCCAGGCCGACGGCGGATCGAAACGGCGCTGCTCGGCCAGCCGCCGGTACGCGGCGGCGTCTTTTTCCTTCACGATCTCGGCATGGGCGAAGTAGCGCGCCAGTCCGGAGCGGTCGATCTTGAGCCGCTGCTCTTCGGGATGGCCTTTGGTGAACAGCGTCAGGCTGTGGCGCGAAGACAACTCCGCCAGCGTCTCCTCCACTCCCTCCATCAACTCGATGGGCTGTTCGAGAATCCGCTCGGCGAGCGACATGATGTGAGCCAGATCGTCCGTGCGGATTTCCCGCTCGGCCAGGTTCTGGTAGGCCTGCTGCAAATTCCGCCCGAAGCTGCGGGAGCCATAACCGTAAATCTTCGCGTTCACGCTCTCGATCTGGTTTAAAACTTCGCGGACCTGGCTTGCGGTGAGCCGCGAATGACTCAAGAAATCGCAGAAATCCTCGAACGCCTTTTCGAAATAGATGTTGTTTTCCCAAAGCGTGTCGTCGGCGTCGAAAATCAGAGCGCTCATTCGTGAAAGCCGCGCCCGTGGCCGTTGCGCGGGGCCACGTCCTTGACGTGCTGGATGCGCTTCTGCCGGATCAGGAACCCGGGAAGAAATTCGGCGATTTGCCTGAGGCGCTCGGTTTCGCTGCGGGTGGCCAGCAGAATCTGGCGGAAGGCCAGATCCGGCACCGGCGCGGCCAGCTTGAAGCTCAGCCGCGGGTTCGCCGCTTCCTCATTGTCCAGCGGGCGGCTGGAGCTGAGCGCCTGGAGCTGGTTGTAGCTGTCGATGGCGCGGCGCTGGAGCTCCTCGGGCGCCGGGCGCGACTCCTCGTCATCGAAAAACTCGACGGCGCCGCGCAGATACGGGCGCTCCTCGTTGAGCCGCACGATCTCGAACCGGCGGCGGCCGCGCGTGAGAATGTCCAGGCGCCCGTCCGGGTACTGGCGCAGCACTTTGTCGACGGTGGCGGTGCAGCCGGTGTTCACGATCCCTTTTTCATTGGCCAGCACGACGCCGAACTCCAGCCGCTCGCGCAGCACCTCGCCGATAATTTCCTTGTAGCGGTCCTCGAAGATGTGGAGCGGAAGCTCCGCGCCGGGCAGCAGCACGGTCTGGAGCGGGAAAAGCGGCAAAAGTCCCTGCTGCATGCTACCATTATGGCTTTCGCGCACCTGTTTTGCGCTTTCCATGATCCTCAAGCTCAAACGGACGCCGGCCATTTATCTTGTCGGATTCATGGGCTGCGGCAAATCGACCGTGGGCCGGGCGCTGGCCGAGGAGCTCGGCTGGAAGTTTTTTGATCTCGACGAGGAGATCGAGCGCCGCGAAAAGATCAGCATCGCCGAGATTTTCGATCAGCGCGGCGAAGCGGCGTTCCGCCAGATCGAATCGGCCGCGCTGCGCGAGCGCGTGCATCAGGCGCGCATGGGCCGGCCGCAGGTGGTCGCGCTCGGCGGGGGAGCCTTTTTGTCCCGGGAAAATTTCGAAATGGTGGCCAACAATGGCGTCACGGTCTGGCTGGATTGCCCGCTGGATCGCATCCGGCAACGGCTCAACGGCCAGACCCACCGCCCGCTGGCGCGGGATGCGGAAAAGCTGGAAACGTTGTTTGAGAAGCGCCGGGAAGGCTACGCGCGCGCGGATTACCGCGTGGAGGTGGCCGGCGACGATCCGGCCGCCGCCGTGCAGTCCGTGCTGGCCCTGCCCCTGTTTAAATGAAGGACGCGCTGGCGGTGTTTCGCGCCGCCTTGCGCGCGGCCGATCCGGAGCAGGCCGTCCATCGCCATCTGCGGCGCGAAGGCGATACGCTGATCGCCGGCGGGCGCCGCTATGGGCTGAAGCGGTTCGACCGGATTCAATTGATCGGAGCCGGGAAAGCCGGCGCGGCGATGGCCCGCGCGGTGGAGCGGGTCCTCGGAAAGGATCTCTTGGGCGGATTCGTCAACGTGCCGGACGGCGTCTGGCCGGGCGTACGCCGCGTGATTCTCAACCCCTGCGGCCATCCCATTCCGGACCGGCGCGGGCTGTCCGGGGCGCGCCGCATCGAGGCAATCGCGCGCGCGGCCACCTCGCGCGATCTGCTGATCTGCGTCATCTCCGGCGGCGCGTCCGCGCTGCTGCCCTCGCCCGCTCCACCGGTGACGCTCGGCCAGATGCGCCGCGCCACCAGCCAGTTGTTGACCTGCGGCGCGACCATCGACGAATTGAACACGGTCCGCAAGCACCTGGAAACGCTTAAGGGCGGGCAGTTGGCGCGGATCGCGGCGCCGGCGCGCGTGATCTCGCTGATCCTTTCCGACGTGGTGGGCGACGATCCCGGAGTGATCGGCTCCGGCGCCACGGCGGGCGACACCTCCAGCTTTGCCGATGCGGCGCGCATTTTTGAGAAGTACGGAATTGTGCCGCCGCTATCGGTCGCCGTGCGGATGGCGCTCGGCGCGCGCGGTGAAATTCCGGAGACGCCGCGTCCTTCCGAAATCGGAAATGCGCACAACCTGATTGCCGGAAGCAACCGCCTGGCCATCGACGCCGCGGCGGCCAAGGCGCGCGAGCTGGGCTACCGCACCATGGTGCTGTCGACGTTTGTGGAAGGGGAAGCGGCCGACGCCGCGAAAACGCACGCGGCCATCGTGAAAGAAATTCTGACCCGCGGCCGCCCGCTCCGCCCCCCGGCGTGCGTCTTGTCGGGCGGGGAAACGACGGTCACGGTGCGCGGCGAGGGCCTGGGCGGGCGGAATCAGGAATTTGTGCTGGCGGCCGCCATCGCGCTCGAAGGCTTCCGCCGGTTCACCATCCTGAGCGCGGGCACCGACGGCATCGACGGCCCGACCGACGCGGCGGGCGCGGTCGCGGATGAAAACACCCTTGCCCGCGCGCGCGCCCTGGGTCTGGATCCCCGCCAATATCTGCGGTGCAACGATTCCTATCGTTTCTTCGAACGCGCGGGCGGGCTGATCAAAACGGGCCCGACCGGCACCAACGTCATGGACGTGCGCGTCCTGCTCGCCGTCTGAGGGCGAGGGATTTTCCCCGGCCGCATCCCCGCCGCCCTGGCTCACTGCGCATAGAATGGAAATAGAGTGTCGGTCACGCTCCCTTCGCCGCTCGACCAGCTCGGCTCGCGCCGCTTTTCGTTCTACCCGCCAATTCTCGGCGTCGAGCACAACCAGTGGAGTTTCCGCCGCGCGGCGGCGAACGAAATCCTGGTGGTGAACACGCGCACCCTCCAGGAGCTCTCGATCCCGCGGCGTTTCATCGGCGAAGTCTCCACCATCGGCGAGCCGGTGGTGATCGTCGGGCTGCTGAAGGAGCTCGAACTGAGCGCGGGAACCGTGGTGCCGCACGTTCGGCGGGTGATCGAAATGCCGCGCGCGGTGAACGATTCGCCGCGGCCCGCCGCGCGCCGCCCGCAGCCGGCCGAAGTCGTGGGCATCCGCATCGAGCCGGACCATCCCCCGCCGTGGCGCTCGCGCTGGCTGCTGGGAACCGTGGCGGCGGCGCTGGCCGCCTGCGTCGCGGTCCTCAGTTTTTCGGCGCGCGTGGAGCCGCCGTTGAACTCGCGCGATACCTACAGTTCGGTGGTGGCGCGGCTCGGCCCGCCGGACCGCGAGGAGTCCCAGACCGCCAACGGCAAGCAGTACCTGCGCTTGTCCTACCCCCGGCATGGCTTTACGGTGCTGCTGATCGACGGGCATTACGCCGGCGCGGTCGATCCCTCCGGGCGCGTGATTCATGCGGTCCGGCGGTGAAGGCCGGAATCCTGGCGGGCGCTTTTAATCCAGTGACCAACGCGCACATCGCGTTGGCCGATGCGGCGCGGCGCGTCGTCGATGAAGTCGTCTGCGCCGTTCCGCGGCGCTACCCGCACAAGGAATTTCACGGCGCCGGGCTGGAAGAGCGCGTCGAGATGCTGCGGCGGGCCGGCTGCGGCCGCGTGGAAGTGGTCGAAGGCGGCCTGTTCATCGACATCGCCCGGGAGTTGAAACCCCGGCTCAACGCCGCGGAAATTTTCTTTGTTTGCGGGCGCGACGCCGCCGAACGAATCCTGAACTGGGATTACGGCGAAGCGGGCGCGATTGCCCGCATTTTAGAAGAATTTCAGTTGCTGGTGGCGGCGCGGCAAGGCGAAATCGATCCACCGCCGGATCATTCGCATCGCGTGCGCGCGTTGAGGATCGGCCAAAATCTGGATCATGTTTCCTCCAGCGAGGTGCGGCGGCGGATCGCCGCCAGGGAGCCGTGGGAGCACCTGGTGCCCCGGCCGATCGTCGATCTGATCAGGGAAATCTACTCAACGCCAAAACTATCTTGCCGCGAGTAAGGCCCGCAGGTGGCGGGCCCGCTCGGGAGAGCGGAGCTGGCGCAGCGCCTTGGCTTCGATCTGCCGGATCCGCTCGCGCGTGACGTCGAATTCCTGTCCGATTTCTTCGAGCGTGTGCTCGCGTTCGCAGCCGATGCCGAAACGCAGGCGGATGACTTTTTCCTCTTTGGGAGAAAGCGTCTTCAGAATGTTGGCGGTTTCGTCGCGGACGTTGGTGTCGATGACGGCGTCCACGGGCGAGCCGACCCAGCGGTCTTCGATCAGATCGCCGAGAGCGGATTCGCCGTCGCGGCCCACCGGCGTTTCGAGCGAAACAGGATCGCGCGAAATGGTTTTCAGCTTCTGGACCTTTTCGACCGGAATATCCATCCGCCGCGAGATTTCATCGTTGGTCGGCGCGCGGCCGAGCTCTTTTTCCAGCTCGCGCGTGGCGCGCAGGAACTTGTTCATCGATTCGTTCATGTGCACCGGGATACGAATGGTGCGCGACTGATCGGCGATGGCGCGCGTGATCGCCTGCCGGATCCACCAGGTGGCGTAGGTCGAAAATTTGTAGCCGCGGCGATACTCGAATTTATCGGCCGCGCGCATCAGCCCGATGTTGCCTTCCTGAATCAAATCGAGAAGATGCAGGCCGCGATTCACGTACTTTTTGGCGACGGAGACCACCAGCCGGAGGTTGGCCTCAACCAGATCTTTTTTGGCGCGCTCGGCTTCGATTTCGCCGTGGCGGATGACCGACAGAGTGTGGCGCAGCTCGGGAAGAGTCGCGCCGGCAAGCTGCTCGCGTTTGCGGATCTCGCGCTTGAGCTCGCGGCATTTGGCCTCGGCGGTTTGATTCTTTTTGCCCTCGAGGCGGCGCAGGTCCTGCTCCAGGTGCGACATCTCCTCGACCACCCGCTCGATCTCTTTCGAAAACTGCTTCCATTGCGATAAGTAGAACGGAATCTTGCGGATGGCCTGGGCGACCTGAACTCTGGCGCGGGCCAGGCGTCCCATCCATTTCCGCCGCAGCTTTTTGTTATTCAGGGGCACAGAAGCGAGCTTTTCGCTCACCTGAAGCAACTTTTTGTGGAGATTAATGATCTCGCCCAGATTCTCTTTCACTTCGGCGCGGCGCTTGTTGTAAGCCGCGCTTTCTTCTTCAAGATCGCCCAGATCGACGAAGGCGTCCAGTTCCTCGGTTTCCTTGCGGATCGCCTCGGCGATTTCGACGGCGCGCAACTGGACCAGCGCGGAGCGGCTGATCGCCTTTTGCATCCGTAACTTGCCGCGCTCCATGCGGCGCGCCAGGTTCACTTCCCCCTCCCGCGTCAGCAGCGGAACGGCGCCCATTTCGCGCAGGTAAACGCGGACGGGATCGTCGGTATAGATGGACTCCTCGGCGGGGTGAGTAGCGGCGAAATCTTCATCGTGAACTTCTTCGGGGTGAAAGAAGGCCGCTTCTTCATCAAAGGGAATTCCCAGGGGTTCGTGGCCTTCGCCTAAAAATTGATCCTCAAAATGATCCACTGCTGTTCACCTCCCCCGCCGCGAGCGCGCGCAGGGTGTCAGTCTCTTCGTACTGTTGAAGTTCAATCTCTTCGTTCCCAACGACTTAGCCGAGGATCCCTGAAACACACCGCGTCCTATGCCAGCCAGAGCCGGAACTGGCACCCAGTATAGCAGTGTTCGGCCGTTCTGTTAAGTCCCTATTTCAAAGGATGATGTAGGCCAGCGATTTTGTCACCCCCTAACAGGCCAGCGATTCTGTCACCCCTGAAAGGAGATGGTGACATTGAGTCAGAAGCAATTACAACGGATCAAGGT
>JAJPIT010000072.1 GCA_021324615.1 Terriglobia bacterium | reverse complement strand
GCCAGATGCATCGCCAGCGCGTCCGAGCCGGTCTCCGGCTTCAGCGCGATCAGCCAGTGCATCATCAATACGAAAATCAGAAGGGCGTGTCCCGCGGTCGCGCGCGGAAATGAGAAAAAGATTTTCGGCCACGCCCGCCGCGCCAGATACGGCGCCGCGAAAGCAATGAAGTAAACCGCCGGGCGATTCACCGGAAAATGAGCCGCAATCGAAAGCAGAAAAATCCATACCGATAATCCGGCGAGCGCCGCCAGCGCTCCATCCAGCCGCGGGAACAAAACGCGGCCCAGCAAAAAGCACGAACCCAGAAAATAGACCGCGGCAAGCGGCGCCCAGGGAGTAAAAACCTGCGCGCACCACCATTCGCTGTAACCCAGGGCGAAAATCGCCGCAGCCGGCAAAAACCACGCCGGGCGAAGCCGCAACAGCGCTCCGGCGGCGGTCCAGTACGCGGCGCTGAACGCGATCAGCCGCGCCAGGCCGTCGGGGCTCCACAGATGTTCGGCAAACAGACGCCCGGATGCGAAGCCGCGGATCGCCAAGACCAGCGCGGCGAGGAAAGCGGTCCAGGCCAGGCGTCGTCTCAAGCAGAACAGTGTAGCGCGAAGGCCGGCGCGTCCGGCGCGGGCCACCCCGTTCAGGCCGCGCCGGAGGCTTCTTTCACCCGCCTTTGGCTGAGCACCAGAAAGGCAAGCTCCTCCAGCTCCATAAGCGAGAGTTTTTCGATTTCCGTCTCCAGGGTTTCGTCAAATTCGCCGGCTTCCTGCCGCCGGATAAAATCCACTGCGTCGAACTTGATTTGTGGCACTTTTGAAACCTTATCATCGCCCGGCGCGGAAGGTCAAAGAGAAACGGTTACGTTTTGAAACGCCGGCCGGGCTAACTCGCGGAGGCGGCGGCTGAGGAGGTATTCAGCAATCCATTCACTCCGTTGGGAAAGAAACCGCCCGCGCTGGCATTGGCGTTTCCGCCGTAAACGATATACAGCACCTGGCCCGGAGTTCTCACCGGCGTCAGCCCGTTGGAGTCCGTCGAAAAGAACTGTTTGCCGGAGGGCGGCGGCGCGATATCGATCCCGTCGACGGTGATGGTGGAGGCCTGGTAAAGGGCCGCGTGCAGACGCAAGTTGCCGGTGTGTTCGGCTTCCGTCGCCAGGATCCTGGCCGCGGCCGCCAGGATCGTCTTGCTCTGGAGCAGCGGCGCCGCTCCTCCGTAAGCGGAAACGCCGACGTCTTCAAACGCGCGGGCGAGATTGATGAATGCCTCCTGACTCTCAAATCCGGTCCCGAGCGCGTTTAAGTTGATCGCCGGCTTGGCGACCGGCGTGATCCCCAGCGACGTCAAGGTCTGGCGGAGCAGGGCCACATGCTCCCGCTCATCTTGCGCAATCTCATCGGCGCTCAAGGCCAGCGTCGAGCCTTCGATGAACGTCACCTTCTGCCCGCCGGTGGTGGGCCCGGCGTTGCCGCTTCCAGTGATGCCAATCCCGAACTGGTCTATGGTTTTGCCGGTGCGCGCCACGGTGTAAAACTCGGCTTCCAGGTATTCCAAATTCAGCGCGAACTGGACGATATCGGCATCCGAGATGGTTTGGGCTTCCCCGTTCCGGATGGAAGCCAGGGCAGCGCCAACGCCGGCGCTGGCCAGGCCTAAATTTTTTAGAAACGAGCGGCGGTCCGGGAACACATTACGAGCGGTCATTATATTTCTCCTCTAAAAGTCTTCGAAGTTTACAAAAAAGGCCCGAAAAACCCCTCACCGGATGCCAATGGTCACGGCGTTGGCTGGCACGCCGTCTACGGAAACGATCAGGCTGATGTCGCCTTTGCCGGCCAGGCTGGGGGGAAGAGGGCCGATGTTGATCTGGTCCAGTCCGGGATAGGAAGGTTGAGCTCCGGCGTAGGGCACTGCTACGCCCGTTCCGCCGATGACGGCTTTCACCGGGTTCAGGGAATGGCGCCGGATGCCCGTTCCATAGAGCACCAGGTAGGCGGCGCCGGAGGCTCCCGATACATCAACGGGATTGGTCACAAAACCCGCAGATCCTGATTTAAACAACGTCTGGACGGTTTGCGCGCCCGACGCGTTGACGTACACGACTTGGCCTACCGGCACTCCCGTTCCGTTCTGATTGGCCGTCCAGATTCCGGGCGCCACGTTCGAAATCAAAACCGGGCCTTGAACGTTTACACTGCCGGAAACCTGCGCGGCTCCCCGGCCCAGCGCGGCCGCGGACGGAACGACGTAGTTGATCTGGCTCGGCGCGACCAGATAGAGGCTTGCGGCGGTGCTCTTCCCGGCGCTATCGGCGACCGAGAGTTGATCCCCGCCGAGACTTGCCGGCAGCGGCAGACCCGCCGAGGGCGCCGTCACGCTGGCTAAATTCATCCCCATGCCGGTGGCGATCGAATCGGGTGCAACGATCGGTCCGTAGTTCGCCGCGGAAACGGTGACAAAGCCTGCGGTTTGCGCTCCCAGACGCGGAACGCCGCACAATAGCGCGAGGCCCAACAGCGTGGATACACGTTGACTGCGAAACATTTTTTCTCCCATCGGAATTGAGATTCCGCCTTTTCGACTCGCTATTAGCGCCGGCGTTTCAGAATTGGTGCGCGACTCACATCGCCGGCAACTCCGAACCCTTCGTGTGGAACTACGTTTTCCGCGCGCAACTGGATTCCAACTTTGAAAAAAGAAATACGACGTTGCGCCGTGCGGAGGGCAGGCCCGGCCGGCTCCGCCGGTATCCAGCGGCGGCCCGGCGCGGAGTTGGATCCCCGCGCTATTTCACGACGGTTTTGGCGACGGCCTGATTATCGTAGCCGTCGGTCACGCGGACCGCGATGGTGCATTCGCCGGGGGCGTGGTCGACAGTGAAGCGGTAATCTTCTTCCTGCGAATCGCTCAGGCGCGTAACCGGATCGACCATCAGCCACTCGCCGCCATTGACCGAGTATTCGGCTCTGACGATGGTGCTCCACTCGTCGCGGGCGTGAAAACTTACTTCGATTCTTCCGCCTGCGGCCGCGCCCCGCACGCCGCTGATCTCCGGGGGCGTGTTGTCGATCAGAAAGGGGGTGCTTTCCAGCGATCCGGCCAGCGCCTGCGCCGGCGGATTGGATGGAGCGTCGGAGGCGGTCACCCGGATCACGTATCTGCCGTCGGGAAACGAAGTGGAATCCCAACTGTAATAATGCTCGTGGATCTTGTCCTTGAGAAGCTGCCAGGTGCTTTCCTTCAGGCCGCGAATTTCAATCTTGAACGTAAGGGCGTCGCCGTTGTCGTCGTTGGCGAGCCAGCGCGCGCCGATCTCGCCCTTGGCGTAAGTCATCGCCGGGGACGACCCGGAATCGGCGGCAGGCGCCGGATTGGAGGAGGACGAACGCGTGCGCCCGATGGCGGGCAGCGTCAGAGGCGGCGGGGTTGCGGCGGAGGCCGCGGCGGGCGGCGGAAATTTGTAGTTGGCGGGGGTGATCTCGATGGCGTCGACGGTCGGCGCGATGTTCTTCATTTGATAGGCGACGTCGACCTCATCAAGTTCCGCCCCGCCGGCCAGGGTCGCGCGGTATTGCAGGAATCGAGCGGCCGGAGAGGCGACGCGGCCGGCGTCGAGCCGGGCCCACTCGCTCCAGTTCTGCTGCGGGCGATTCACGTTGCCGCTGCGCGTTTCAAAAACAATCGATCCGGATTGGTTTTGTCCGGAGGAGTGGCTCAGGCGCCCCCAGTAGGCGAACGCGCCGGCGTCGAAAACGTCGCTCTCGATGGCGCCGCTGGCTTCCAGATCCGGACCGATGGAAACAATCTTGCCGATGTTTCCCGTCACGGCGTAGATCCGCCCGCCGGCGGCGCTGAAGGCGGTAACCTGCGTCGGCGCGAGGTTGAGCAGCCGGGTGTAGGATTGCGGCGAGTCGATGCGATACACGGCCCCGTGATTGCCCGTGCCGATCCAGGCGCGGCCCTGGGAGTCCAAGGCCAGCGCGTAGGCGATGTCCTGCGGATTCGTCCAGATCCGGCGCGTGAAGCCGCCGGCCTCAATGCGATACACGTCCGAGCCGCCGCTGATCGGCGGCGCCGGACCGGCGAGCGTGGGCGGAGGAGCGGGCAGCGGCCGGGCCGCCAGCGAAAGCCCTCCGGAGGCGCCCGGGCCGGGCGATGGCGCGGGCATGGGAGCCGGAGCGGGCGGCGGCGCGGCTGAGGGAGTCTTGCTCCCGACTCCGGCGGCGTAAATCACTCCATCCGGCGCGACCGCCAGCGCGGTAATCTCGCGCTTGGGCGCCTGATAGAGAACAAAACTGTTTCCGGCGGGAGTGATGCGCAAAATCAATCCGCTGGGATCCGTCCCCACGATCAGGTTGTCGCTGGCGTCGATGGCCAGCGAACGCGCGTGGGTCTCTTCCGTGTTAAAAAAAACCGAACCGGCGCCGGAGGGAGCGACGCGATGGATCTGGCCCTGCTCGCCGGTGGCGATATAGAGATCGCCGGAGCGGGCGAAGACCATCGCCCAAATATATTTGGCGTGAGGATCGTAAAATACCCGCGAGTTTCCGGAGGCATCGACGCGATAGACCTTGCCGTCGGGCGAGGTGGCGGCGTAGACGCGATCCTGCGCGTCGATGGCGATCGCCTGCACCGCCAGCGCGTCGAATTCCGCCAGCGTTTTGGCCTTGCCGGCCGGATCGACCATCACCAGCCTGGCCTTCGATCCGCCCAACCCGCCGCCGCCGGCGTACAAATTCCCCTTGGAATCGCGGGCCACGGCCCACAGGAACGTGACCGAGGGATCGAAAACCTCCCGCAGCGCGGGCGCCAGCGTCAAGCGGCCGTCGCTTGAAAGCGAAAGCCTGTTGAGATCGCCCTTTTCGAAGTCGGCCTGGTCGGCCTGCCGCCAGGTTTTGGTGTCCACCGCCAGCAGGGATGCTGCGGCGCACGCCAGCGCGGCCACGAGGGTCGGAATTTTCATGAGATGAACGCTACTTTACGGTAATTTTCAGCGAATAGCTGCCGCTGACCACCTGGTCAAACGGAATCGCAAACTGCTCCTGCGCGCTTTCTGGCGATCCGATGAGCGCCCGGCTGGTGGTGTGCTCGGTTTGCAGGACATTGAGAATGGAAGCGGGCAAGGCGGGCAGCGTCTTGTCGTCGGAATAAAACGTCGGCCGGCCCTCCACCAGCGAAACATAAAGCTGATTATTGCCGCGCTCCTGATTGAGCAGCGAGACCGTTTCCGGGATATCCATATAGCGGTTTTCCGCGGCGGCGGCGTGCTGCATGCGGTTCATCGTTTCGGCGTCGGAGAAGACGATGCGGTGATCGCCGCGCGGCATGCCGGCGGGAATTTTGACGGTCACGTCGCGCTCGATCCGTTCGCCGCGGTAGGGGCGCAGGAAGACCTTGATGGGAATCTCCGAACCGGCCTCGACTTCGGTCGAAGGCGTCCAGGCGTTCTCGATGGTCGCCACGCGACGCTCAAGCAGCAGATCCACGGCGACGTCCACGGCTTTGAGCTTCGGCGTGTTGACCGGGTTCAGAAAAAGGCGGTTGAACTTGTCGCCCCACCATCCGGCCAGCACCATCGGGGGAGGCACGGGCATTTCGCCCGGCGCGAGCATGGTGGAAACTTTGACATCCGGCGCGCCCTCCAGCCGGACGTCGCCGCTCATCCGGTAGGTCATCTCGTCGGCGTATTCGTTCATCTGCTGGAGCGAATTAAACAGCGTCAGCATCATCAGGAAAGGCGTCCACTTCTGATGCACGAAGACGCTGAAGTGCAGATCCTTTTGCTTGAACACCTGGCCGTTGGCGCCGTGCGAGCGCAGCTTCACCGTCACCGGAATCGACGGCGCCTCGGCGCCCAGCTCGCCCAGGATCCCGCTATAGCGATCCTGGTGCAGCGCGCCGACCACTTCGGTGGCATTGCCGAACTTGGTCGGCTGAAACGACGAGCTGAGCACCATCAAAATATCGCTTTTGGCCATCGGCATGTCGAGCGGGCCCAGGTCGAAAAACTGATGCCCGAACGCCAGCACTTTCTTGCCGTCGTTATAGGTGACCGTGCCCATTCCGGTGGCCGACATATCGCCGGAGACGAGAATGCCGGAAACCGCCTCGCCCGGATTGAGCGCGTGGCGCCAGTCCCCCGACGGCTTCATACTCAACTGCGAAGCGCTCGATCCGCCCTGCACCGCGACGATTCCCATCTGCTGGAACAGCGGCTGAAACGCGTCGATGGAGGCCTGGCTGAAACCGGATAGCACCAGCGGCGTATCGATGGGAGTCATCACCGGAACGCGGTCCGGCAGCGATCCGGAAGCTCCGGCGGCGGCCAATTTGCCCAGCAGCTCACCGGGGATCGCGGCCGCGTCGGCGCGCTGGGAGGCAGCGCGGTCCGGCGTGCGCGCGTCGGAGGGCCTCGACTGGTCGAAATCCTCGATCTCCAGCATCCGCTCGATGGGCGTAATCCCGCAGATCGCGTCGGGCGAAAATACGCTGAAGCGCAGCGCGACCGCGCCCACCAGCTTGCCGCCGATGTACACCGGGCTTCCGCTCATGCCGGCCGCGACGTTGGTGCGCTCGGCCTTCCCGCCCATCTTCGCCAGAATGACATCCTGGCGAGGCCCCAGTTGACCTTTCCAGGTCCCGATAATCTCGATGGGAACCGGCTCGGGCTCGGTTCCCTGGAACACCGTCCAGGCGACGCCACGCATTCCGGGCCTGACGTCCTGGAGACGCATGATTTCCACCTTTCCCGCCTTGGGGGGGTGAAGATCGTCGGCGCGGGCGATGAAAACCGCCAGCGGCGCCAGGGCGGCAATAGCCAACCGCGGGTTCATGAAACGCAACTACCTCGAATTCTTAAAATGGCGCCTCGCGGCATGTTTCCCTAATTTTACCTGAGGGCTTTCTATCACTTTAGCAGGATCCGCTGCTTTGGACGCGCCGGCGGCGCCCGGAGTTCCGCGCGCTTCAATCGCCGGAAGCGGGCGCGGTTCCCACGGCGCGGGCGGAGGGCGCTTCGGCGAGCTGCTCGTCTTTGAACCGCCGCATGCGCTCAGCCACTTCGCCGACGGTAACCACTTCCACGTCGCCGCGATCCCGGAACTTGACCAGCTTGGCCAGACAATCCTCCAGCAGGCTCAGCCCGCAGGGATGCTCGGCGAGATTTTCCGGATGCAGGCAGAAGTGGAAGATTCCGTGGCAGCGGGCGGCGGCCTCCACGCCGCGGACAAACCGCTGAAGCCGGGTGCGCGCGGTGATGAAGCGCGTCCGGGTCCGGCCCAAAGGATACAGAAACATCGACGAGGGAATATTCCAGAGGCCGGGAAGCGTCTCCTGCGGCCACACCACCATAGGCGCCGCCCGGCGGAGCTCATCGGCGAGGCGCAGCAGCCGGCCGAGAAATGTCCGGCCCAGCAGATGCGCGCGAACCTGCAAGCGTCCCCGGTAGCAGCGCACGCCGTGGGCCGGCAGCAGGTTCCGGTAGGCTTCTTCCTCCCGCGGATAGGAAAAGGAGGCCGCGCGAATGCCCAGCTCCCCCAGCGCTTTATGGGCGCGCGCCAGCTCGCGCGCGGCCACCGCCGGAGTGGTGTGGCGGTGGGTCCAGATCAGGTGCGTCAACCCGCCGTGAATGCCGATCTCCTGGCGCGGGCGCGAATCGCGAAGCCGCTCGACAAAACTGCGGCGGTACCACAGCGGTGCGCTCAGTTCATCCCCGCGGCGGACCCGGGTTACCCACTCCCGCGGCAAATCGTCATATCTCGGATCGTCTTCGCCCAGGCTGCCGTCGAGCGAAAGCCCTCCCACCACAAACCACGTCGCGCGGATGCCGGCGCGGCAAAGCCGCCGCAGCAAATTTTCATGGATCTCGATGGCCTGCGGGTAGCGCTTTAAAAACTGCTCTTCGTCGAACAGATCGATATATCCCCAGATCTGTTCCGTGTCGAAGGACAGGATCACCGCGCCGCGCTCAAACGGCATCTTCGCCGCTGAGAGTTTTACCACCATTGAACTTCCTCCGATTGTTCCCGGCCGATCCAGAGCCCGCAATACCCGCCGCACCCGTGAATGTCCATTTCAGCCCGAGGCGTACTCCCGCGGGAGCGAATAAGCAAACCTGGTGCCAATCCCTCCCTTTAATCCCCGCGACGCTTCAGGTTTAGGACGCCCGGCGCATTGGAAGATCCGTGCTGTTTGATGGAATCCCGGTGCACCTGAAGCGCGTGGCAAATGCCCCCGCCGGCGCCGGTTCGGGGCAATTTATCACGTGAAATATCACGTGAAAGGCAATTTATCGCGTGAAAAAAAGATTGGCAGCGCTCGTGCACTGCGCTCACGCGCAAGGCGTGTGCGATTCGCAATCCGCTGCCATCGCGATGAGAGCGTCTTCGGAGGATCAGAAACAGACCCGCGGGCGGAAGTACGGCGCCGCCCCCGAAGCCTGAAGGATTGAGGAGAACATCGCTTTGCCCATTCGCATTCAGCCGTACACGCCGGAGTGGACAGCCCCGGTGGCCGAGTTCAATCGCCGGATGGCGCCGGCCAACATCTCCTTCCAGGTCCCGGAGACTCCCGCGGCGGAGTGGCTGCCGAAAATCGACGGCCGCGAAATTTATCAGGAGATCTTTCTCGCCGTCGAGGACGGCTTCGTGCGCGGCGCCTATACGTTCAAGCATCAGGAGTTTTCGATCGGCGGGCGGATCCGCCCGGTGGGCGCCTGCCAGATGCCGATCTCCGAGGGCATCGTCGACAGGCGTTACAGCCTGGTGGGACCCAAGATCGTCAACGACGCCTTGCGGCGGGAGCCGCTCTCCTACGGCCTGGGCATGGGTGACCGCAACGGAGCCATTGTCAAAGTTCTGCTGGCGATGGGATGGCGCCTGCGCGAGGTGCCGTTCTATTTCAAAGTCTGCAATGCGTTTCCTTTCTTGCGCAACATCCGGTATTTGAGGAAATCGGCGCGGACGCGCCTGGCGCTGGATCTGGCCGCGTTTTCCGGCGCCGGCTGGCTGGGAACCCGTCTGGTGAACCTGGCGCGGAGTCCCGATCCGCGCCGCTACGAATCCTGCTGGGCCGAACAGGTGACCGAATTTTCCGATTGGGCCACCGAGCTGTGGCGCGACTGCCACGACCGCTACGCCATGGTCGGGGTGCGCGACGCGCGCGTCCTGAACATCTTGTATCCGGCCGAGAACCCGCGGTTCATCAAACTGCGGGTGGTCGACTCCGGCCGCGTCGCCGGATGGGCCGTGCTGCTCGATACCCGGATGTCGAACAACAAATATTTCGGCGACATGCGGGTCGGCTCGATCGTCGACTGCCTGGCCCGCCCGGAGGACGCCCACAAGGTGATCTATCTGGCGGCGCAGGTCCTGGAGCGGCGCGGCGCCGATCTGCTGCTGTCCAATCAGGCGCACGCCGGCTGGTGCGGCGCATTGAAACACGCCGGCTTTTTGCGCGGCCCTTCGAACTTTTTGTTCCTGACCTCGGCGCCGCTCACCCGTCTTCTGGGGCAGCTTGACCCGGCCGGCGCCGCGGTCCACATGACGCGGGGCGACGGCGACGGGCCGATTCACCTGTAATCAGTCGAAATCGATATCGCGCTTGGGCGGCGGCTCGTCGGGATGTTCCCGGGCCACCTTGAGCATTTCGTCGAACTTCTTGCTCAACACGTCGTGATGCGTTTTGTGGGCCTCAATGGATTTCTTGAAGGCGTCCTCGCGGCGTCCGGCTTCCCCCTTCATCCGCTCGATCGCCGTCTCCAGGTCGGCGATCGAAGGAGGTTTGACGTGCTCGGTGTGGCGGATGACCGCGGCGGTTTCCGGATCGATGTGCAGCTCGGCCTGGCAGCAGGGGCAGGTGACGGTGATCAAAGCGGCCTTCTTTGCCATCACCCGATTTTATCAGGCCCGGCAAACCTCGAGCGTCCGGGCGCGGCGGTTCTTCGCCTACAGGCCCGACTCCGGTTCGAACCTCGGCGGGCGTTTTTCCAGGTGCGACGCCAGGCCCTCACGCGCGTCCGGACCGGAGAAGCCCATGAACTCCATCGCCAGCGAGGTGTCGAACACCGGGCCGGCCGCCCGCAGCCAGTTATTGAGAGAATATTTGGTCCAGCGCAGCGCGCTCTGCGCGCCCTCGGCCAGCCGCGAGGCGATCTCGACGGCCTTCGATTCCAGCTCCGGATCTTCGACGGTGAGGCTGACCAGGCCGATGCGCTCGGCTTCCTCGCCCGACACCGGATCGCACAGCAGCAAATAATATTTCGCTTTGGCCATGCCGCACAGCAGCGGCCAGATGATCGCGGCGTGATCTCCGGCCGCCACGCCCAGGCGCGTGTGGCCGTCGATGATGCGGCAGTTCTTTGACGCGATCGAAATATCGGCCAGCAGTCCGCAAACCAGCCCCGCGCCCACGGCCGCGCCGCGCATCGCGCTGACCACCGGTTTGGAGCAATTAATGATGTTGTATACCAGATCGCGCGCTTCTTTCCAGATTCGCGCGCGCGTTTCGAAATCGGCGATCATCTCCCCGATCATGGCGAAATCGCCGCCGGCCGAAAACGCGCCGCCTGCGCCGGTGATGATGGCCGCGTTGACCGAAGAATCGGCGTCGATGTCGCGCCAGACGCGGACCAGTTCCCCGTGCATGACCCGGTCGGCCGCGTTCATCTTGCCGTGATCCATGGTGATGCGAAGAACGCGGGGATGCGGGCGGTCGAACTTCAGGCGCCGGTAGCCGTCGTAGGAGCTCATGGCGCTACTTCAGAGCCTCCACCACTTCGCTGGCCTTATCCAGCAGAAAGGACGTCTCATTTCCGCTGCCGAGAAAAATCATACCGCGCTCCTTCCAGAACTTGGCCAGAGCCACGCTGCGCGTCTGGGTTCCCGGCGCGACCCCGTGCTTGAGGCAACTGTCGCGGATCTTTTCCATCGCCTCCACCATGCGGGGATGCTGAAAATCGCCGGGGACGCCGAGGGAAATGGACAGATCCACCGGTCCGCACATCACCGCGTCGATGCCGGGGACCGAGAGTAATTCCTCGCGCGCCTCCACCGCTCGCTGCGTCTCGATTTGCAGCACCACCATCATATTGGCGTTCAAATGCTCGATAATCTGCGGAACGCTGACCCGTTCGTACTCAAAGTGCTGCGCGCCCAGGCCCATGCCGCGGACTCCCACGGGCGGAAATTTGGTCCAGCTTACCGCCCGTTCGAGCAGCTCCGGGGACTCGACGCGAGGGAAAATGACGCCATCGGCGCCGCAGTCCAGGGCGCGCGCGATCAGCGCATACTGCATGTCGGCGACGCGTACGATCGGCGACAACCCGGCCAGGCCCGAGGCGTGGCACAGATCGAACAGCGTTTCGATCCCGAAATTTCCGTGTTCGGCATCGATGAACGTCCAATGAAAGCCGGCGGCGGCCAGAATCTTGGCTACTTCCACCGAGCGGATCTGGCCGAATCCGCAGCCGAGCTGCAATTTGCCCTGCTTCAGGGCGGACTTCACGTGATTTACGCGCATAAATTCAAATGGTCAGGACGCGATGGTCGGGACAGTCCAGGCGCGCCGCGTCGTAGATTCTGCCGCTCAGCTCCAGACCGTGTTTGGCCAGAAACGGCAGGATGGAATAAAAGCGCTCCTGCAAATGGCGATGCGGGAAGAGCAGATGGGCGAGATAACCGGCATCGGAGCCGGCGCGCTCATCGCGGCGCATGATTTCGCGCTCGATTTTGCGCCGCGTCTTTTCGAGCTGATACAGGATTTTGGCCCGCGCTTTTCCGGCCGACGCCGCCAGCGTCGGGTCGAACGCCTCCAGTTCGCGCGAAAGGCGGTCGAGATGGCGCGCCACGCCATCCCGCGCATCGCCGAACGCGGCTTCAATCGACGGCGGCGCCAGCGCCCGCGCGATCCGCTCCCGCAGCGCCTGTTCATCGATGAAGGTATCGGCGACGCTCAGGCGGTAGCGCTGGAGCAGTTTTTCCGCGCGCGGCTCCAACAATGTGAAGGAGCTGCGCGAAGTGACCACGGGCATCCGCCCCAGCAGGCGGTCGTAGATCACCTGCGATTGGGCCAGATAAGCAAGCTCCGCCGGCCCGCCGATATAGGCGACGGTCGGCAACAGGTAATCCTGCATTACCGGACGAAGCAGCGCGTTGGGAGAAATTTCCGCGGCGCGGCCGCGCAGATCGTTGTAATCGGAGCCGGCGCGGCGGAGCGGAACGCGCTCGCCGTTTTCCAGCAGAAAAAACAGCGACGTTTTCGCGTCCAGGTGCACCTGCGCGTGATATCCGGCCGCTTCCAGCTCGCGATTGCGATCAAGAAGCCTCTCTTTCAGCTCGGCCGCGGCGCCCAGCGCTTCGGCGACCAGCGGAGCGCCGATCCGGCGAATTTCCGGATCCAGAGGATCGAGAAAAACCAGATCCAGGCGGCGAAGAAGCGACGCGAGCAGCGCCCGGAACGACGCGCCCATCGTCATACCCGGTGCATAGGCCCGGCGAACCGCGGCGATAACCTCTTCCCCGAACGGAAACGATCCGATGGCCGACGCCAGCCCATCGAGCGGCGCGCTCTCGATCGCGATATTGCCGACCGGACGTTGACGGCCGTTCTCGCCCCCCGAATCAACGCGCAGCAGCACCGGATTATGCGAAGCGTCGAAAACCCAGGCGTGATTCACTTCCTCGAAATCGTGATCCTCGGTCGCCAGCCAGAAGATCGGAACCGCGGGAATGCCGCGCGCGGTGAGATCCCGCGCCAGCCGCGCCGCGGTGATCGCCTTATAAATCGTATAGGCCGGTCCGGAAAAAAGCCCGACCTGCTGGCCCGTAACCACCGCGGCCGTCCCCGGCCTGGCCAGCAGATCGAGCGACGCGCTTTCGCCATTCTGCCGGCGCAGGGCCTGGACCATGGCCGCGCGGCGGTCGTCAGGGTAGTCGATCTGGCGCGCAGCATCGGCCAGCGCCTCCGGATGGTGCGGATTGTGCCGGTAAAAACGGGCAACCCGATCGAAATGGTATGTAAAATCGATGAAAAGACGGCTGGTCGAGGGAAGGTCGGTATGTCGGATACAGGCCGGTTCCATTTAGCTGTTGACGGGCGAACGGTCCAAGGGTAACAGATGATGTGGGGTGCGCGAAAGTCACAGAAAAGCACCTCGGCCGGCGCGCGGCTGCTATTTTGGAATCATCCGTGGCCGGCGTCTACATTTCGTATCCTTTTTGCGCGCAGAAGTGCACTTATTGTAATTTCGCCTCGGGCGTGTCTCCGGCCGCTCTGCAAGACCGTTACACCGCCTCGGTGATCGCCGGGCTGCGCGCCGCCAAATGGCAGTGGACACCGGAGACCGTCTACCTTGGCGGCGGCACGCCGAGCCTGATGGATCCGCGCCTGTTTCTGGACGAAATTCCCGGACGGCCCTGGCGCGAGGCCACGATCGAAGCGGCGCCAGGGACCATCCGTTTCGAGAAGGCCGCGGCCTGGCGCGCCGCCGGGATCAATCGCGTGAGCCTGGGTGTGCAGTCCTTCGTCAGAAGCGAGCTGGCGCGGACGGGGCGCAAGCATACCGCCGAAACAGTGGCTGGCGACGTCGCGATTCTGCGGCGTGCCGGCATCGAATCCATCAATATCGACCTGATCGCGGGCTTGCCGGGCCAGACCCGCGAAAGCTGGACCGAGTCGCTGGACTGGATCGAGCGGATCGGAGCGCCCCACGCATCCGTCTATATGCTCGAAGTGGATGAGGACAGCCGTTTGGGACGCGAGATTCTCGCCCGCGGATCGCGCTATGGCGCCGGCGACGTTCCCGATGACGACGCAATCGCCGAATTTTACGAGATGGCGGTCGAGCGGCTGGCGCGCGCCGGCCTGCGGCGCTATGAAATCTCCAACTTCGCGCGCGAAGGTTACCAATCGGCGCACAACCTGAAATACTGGCGGCGCGAGCCCTATCTCGGCTTCGGCGCGGATGCGCACTCCTTCGATGGCGAATAGCGATGGAGAAACGCCGAGTCCGCCGCCGAGTACGCCTCCGATTCCAGCCCGCGGGATCGCACGGCGGCGGACGCGGTGAGCGAAAGATTTTTTCTCGGGCTGCGGTTGGCGGAAGGAATCGAAGGCGAATGGGCGCCGTTTGACGACGCGATCCGCCGGTTTCTCGCCGAGGGCCTGCTCGAATTCGACGGGCGCCGGCTGCGGCTCACCTCGCGCGGCGTTCTGCTGTCGAATGAAGTGTTCGCGGAGTTCGTCCGCGCCGCGCCCTGATGGCTACGGCAGCGCGAATACGTACAGCGCCTGTCCGGTGCGCGGGATTTTGATGTCGGGCGCGATCGCGGCGGGTACGTTCCGCGGGCTTCCGCCGCCCAGGCCGGTCATCACCGCGATGTACTGTTTGCCATCCACGCTGTAGGTGATCGGGAAGCCCTGCACGGAGGTGCCCAGCCGCGTCTCCCACAGCACTTTTCCCGATTGCGCGTCCAAAATATGAACGCGGCGGTCGATATCGCCCACCAGCACCCATCCGCCGGCGGTGGAGAGCGCGGCGGTGAGGAACGGCGCGTGCTGCTCATACTTCCAGATCTCGTTCATCGTCTTGACGTCGTAGGCGGCGAGCTTTCCGATCATCCCGTTGGTCCCCGGCATCGGCAAAAATTTGCGGTCGCCCGCCGTGCCGCCGCCGTTGGGAGAACTGAAATCGGCCTCGCGCGCGGTAAAGTCCATGCAGGATTGGCTCAGCGGCACGATCAGCAACTGCGCCGGCTGGTAATAGCTCATCGCCTGCCAGTTCTTGCCGCCTTCGGTGCTGGGACAAATATGGATCGGCTTGTTGAGCTGCATCTCTAAAATATCGGTGCGGTAGTGCGGCGTGCCGTCGGCGTCGAAGCGGTCCCAAACCGTCTGCTTCACCATTTCCTTGTGGCCGAGGTATTTTCCGGTGCGCCGGTCGAGTTTCCACAGCACCCCGGCCTTGCCCGCGCTGAAGGAAACTTTCTGATCGCCGATATCCACCAGCACGCGCTCGAACACCTCATCCAGATCGAACGATTCGCCCGGCGCGTGCTGAAAATACCACTTCAGTTTTCCCGTATCGGGATCGAGCGCCACGGTCGAGTTCGCAAACAGCGTCTTATCGTAAGGCGTCAGGTGGCGGCTCAAAAAATTCCAGGGCTTCGATTGCGCGACACCCCAGTAGGTCAGGTTGAGCTCGGGATCGTAGCTTCCGGCAAGCCAGGTCTCCGCGCCCGCGCGGTTATTCATCGGCAAGCTGCCCCAGGTCTCGCTGCCGGGCTGGCCCTCGCGCGGAATCGTATAAAATCGCCAGACGCGTTTTCCGGTGTGCAGATCGAAGGCGGAGATGTAGCAGCCTTCGCCGTCGAACTTCGCGCAGCCGGTCAACCCCATCAGAACCTTGTCGCCGATCACGATATCGCCGCTGGTCGATACGTGCGGCTTATCGGAGGCCGGCGTATCCCAGAGAATTTTGCCGTTGCGCGCGTCGAGCGCGACCATGTGCGCGTCGCTGGTGGGCAGCAGAATCTTGTCCTCGGCGATCGCGATGCTGCGGATGCCGCCGTAGCCGGGCGCCTGATCGGGACCGACCCGGGTCTCCCAGATCAAGTCTCCGGTTGCGGCGTTCAGCGCCTGCACGATATTGCTGGGGCTGGCCAGATAAAGGACGCCGTTGTGCACAAGCGGGGTGGTCTCGTTGGCGCCGGAGTCGTTGATCGACCACACCCACTTCAACTGAAGGCTGCTCACGTTCTGGCGCGTAATCTGATCGAGCGGGCTATAGCTCCAGCGCTGATAATTTCGGCCGAAGATCAGCCAGTCCCGCGGCGGCGGATTGCGCAGCATCTCCGCGGTCACGGGCACGTAATCCGGAACCTCGCCGGGAACCGTGACCCCGCGGGTGATGCGCGGCGCCAGGCGCGCATCCGTTCCCGCCGGGGTTCCCGCACCGAGGACAGTCATCTCCGCCGCAGCCCGCGCCGCCGGAGCCGAGGACGAACCGCGGGCCGCCGCGCCGATCCGCGTGGTTGCGCCCGATACGAGCGGCTGCTCGCCGGCCGCGGCGCCGTTCTGCTGAAGGATATACGCGGCCACGTCCAGCGCCGCCGTCTCGCCCAGCGATCCGGGGCTGGACGGCGGCATGTTTTGCAAAATCTCGCCGAACAGCTCGCTCGCCATCTTCGATCGCCAGTGCAGCAGAAACGTGCCGCCGGAAAGCGCCGGAGCGTCGCCGGAGCCTTCGAGATTCGCGCCGTGGCAGCCGGAACAGATCTGCCTGTAAATGTTCCGGCCGGCCTCCGCCTGCGCGGCCGTGAAAATCCGGACGGGGGTTTGCGCGAAAATCGCACCCGGCAGCAGGAAAATCAAAACCGGAAAGCGCGGCACGTGAAATCTCCTTCGGAAGTTCGGTTTCATATCATACGTCATGGCAAGGCCGCCGCGCTTATCCGCCGGAACGCCGGCGGTATGCTGGAGATCATGAAAGTGGCGGTTTTCCTGCTGCTCCCCCTGGCGCTCGCCGCGCAGACTTCAGCAAGCGAAGTCAAAATCGATA
The DNA here is from genome assembly GCA_021324615.1 of Terriglobia bacterium. Lineage (GTDB taxonomy): Bacteria > Acidobacteriota > Terriglobia > Bryobacterales > Bryobacteraceae > Palsa-187. Next base: position 16,114 of record JAJPIT010000072.1, on the reverse strand, counting down.
CGCCGCGGGTGCGCGTTCTCGCGGCTACCGAACAGCCGCATCAGCCGACCGCCCTCCACCAGCACCAATTCAACCGCGTCATGATCTATCTCGATAGCGGCCGCATGACCGAGACCCGCCCGTCCGGCGAGCGCCAGACCATCGATTTCAAGGCGGGCGACGTCCGCTGGAGCCCTGCCGCCGGCCCTCACACCAGCGAATTCTTTGCCGATCATCCGGTCCGGCTGATCGAAATTGAAGTCAAATCGATGCCCGCGTCCGAGCCCGTCCTTTCCCCGCTCGATCCGCTGAAGGTTGATCCGGAGCATTATTCGCTGGTTTTCGAAAATCCCCAGGTGCGGGTTCTGCGCGTGCGCTTCGGAGCAGGCGAAAGCAGCGCGCGCCACGAGCACTCCTTGGATCACATCGTCGTCTATTTAACCGATCAGGCCCGCGGCAAGGCCGGCGAGGTGCGCCTGGACGGGCCGATGATCCACACCGAACAGAATCCGCTTCCCCGCCCCGTGGAGCGGATCGCCGTGGACCTCAAATAGAGCCCGCGCCTGGCCGTAGCCCAAACGCCCTTGCGCGGGCGTCACCCCGAAACAGCGCTTCCCGCCCGCCGCCGGGCCGCCTCCGGCGCCCCGCTCATCGTCAAAATGCGTTGTTCCAGCTCGCGCTCGCGCGTCTTATCCTCGATCAGGCAGTGATGCCCGACGAAGCGCGCCTTGCGGTCGTGCGCCGCCACCAGCTTCACGTTCAGCCAAACCGGGGAACCGTCCATGCGCCGCCCCGGACCGTCGAAGCTATGAACGCCGCCCAGCAGCATCTGCCGGTATGCCTCGCCCACTCGCGGGCGCTCCGCCGCCGGAAACATCTGGTACCATTCCTGACCCGCCAGACTCTCCGGCGAACAGCGCAGGGTTTCGGCAAAGGAGCGATTCACGCTGCCGAACGTTCCGTCGGCGCGAATCCAGGCGACGCCGCTTTGCACGTGTTCGATGGCCACGCGCTTGGAATAGAGCTCGTCGTTGAGCGGAGCCTGCCGCCGCAAAACCCTGCGCAACACGATGGTCAGAGCCGTCAGCAGGCCCAACAGGTATAACCACAGCATCCTAAGATTCCAACTCCTCCTGCTGTAGTTATCGGCCGATTCGCCAACGGGATTAAGTAAGGGAAGCCAAGGCGTCCTATCCCCGGAGCAGGCCCCGGAAGCGAGGCTCCGCGTATCCGGGAAATACCGAAGCGAGCTGGGGATTCCCCATATGCCGGACGACCAGTTCGCCGAGCACATCGCGAAAGTCCGTGGTCAGGTTCAGGTCGCGGCCCTCGTACAACTGCTCTTCGGCCAGGCCCGGCCAGTCGCCGTAAACCTTGCCGCCCTGAACGCCGCCGCCGAAGACGAACATCACGTTGGCATGACCGTGATCGGTGCCGCGATTGCCGTTCTCCCGGGCGGTCCTTCCGAACTCGCTCATGGTAACGACGGCCACGTCCGCCATGCGATCCCCCAAATCCCGATAAAAAGCGGCCAACGTGTCGCCGAAGTTGGCCAGCAGGTTGGGGAGCTGTCCGACGCTGGCCTTGGCTCCGACCTCGTTGACGTGGGTGTCCCAGCCGGCGACGTCGGTGAAGGCGACCTCCAGCCCCACGTCGGCCTTGATGAGCTGCGCGATCTGGCGCATCGAATTGGCGAGCCGGCCTCCAGGATAAACGGCTCCGTTAGCAGGAGTATAGGGCTGTTTTTGAATGGATTGCATCAACTTTACCGCGTCGAAGGTTTCGCGCCCGGTGCCGTTCAGAACCTGGTCGATGGCGCCGGCGTACATGGCCTCGAAACTCGCCGCGCCGGCCGGGTCGCGCACCTGAAAATCGTTCAGATTCGCGATCGCCACCGCGTCATGGCGCCCGCGCAGCGAGCGCGGCAGATCCGCCGTGAAGCTCACCGCGCGCACCGGAGATTCGCGGGGTTCCGCGGGCAGCGCGCGATTTAGCCAGCCATCCGGGGTCGCCTTGCGGCCCGGCGTTCCCGATTCCATGTAATCCTGCGCGTCGAAATGCGAGCGCGTCGGATCCGGCGAGCCGGCGGCGTGGACGATCGCCAGGTGACCGGAATCGTAGATCGGCTTCAGAGATTTGAGCGACGGATGCAGGCCGAAGAATCCATCCAGATCGATGGCCGAATCGGGCGTGCCGTCCGGACGCGGCACCGCGATCGTCGGCCGCAGATCGTAATAACGCTGCTCGCCGTGCGGGACCACGACGTTCAATCCGTCGACGGCGCCGCGCTGGAAAATCGCCACCAGGATCTTCTTCCGCGGGCTGGGCGCGTCCTGCGCGTATAAGGCTCGCGAAAGCCAGGCCGGGGTGGATCCCACGCCAAACATGGCCATCGCGGAACTCTTCAGAAAAATTCGTCGATTCATCGCCTCACCTGCTACTTCCTTTGAAAATCGGGCGATCCCAGGGCGAGCGCCGCCGCCAGCGCGGGCGTCGCCGCTTTGGGATCCTTCGTTTTCTGATCGGCCATGGCCTTCTCGATGGCCTGGCGCGTGGCCGCGCTGGGATCGGTGAACAGAAGCCGCCGCGCAGTCTCCAGCGGATCGGCGGGGAAGCTCTCCGCATCCACTTTAACGCCCGGCAGGCGGTTCTGCGCCAGCGCCAGCGCGAAATTCATCCGCCCCAGCAGCGAAGCCGAGCTCACCCACTCCGCGTTCGCGTTCGAGTATCCGGTCGGTTCCACCTTGCGATACAGCGGCTCGCCCAACTGGCCGATTCGCTGCGCCAGAGGAAACGCATAATCCACCTGCGCGCCGGTGGCGCGGATGGAGGCCACAATCATTTCCAGCGGCGTCTTCACCTTGGCCCGATAGGCGCCGGCCGAGAAAAATTCCTTCGATTCGAGCATGGTCCGCATCACCTCGCGCAGATCGCCGTGCGTCCGCAGGAACGTCTTGGCCATCCGGTCGATCAACTCCGCCGGGGGATTGTCGGCGACAAATCTTTGCGCCAGCTCCTTGGAAATAAATCTCGCAGTGGAGGGGTGATTGGCGAGAATATCCAGCACCTTTTCCCCGTCCTCCTTGCCGCCGCCGGCCGGAATCGTCACCCCGAGCACGACCTTTTCGCCCTTGTCGTGAAGCCGGTCGTTGTAAAAAAATTCCCCGCCCGCGGCTGGCGGGCGGATGGTCCAGCCGGTGAAGCAGCGGGCCACCTCGGTGACGTCTGTTTGGGTGTATCCGCCATCGACGCCCAGCGTGTGCAGCTCCATCAGCTCCCGCGCGTAGTTTTCATTCAACCCGCGCCGCGGCCGCTTCCCATTGGGGGCGCGCTCGGGAGCGGCGCTCTGCCAGTTGTCCAGATAAAACATCATCGCCGGACTGTTCGCCGTCGCCTCCAGCAGATCGCGGAATTTTCCGAGCACGTGCGGGCGGATCACGTCGCGCTCATAGCTCGGCACCAGGAAGCGGTCCGCGCCCTTGTCAATATAAACGTTGAAGTGGTTGTACCAGAAATCGACCAGCTCTTCCTCAAGCTGCCGGTTGCTGAGAATCGCGCGATAAAGCTTCGCTTCCGCCAGATCGTAAAAGACAAGCTGCTGCGGCTGGCTGGCCAGCAGCAGCTTGCGCCGGACCACCGGGCTGGCGAAGGGCATGAGCTGCCCGCGCAGTCCCGCCGGCATCGCCACGATCACGTCGTCAATCTTATCCTCGGCAATGGAGGCCAGCAGTTGTGTCTTCTCCGCAGGCGTCCCGCCGCGCAGCGTGCGAATCTGCTCGCGCGTCAGCAGGTCGGCCAACTGCACCCGCGGCTCCAGGGGATCGCTTTGACCGGTTCCTTTTTTCACATCGAAGCGGCGGACCATCCGTTCCACCTCGGCGCGCGCAATCGGATCTTCCGGCGGTTTCTGAAGGCCCAGGGCCACGCCCCGCACCAGCTCCGGAGACGGATACGCCGCCAGCGTTTGCGCCTGCGTCATCCGCAGCGACTGCAGCGGCGCCAGCTTCCGCTCCAGCTCCGGATTCTCCGCGATGCGCTCGGGATGAAGCTGCAACTCGATCCACTTGCGGACACCGATTTTCCGCACCGCCTCCACGTCGCCCGGGCGCGGCCCGAACGTCAGCCGGTCGAGCGCGTGAATCACCTGCTCGTCCTTGGAAAGCTTCTTTTTAAAGAGCGGATCCTCGGCCGGAGGCTTGTTCACGGTCCGCGCCGAGAGCGTTAAGGCACAGAAAAATAACGCGAATGCCAGGGTTTTGCGCACTTCTTGTCGATCCTTCTACCTTATTTAAACGCCAAAATCGGCAAAAAGTTTGACAGGGAGCGCGCTTTCACGCGCGCCGCGCAGCTTTATCCGATTCCCAACTGCTCGCAGGTTTTTAAAACGAAGCGGTCCGTCATTCCGGCGACGTAGTCGCAGACCTGGCGATGCAGCGGTTCATCGGCCGAATCTTGGCGATACTCCAGCGGCATCGCCTCCGGCCGCGCCATCAGCGCGTCAAACAGCTCCCCGAGTAGCTCCACCGACCGCCGCCGCGCCGGCATCAGCGAAGGCGAATCATAGACGGTCTGGCGCAACAGTTTTTTCAGCTCCGCCGTTCCGGCCGCGGCGTCCGGGCTGAAGCGGACCACGCGCGGGGCGCGGCGCACTTCCTCCACGCTGGCCAGAGCCCCCGCCGCTTCCACGGTCCCCGCCAGCAATCCGGAGATCAGCCAGTCGATCAATCCCCGGACGACTTCGTGCATCCGCACCCGCTCCGGCGCGCCGGGAAACTGCATCGCGGCGATTTCCTCCAGCTCGCGGAACTTGGCCACGCCGCGCCGCGCGTCCTCGACCGAAACCAGCCCCGCCGCGTAGCCGTCGTCGAGATCGGCGGTGTTGTAGGCGATCTCGTCGCACAGATCGATCAGTTGAGCCTCGACCGGCGGGCGCAGGCCGGGCAGATATTCGTCCAGCCCGCGAGACTCGCCGGGCTCGAAATCGCGCGAGTGCTTGACAATACCCTCCCGCACTTCAAACGTCAGATTCAGGCCGCGAAACCGCGCGTAGCGGGTCTCGAACCGTTCGACGATGCGCAGGGCGTGCAGATTGTGATCGAAGCGCTCGCCGAATTTCCGCATCCGCCGGTCCAGCTCGGCCTCGCCCGCGTGCCCGAAAGGCGGATGTCCCAGGTCGTGCGCCAGGGCCAGCGCTTCGGTGAAATCTTCGTCCAACCCCAGCGCCCGCGCCGCGGTGCGCGCGATCTGCGACACCTCAATAGTGTGGGTGAGGCGGTTGCGGAAATGATCGGAGATCCCGGCAGTGAAGACCTGGGTCTTGTTTTCCAGGCGGCGGAACGCGCGCGCGTGCACCACGCGGTCGCGGTTGCGCTGGAAATCGTTGCGGTAAGGATGCGGCGCCTCTGGATACCGCCGCCCGCGCCCGCGCTCGACCGGGAAGCGGAGATGCGCCAGCGGGCCCGGATTCACCTAATGCTGCGGCGCGCTGGACAACTCGCCCAGTTCCTGCACCGCCGCGCGGCTGATCGCGGTGCGGTCGGCGCGCATCGCCTCCAGCATCTTGCGGCCTTCCTCCGGATTCTTGCGCGCTTTTAACGCCGCCAGCCGGAGCTGCGCTTCGCCCTTGGAAACGGTAACCGAGGGATGCGCGATCAGATCCTGAAGAAGTTTTTCCGCCTGATCGTCCTTGCCTTCCGACTCATAAACGCGCGCCAGGGACAGCTTGGCCATGGAGGCAAACGCGGCCGGAGCGTTGTTGACAATCCGCTGAAACCGCTTCTCGGCCTCCTGGAGATTGCCGTTATCCACGGCCTGGGAGGCCAGATAAAACTCCGCCGTGGCGCCTTCCTCCGTCCCCGGATACTTCACCGCGATATCGGTCATGGCCTTGGCCAGCGCGGCCTCTTTTTGCTCCTCGGTGTCGAAGTGCATGACGCCCACCTGCTGCACCTGCCCGTTGCCGACGCTGGCGTTATCGATCCGCAGCGCCGCCGCCAGCGCCTCCTGGCGTACCGCGGCCTGATGGCTGTTGTAGAGATAAACTCCGCCGGCGATCAACAGCACGGCGGCGACGATCGCGCCATAGCGGATCACCTGATCCTTGTGATCGGTGATAAATTCGAAGCCATGCTGGACTTCCAGGGCAAACTTGTCGCTTTTGAGCTCTTTGCGTGTGCGCCGATCCACTTGAAAACTCCGGTGAACTTCAGTGTAGCACTCCCGGCGGGCGCGCCAGGCGGTCGTCTTCGGCAAAGCGCGGCGATTTCTTCCGCCGCGGCCCCGGGCCGCGCGTCTATATCCATGAAAGGATGCGCATGCGCTTATCTCTGATACCCGCAGTTTTGCTCCTGGCCGCTTCTGCCTCGCCGGTGGAAATCTCCGGAAACGTCGCGCGCGCCACCCTCAACAATGGGATGCGCGTGGTGGTGGTGCGCGATCCTCTGGCGCCGGTGGTCACCGTGGAGGAGAACATTCTGGCCGGCGCCGACGAAACGCCGCCCGATTATCCCGGCTTGGCGCACGCCCAGGAACACATGGCCTTCCGCGGTTGCGCCGGCCTCAGCGCCGAGCAGATCGCGGCCATCTACGCGCAGCTTGGCGGCCAAAACAACGCCGATACGCAGCAAAACATCACCCAGTATTTCGCCACGGTCCCGGCCGCCAACCTCGAGGTGGTGCTGCGCGCGACAGCGGCATGCCTGGCTCACATTGACGACTCCGCCGACGAGTGGAATCAGGAGCGCGGCGCGATCGAGCAGGAAGTGGCGCGCGACCTCTCCAACCCGACCTACAAATTCCTGACGCGCCTCAATCAGGATATGTTCGCCGGCACGCCCTACGCGCATGACGCGCTTGGAACCAAGGCGTCGTTCGACAAAACCACCGCGGACCTGTTGCGGGATTTTTACCGGAAGTGGTATGCGCCCAACAACGCGATCCTGGTGGTGGTGGGCGACGTCGATCCGGCCGCGGCCATTTCCCGCATCGAGCGGATTTTCGGCTCGATTCCCAGCCATCCGCTTCCGCCGCGGGCCGAAGTGAGGCTTCCGCCGGTGCACGCCGAATCATTCACGCTCGAAAGCAACCTGCCGTATCCGCTCGTCTTCGTGGCCTACCGCATGCCCGGAACCGGCAACGCCCGCGACTTCGCCGCCGCGCGTCTGGCCGCCGGCGTTCTTTCCAGCGAGCGGGGCGATCTCTACAATCTGGTGGTCAAAGGCGAGGCCCTGGCCGCCGATTTCTCCCTCGAACAGGCCTATCCGAAGGCCAGCGTGGGATTGGCCGCCGTGGCCCTTCCGCCCGGCTCCGACGCCGCGCCGCGGATCGAAGCGGTAAAAAACATCATCGCCGGATATGTTTCCAGGGGTTTCCCGGCCGAGCTGGTGGAGGCGGCGCGGCGCATGGAAATCGCCGCCAGTGAATTCCGCCGCAACTCCATTCCCGGACTTGCGCAGGACTGGTCGCAGGCGCTGGCGGCCGAGCATCGGAATTCGCCGGAAGAGGACGTGGAGGCGATCCGGCAGGTGACGCTCGCCGACGTGAACCGCGTGGCGCGCGCGTGCCTGCAAAACCAGAGCGCCATTGTGGCCGTGCTCCAGCCGCAGCCCTCCGGCGCCGCGGTCCCCTCGGAAGGATTCGGCGGCGCGGAAAAAATCACGTCGGCGCCTTCCAAACCCGTGACGCTGCCCGATTGGGCGCAGTCTGAACTGTCCAAGCTCGCCGTGCCGCCGCCGGACCTCCATCCGGCCGACTTCCGCCTGCCCAACGGACTCCGCCTGATCGTTCAGCCCGAGCACGCTTCGCCGACGGTAACCCTGCGCGGCGAAATTCGTCACGAAAGCAAGCTCGAAACGCCGCCGGGAAAAGACGGCGTCGCCGATATCGTCGATGAGCTGTTTTCCTACGGCACCAAAACCCGCGACCGCCTGACGCTGCGCAAGGATCTGGACGACATCGCCGCCGAGGAATCGGCCGGCGCCGCCTTTTCGCTGCGCGTGCTCAAGTCGCACTTCGGCCGCGGCCTGGAACTGCTCGCCGATAACGAGCTGAACCCGGCCTTTCCCGCCGGCGCGTTCGAGATCGTGAAGCGGCAAACGGCGGAGGCGGCGGGCGGAGAGCGGAACAGCCCCGAATACCGCGCGCGCCGTGCGCTGGAGGCCGCGCTCTATCCAAAAGGCGATCCGGTATTGCGCGAAACCACTCCGGAAACCGTCGGCGCCGTCACGCTGGACGACGTGAAAAACTACTACGCGCGCGCCTTCCGCCCGGACCTGGCCACAATCGTCATCATCGGCGACATCACGCCGGCCGAAGCGAAGGCCGCGGTGGAGAAGTATTTCGGAGGCTGGAAAGCCGCGGGTTCCAAGCCCGATGTGACGCTGCCTCCGGTTCCGATAAATCAACCCGCCGCCGTCGATGTGCCCGATCCGGCGCGCATTCAGGATTCGGTGGTGCTCGCCGAAACGGTGGGGATCAACCGCTTCAGCCCCGATTATTACGCTTTGCAGCTCGGCAATCACGTGCTGGGCGGCGGATTTTACGCCACGCGCCTTTATCATGATCTGCGCGAGGTCGCCGGGCTGGTCTACAACGTGGACGATTCGCTCAGCGCGTCGGAGACCCGCGCCCTCTATTCGGTCAGTTTTGGCTGCGATCCGGAAAATGTGTCCAAGGCGCGGGCCATCATCCGCCGCGATCTCATCGCCATGCAGACGACCAACGTCGGCGACGCCGAACTGCGGCAGGCCAAGGCCCTGCTGCTGCGGCAGCTTCCGCTTTCCGAATCCAGCGAGGAGGCCATCGGCGGCGGGCTGCTGGGCCGCGCCCTGCTCGGCCTGCCGCTCGATGAACCGTACACCGCCGCGCGCCGCTACTTGGCGATGACCGCCGATGAGGTTCGGGCCGCCTTCGCCAGGTGGCTGCGTCCGGACGGCTTCGTGCAGGTCGTCCGCGGGCCGTCGCCGAAGTAGGCCGCCAACGGGCGGGCGGACAGACGCAGCGCCCGCCGGCAAAGCGGAGAGCTCGCGAAAGGGTGAAGGCGGTCAGTTGCTCATGCGTGGGCGCTCGAACTTCTGATTGATGTACTTTTCCGCTTCCGCCAGCGCGCCCTGCGTATTGTCCTTGGTGCGCAGCGCCTGCCGGTATTCGTTCACCGCGCGGTCCCGCTGGTCGCTGATGTCGAAGATCTTGCCCAGGTTGATGTGCGACCAGACTTCGGTCCACTTCGGCTGCAGATCGCCGTTGAGAGCCTCGCGAAATTCATTGGCCGCCGCCTGCCAGTTCTGCTGGAGGAAAAACAGCTCGCCTACCCGGTAATGCGCCAGGGAGCTGTTGCGGGTGACGTCCAGCGCCTTCTGATACTCCCGCAAGGCCGAGGAGTAGTCGCCGATGGCGGTGAACTGCTCGCCGCGCTTGATCGCCACCGCCACCCGAATATTGTTGTCCCAATGCAAAACGCGATCCTCCGGATCCAGCGTCACGCTCTTGGGCTTGCCGAAGGTCTCCACGGCGAACTCTGACGAGGTCCCCACCACTTCCACTCGCTTGGTCTCCGGATTTCCTTCCGTTTGCACTTGTAAATCGACGGGCATGCGGAACAGATCCAAATCCTGGGTCACCTTGCCCATCACGCGGAATCCCTTCTGGGTGCGGAAAACGGTGTACTCCATTTTGAATTCCGGCGCGCCGCTCGATTCGGTCCACTCGGTGAAGAACCATTGCAGCTCTTCGCCGTAGGCCTCCTCGGCCAGCTTGCGGAAATCCTCGGTGCTGATGGATCCAAACGCGAACCTGTCGGGTATTTCGCGCAGCAGCTTCTGGAAATTATCCTCCCCGATCACGTATCGCAGCATATTTAATACGGCCGCGCCCTTGCCGGCCGTCGCCGCCCAATATTCCGGAGAATAATCCTCCAGCCGCGACGCCTGGATCAGCGGCGGCTCGCTGACCGTCAACGCTTCGGTGTAGGTCGCCTGAATTTGCGTATTGGCCGCGGCCGGACCGCCGGTCTGCTCGGCGTACAGAATTTCGGAGTAGCGCGCCAGACCGTTTTCGATCCACATGTGATTGCGCGAGCTGGGCGAAACCAGCGCGCCCCACCACTGCCGCGAAACCTGATTGGCCACAAGCTGCTGGTTCACTTGCTTGCCGAATCCCTGCGGGGAAAAAAACAGCAATCCCGGCGCCGCGTATCCGTTGGGCGTGCCGTCTTCGGTCTCCACCACGGTCAGATCCTTCTTGAACGGCGGCCCGTACACGCTGGCGAAGTAGGCCATGGCCTTGGCGATCTCCTGCCCATAGGGATCGACCAGGTCGTTGACCGTGCGGGTGTAGAACGAGGTGGTCACGCCGTTGGCGGTCACCCGCCGCGCATCGCCTTTGACGACCGCAAAATCCCCCGGAAACGACGCCTGCGAAAACTGAAAGCGGGTCGCGGTCATCCCCGCCGGCGCTCTCTCCTGCAGCTCGACGCCGGGCGCCACCACTTTATATCCCTGCGGAACCGTGACCTTCATATCCGAGCTGAAGCGATCCACCGTGTAGTCGTTCAGCGGAAACCAGCGCGCCGGGTACATAAAATACGCGAAATCGGGGTGAATTGCAGCGAATTTGATGCCGAAAACCGGCGAATCCTCATTTCCCGTCAGTTTGCCGTCGTAGATAAACGTCAGCGCGGCGGGCTTGCCCTTGGGAAGCATATCGAGCAGGTTCAACCGCACCGTCATATCCTGCGCGGTGCGCGAGGCCGGCACCTGCCGCCCGCTCTCGTCGAGCACTTTCGACAAGCTCAGCGCGTTGTTCAATTCAAAGGTCAGAGAGTTGGTGTCCTCCAGCGGAACGAACCTCACTACAACCGTCGCATTGAGGGTCTGCGCGGCCGGATCCACCTGCGCGTCAATTAAATAGCTCTGGACGTCGAGCCGCGCCCGGGATCCGCGATCCTGGCCGTAAGCGCAGGCCGCCAGCGCGATCAGCGCCACGGCCAGGGCGCGCATTCCACGATGAAACAACTTGAACGGTTTCCTTGCGCTCACTCCACACCTTCCCGACCTTCAAGGCGATTTGCAAGGCAAATCGCTCCAATCGTCCCGGCGGCGATGTCCATCGGATCAGCGTCGGTTTGAAGGGCGCGGGCAACCTCGGCCAGGCCACCGAGCATCTGCCGCCTCGCTCCCTCATCTTCGAGCAGCCGAAGCGCCTCTGCCGCGATCCGCTCTCCGGTCATCTCTCCCTGTATCAGCTCCGGCACGATCCGCCGCTGCGCCACCAGGTTCACCATCGAAAGGAACGGGGCGCGAACCAGCCACCGTCCCAACATCCAACTTAACGCGTTTACACGGTAAAAAGTGACCATCGGGACGCCGGCCAGCGCCGCTTCGATGGTTACAGTGCCGCTGGCCGCCAAGGCAAGCTCGGAATGAGCAAGCGTATCCCAGGTGGCTCCTTCAATTACTTGGATGGACGACGCCCGAAGGCGTTCCCAAAAAGCGGACTTTTCCGCGCCAAAGCCGGGCGGAAGCGCCAGAATAAACGTCGCCTGGTGTTTTTCGCCGATCCGGCGGGCCGCCTCCAGCAGAGCCGGGACATGGCGGGCGGCTTCGCCGCGGCGGCTGCCGGGCAGCAAGGCGATGATCCGCTGTCCGGGCGGAAGACCAAATTTGCGGCAAAACTCGCCGCGCGTCAGCGAAGCCCGGAACATCCGCGCCAGAGGATGGCCGATATACGTCGTTGGTACTCCATGTTTCTCAAAAAACGCTGGTTCGAACGGAAAAATGGCCAGCAGCCGGTCGATGGTGCAGCGCATGGTCCGGACCCGTCCCTGGCGCCAGGCCCAGGCTTGCGGCGCAACCAGATATACGATCGGAATGCCCATCCGCTTCAATTTTTTCGCCAGCCGAAGATGAAAATCGGGAGAATCGGTAAGCACGGCAATATCGGGACGAAGCTCGGATGCGGCGCGGGACAACTTGTGAAACTCGCGCCAAATGCGTGGGATATGCGCGATAACTTCAACCAGTCCTACAACTGCGATCGAACGCGCATCCACAATCGGACGGACGCCTGCGGCCTGCATGCGCGGCCCGGCGCAGCCGAAAAACTCGGCGGCGGGGTAGCTCCGGCGCAGTGCTTCAACCAGGCGCGAGGCGTAGAGATCGCCGGAAGCTTCGCCGGCCGAGATCAAAATGCGCACCTGAACGTTAGGGTACTAAACGATTTGCGCCGGAATCAGCGACCGGCGGCGATGGGCTGCGGAAGCGGCGCTTCGTGGCCTCGCGCGGTCACTCGTTCGATCGAAACGACGCGATGATTGTCGATGATGAGCGCGTCGTCGAAGTTATTCACCGTGGGGCAGACGTGGCGCGGGATTAAATAGAGCGGCTCGCCGATGGGCGGGCGCGCGCCGGACTGTACCTCGATCGGAAGATGTTCTTCGCTTGGTTTGAGCGGCAGCAGATGGGGATGACCCGCGACCACGCAGGTGGGCACGCCGGCGTCGGCGGAAACGGATTTGTGCCCGGCATCGCAGGTCAGATAATTTTCTCGCGGGTGGCTGACCACGGTCGATAGCACGACGGCGGCGGGCTGATAGCCCCACTCGGCGGGAAGCTGCGCGAGGCTGGTGGCGTCGCTGTAGATGACCGTTCCGGGCGAGGCGCGGTGAACGAAACGCGCCTGGCGAAAGGGCGCATAGGACGCCGCGCAGGGAAACGCGGGCGTTCCCGAAGTGATGATTTCGCCTGCGGGAAAACCGGCCTGCTCCATTGCGGCGGCGATTTCCATCAGACGGTCATAGCCCTGGTGCGCGATTTTTTCGCGTTCTTTAAAAGATTCAGAGTGGACGTGGCCGTCATAATAATGCAGGCCGCGAAATTCGGTGGGAATCGCGCGCGCGGTTTCCAGGATCGCCGCAATGCGGCTCTGCGGGATGCCGGTGCGGTCCATACCCGGATTCACGTCGATAAAAATTCCGACGCGGCTTTGTTTCCACGCGGCGGCCTGCTCCGGATTTTCGGCCAGCACGGAGATCCGCGCCCGGGGGTTGGCTTCAGCGAGCTGGCGGACGCGCGCGGCATTGGCTCCCACCACCGGATACGCCAGCAGGACGTCGGAGATTCCGGCCTCGCACGCCGCGGCGAGCTCGATCGTGGTGGAGCATTTGGCCTGAAGAATGCCGCGCTGGACCATCTGGCGCATGATGAATCCGAGCTTGGCGGTTTTGACATGGGGCCGCCAGCGGTTGGGGTCGCCGCCGAGCAGGCGGAGGGTGGCGGCGATGTTGTGGTCGACGATCCGGGGATAAATGGCCAGAGCGGGAGTGAGCAGCTCGCGGTGGTTTTCGATGAGATAAGGCGCTGCCGGAATCACAACAACCAGCTTACCGGATAGCCGCGCTAAAGCGCCGCTTCGAGCAGGGACTCGCGGATGCGCGCCGCGGCGGCGGCGTCGAGCTTGCGGCCATCACGAGTCACATAGAAGACGTCGTGCGCCTTATGCGCTTCGGTATCGATGAGCACGACCTCGATATTGCATCCGGCGGCGCTGAGCGCGCGGGCCAGATCGTAGAGGAGTCCGGGACGGTCCTCGGCCAGGATTTCGATCAGAGTGGCGCGCTCGCTGGCGGCGTCGTTCAGGTTGACGGACGGCTTCAAACGACCGGAACGCGATGGCTTTGGACGGCCGCGCAATAATTGCTCCGCGGTTTCCCTGCCCTCCACCACGCGGCGGACGGTGCGGCGGAGGCGGTCGAACTCGGAGGGATTGAGCTCCAGGGCGCGATGCGGATCGGAGAAGGTAAAGGTATCGACGACGATCCCGTGCGCGTTGGAAAAGGCTTCGGCTCTGACGATGCTCAGGCCGAAGGCGGCGATGGCGCCGCTGACGGAGGCAAACAGACCGGGCTGGTCGCGCGCCAGCAGCGTCAGGCGATAGATTTTCTCGTGATGCGTGATTTCAATGGCGGTGGGCCGCGATTCGAGCTGGCGCGCCAGATCGAAGTGCGCCTGAATTTCGGCGTGGGTGTGGGTCCGGAGATAGCGGACCGGCAGACCTTCCAGAAACGAGGCGAGGGCGGGATCGGCCTCGGCGGCGTGGATGCGATCGGAGTAGAGCCCGCTGGTGAGCTCGGCGGAGGCCAGCAGGTAAACCTGCCAGAGCTGCTCCCGGCGCCAGGGCGTCAGCGCTTCGGCATTGACGGCGCTGATATCGGCGTAGGTAAGCAGAGTGAGCTGCTTCAGCCGCTCGATCGTTTGGACGCGGGCGGCGACCTCCTTGGCGGTGGCCGCGTCGTGCAGGTCGCGCGAGGTCATGACCGCCGACAGATCCAGATGATGGGCGACCAGGAACTCAATGGCCGAGCGATCCTCCTCCGGGGCGCCGAGGCGAAGCAGGATCTCGCGGGCGAGGCGGCGGGAAGCTTCGACGTGATCGTGTCCGGAGCCTTTGCCGATATCGTGCAGCAGCAGCGCGAAGCGAATCAACTGCGGATCGGGAATTTCGGAGAGCAGAGCGGCGAAGCGGCGGTCGGCGATGGACTCCAGCGAAGCGATGGCGACGATGCTGTGTTCATCGACCGTGTAGCGATGGTAAAAATCGCGGACCACCAGGCAGTCGATGAATCGCCACTCCGGGATCAGGGAGGCGAGAACTCCGGCTTGCTGCATCGCGCGCAATCCGGCGGCGGGATAAGGCAGCGATAGAAGCCGCTTCCAGTCTTCCCAGCGCGCCTGAGGCGCGGCGCCGGCGAGGCGGTCGATGGCCGCGGAGGAAAGGCACAAGCGATGGCGCGCGACAAATTCGAAGACGCCGAAATCGACCGCGGCGGGATTACGCATCCAGACGCGGTCGCGCTGCACGGTGTATTGAGACGTCGACAGACGCGAGCGCCATTCGTAAAATCGCCCGAGCAGCGCCGTTTCTTTCGGCGGGACGGCTTCGATCGCGCGGGCGAGCGCGCGCTCCACGATCCTGGCCTGGCGATAGTAGTCGCGCATCAGCGCGGCCGGGTTGGAGCTGAGCGCTTCCTGCGCCTCGAAGTGCAGAATGTTGCGGTCGCGGCCGGCCATTTCGTGCAGGCGGCAGCGAAGCGAGGCGAGCATTTCAAACGGCGCGGAAAGTTCCGGCGCTTCGTCTTGCGGATGCAGCCGGCTCAGCCAGCGGATGGTTTGCAGATCGCGCAGAGCGCCGGGCGTGTTCTTAAGGTCGGGTTCAAGGTGATAGATCGTGTTTTGATATTTGGCGTGGCGCGCCTCCGTCGCATCGATCAGGCGGCGGGCGATCGCGGCGCGCCGCTTTGTCAGAAAGGCTTCAAAGCGATGATCGAGGCCGGCGAAAATCGCGGGGTCGCCCAGGAGGAAGCGGCGGTCCAGCAGGCTGATGATGAGTTCGAGATTGCCGTCGTGATCGGCCGCGCACTCGGCAGCGGTATGGACCGCGTGGCTGGGGCGCAGGCCGAGATCCCACAGCGACTGGAGGAATTCGGACCACGGTTCCTTCAGACGGCGGACTTCTTCCTCGGAGGCGGCGATCAGAAGCAGGTCGATGTCGGAGTGAGGAAAAAGCTCGGCGCGTCCGAAGCCGCCGACCGCGGCGAGCGCGGCTCCGCCAAGCTTGGGCCACTTGCGCCGCAGGATCGCCGCGACAGCCGCGGTGCGGGCGGCGAGCGCGGGGCGAACGTTTTCAGGCGCGCGCGGAACGAGAACTGCTTCGGGGTTCATGGGAACATCATTTGCGCGGCCGCGTCGAAGGGGTCATAGAGCCGCTTCGCCGCGATCCTCGTTGCGGATGCGGATCGCTTCGGCTACATCGAAGACAAAAATTTTCCCGTCGCCGATCTTGCCGGTTCGCGCCGAAGAGAGAATCGTCCGGATGGCTTCCTCGGCGCGCGCCTCGGCCAGGACCATCTCGATTTTGATCTTGGGCAGCAGGTCCACCTGATACTCCATGCCGCGGTAGATCTCCTTGTGTCCCTTCTGCCGGCCATGCCCGCGCACTTCGCTGATGGTCATGCCGTCGATGCCGATATTTTTCAGCGCTTCCTTGACGTCTTCGAGCTTGTGCGGCTGGATCACGGCTTCGATCTTCTTCATGCTTCGAAATTGTACCCTTCTTCGCCGTGCATGCTCAGGTCGAGTCCTTC
>JAJPIT010000062.1 GCA_021324615.1 Terriglobia bacterium | reverse complement strand
GCCGGAGCGGCGCTTTTTGTCGCCGGCGTGCCTGGACGGGAAATCGAAAAACGTGAGCTATCGTCCCGCCACGGGCGCCCTGGGCGGAGCATCGCCGGACGCCGACCGCGCGGCGCTTACCGCCATGCTCAAACGCTATTTCGAACGGGCGTCCACGCTGCTCGGCGCGCTGTGCCCGGAATACCGCGGGAAGTTGTCGCCGGGATTTACCAGTTTCCGTCCCGCCGAGATCGCCGGCCGGGCGACCTCATGGCGCAAAGACGACACGCGATTGCACGTCGATGCGTTTCCTTCGCGCCCTCTGCAAGGCTTGCGGATTCTTCGTGTTTTTTCCAATGTCAACCCGTCGGCTCCGCGGATGTGGCGCCTGGGCGAGGCGTTTGAGAACGTCGCCAGGACATTCTTGCCGAAGATCGCGAAGCCGCTGCCGGGATCGGCGTGGCTGCTGCACATCCTGCGAATTACGAAAACCCGGCGGACGGCTTACGATCACCTCATGCTCGGCATCCACGATGCGATGAAGGCGGACGAACGGTACCAGCGCGAGTGCCCGCAGGTTTCCGTCGCGATTCCGCCGGGTGCGACCTGGATGTGTTTCACCGATTCGGTCTCGCACGCCGCCATGAGCGGGCAGTTTGCCCTGGAACAGACATTCTACTTGCCGGTGGAGGCGATGCGCGATCCGTCGCGGTCGCCGCTGCGGGTCCTGGAACGGCTCACCGGGAAAGCCCTCCTGACTTGATCCTGGATCGCGCCGGTGCGCCGCGGCCGGCGCCGGGCGCAGGTTGCGGCGATGGCGCCGGCAGTGTACCATTGATCGATTCCTCGCGGACCCGGCGGTGGCGCCGGATGGTTTCGCGGCCGCTGTTCATGCAAGCCCGCTCCTGGAAAACCGCGCCGCTTCTGCTGTATGGCGTCCTTTTTTTTCTTTGCGGATTCGCGGCATGCCTGATCGGCACCGCCTTTCTGCTGGCTTCCCATGTCCTGCCCCACGCCGCCGGATTCGCGCTCGGCCTGAAGATCGTCTCCGCGAGCGGATTTTGCCTGTGGCTCGGCGTGGTTCTGGGGAGTGTGGATCTGTTCGTCCTGCTCCGCTACAAGAGGTCCGAGCGCCGGGTTGGCCTCAACTATCCGGACGTCTGGGATCTGACCGTCGTGCTCACCGCCTATAACGATGAGCTGAGCATCGGACAGGCCGTTGCCGATTTCCGCGGCCATCCGCGGGTGCGGCGCGTGATCGTGGTGGACAACAACAGCATCGACGGAACCAAGAAAAACGCCGCCAGCGCGGGCGCCACGGTGGTGTTTGAGGCACGGCAGGGTTATGGTCATTGCGTCTATCGCGCGCTCCAGGAGGCGTCGGCGTTTGAAGACACCGAACTGACGCTGCTGTGCGAAGGCGATAGGACCTTCCGCGCCTACGATATCGATAAATTTCTCGCCTATCTGCCGCACGCCGATATCGTCAACGGGACGCGAATTGTCGAGCAGTTGCGCTCGCGCGACACGCAACTGACGACATTTATGTATTACGGCAATTTTTTCGTGGGCAAGCTGCTGGAGGTGAAGTACATCGGCAAGGGAACCTTCACCGACGTGGGGACGACATATAAACTGTGCCGGAACTCGGCGCTGCGCGCGCTTCTGCCCGCGCTGGATCCGCGGGTGAATCTGGAGTTTAACGCGCATTTTCTCGATCGCGCGCTGGCCAGCGGCCTGCGCCTGGTGGAATGCCCGGTGACCTTTCACGACCGGGTGGGCGTAAGCAAGGGCGGCAACAGCAGTAACTGGCGCGCGGTGCGCGTGGGATTGCGGATGATGGCCGGAATCCTCTTTGGATGGCGCTGCATCGCGGAACGATAAGGGAATGATTTTCCGCGCGGGTGCGCGCCGGAGGTCAACGCACTTGCCAGCTCGCCAAAAGGGCCGGCCTGCTTGCCGGACGTCTGCGCTCAGCCGGGCCGGTGAACAGGTGGTTCAAGCCGCACCGCCGCGGCGCGGGCCGCGCAGATCTCTTCGAAGCGGGCGATGGAGGCCAGTCCCGCCCGTAGCTGATCCAGGCCGAGTTGTTTTTCGAAGTCGCGCTGCAGCCGATCCAGGGTTCGAATGACGCGCATCGCTGCACTGCGGCCCGCCGGGCGCAGAAAGAGATTCAGCGCGCGGGCGTCGGCGGGATCGATGCGCCTCCGCAGCAGCCCCCGGCTTTCCAGCGCGGAGATGCAGTGGCTCACGTTTCCGCGCGTGGTCCGCAGAGTCATGGCCAGATCGGAGGGCTTGATCGGCCGCGGCTCCTCAAAAAAGATGGAAACCAGCACGAGGGCTTCCAGAAAGCTGACGCCGGAAGCATGAAGAATGCGCGCCAAATCCGCTTCGAGGCGCTGCGCGGCGCGGCGTACGGCGAAGGCCGGGCTGTGCTCCAGGAAGGTTTGAATCCGCATCAATAATTGATTATAGAAATTATTTTATTGGAAACTAAAACATCCTTGACCTGTCCCGGATAACAAGCGCATTCTGGTGCCGATGCCGGAATACGCCGCCCGCGCGCGGGAGCTGTACCACCTGCCGATTTTCGATCTGCTGTTTGAAGCGCACTCGATTCACCGGAAATTTCACCGCGTGGATGACGTGCAGCGCTGTGCGTTGCTCTCGATCAAGACCGGGGCCTGCCCGGAGGATTGCGCCTACTGCGGCCAGTCCGCGCATTATCGAACGGGCGTCGAGCGCGAGCCGCTGCTCTCCGTTCCGCGCGTCCGCGAGGCGGCGCAAGCGGCCAAGGATCGCGGGGCGCAGCGATTTTGCCTGGGCGCGGCGTGGCGCCAGGCGCCGGACGGGGAGCCGTTCGCGCGGGTGCTTCAGATGGTCCGGGAAGTGAAGGCGCTCGGGTTGGAGGCCTGCGCGACGTTAGGAATGCTCACGCCGGAACAGGCATCGGCGCTGAAGGACGCCGGCCTGGACGCCTACAACCACAACCTCGACACCAGCCGCGAATTTTACCCGGCCATCATCACGACACGCACCTACGAGGACCGGTTGTCGACGATCCGCGCGGCGCGCCAGGCCGGCCTGACGATTTGCAGCGGCGGAATTTTGGGGTTGGGCGAGACGCCGGAAGACCGGTGCGCGATGCTGGCGGAGCTGGCGTCGCTCGACCCGCAGCCGGAATCGGTTCCCATCAATCTTCTGATGCCGATGCCCGGGACGCCGCTGGAGAACGCCAAGCCGATTGAAACACTGGATCTGATCCGCACGGTTGCGGTCGCGCGGCTGCTGATGCCGAAAAGCCGCGTGCGCCTGGCCGCCGGGCGCGTCCGCCTTTCGCCGGAGGCGCAGTTGATGGCCTTTTTCGCCGGCGCGAACTCGATCTTCATCGGCAACAAACTCCTCACCGCGCCGAACCCGGCGGCTGCCGAGGATGAGCCTCTGCTGGCAGCGATCGGAGCCTCGTGCCGGGCATGACGGAGTTCACGGGCGGGGCTCCTGGCTCCCGCGGCGGCCAGTGCGCTTCAGAGGCGGGAACCTGCCTGGATCTGCGCCGGCGCATCGCGGCGCGAATGGCCGAGCTTGCCGCGGCGGGACTGTTGCGGACGCTTCAATCGCCGCGCGGGATCGACCTGTGCTCGAACGACTATCTGGGGCTTTCGCGGCATCCCGAAGTGAAGCGCCGCATGGCCGAGGCGGTGTTGCGCGAAGGGTGCGGATCCACCGGTTCGCGCCTGCTGCGCGGCGAGCGGTCCGCATTCCGCGCGATCGAAAAACGTTTCGCGCGTTTCAAGGGAACCGAGGCTGCGCTGTACTTCTCAAGCGGCTATGCGGCGAACCTCGCCGTACTAGCGGCCTTCCTGGAAAAGGATGACGTCGTGTTTTCCGACGAGCGGAATCACGCGAGCCTGATCGATGGAATGAGGCTTGGACGCGCGCGCAAGAGCATCTTTCCGCATTCAGACAGCGCGGCGCTCAAAGAGAATATTGAGCGCGAATCCTGTCTGGGAAAGCGGTTTATCGTCGCCGAGTCGGTGTTCAGCATGGATGGAGACATCGCGCCTTTAAGAGACTACGCGGCGCTGGCGGCAAGCGCGGGCGCGGCGCTGATTTTAGATGAAGCGCATGCCGCCGGAATCTTCGGCGAGCGCGGCTCCGGCTGTATCGAGGCGGAAAATATTGGCTCCGCCGTGCTGCTTTCCATCAATCCGATGGGCAAAGCTTTCGGATGCGCCGGCGCATTTGTCTGCGGACCGGCGTGGGCCATCGACTACCTCGCGCAGCGCGGGCGGCCGTTTGTCTTCTCCACGGCTCCGCCGCCATCAATCGCCGCGGCGCTGGAGGCGGCGCTCGATCTGGTCGAAGAAAGCGGTGAGCGGCGGGAACGTGTCTTATGGCTCGCGCGTTATCTGCGGGCGCTGCTGGCCGGGCGCGGATTCGACGTGGCGCCGGAAGGATCGCAAATTATCCCGATTCTGATCGGCGGAAATGCCCAAACGATGAGCGTGGCCGCCGCCCTTCAGAACGCGGGATTCGACGTGCGCGCGATCCGTCCTCCCACGGTGCCGGAAGGCACGGCCCGGCTGCGGGTCTCCGTCCATGCGGACCTCAGCGAAGCCACTCTTCGCAGCTTTGCCGATGCTCTATGCGCGGCCATGCGGGGCGTGGCGGCATGAAACGCGCGGGGCTGCGCGGCATCTTCGTCACCGGAACGGATACCAATATCGGGAAAACGGTTCTCTCCGCCGCGCTGATGTGCCGCTACCGTCCGGTGATGCCGGTGCGCTATTGGAAGCCGGTCCAGACCGGTTCTCCCGAGGATGACGACACGGCGGTGGTGCGGCAACTTGCCGCCTGCTCGGACGCCGAGATTCACGGCCGCGGGATCCGGCTGCCGCGCCCCTTGTCGCCGCATCTTTCGGCGCGGCTGGCCAATGTTCGCGTGGAGATTGCAAAGGTGCGGGAAATGGCCGTTCCCGGCAGCGGATGGATTGTCGAGGGCGCTGGTGGAGTGCTGGTCCCGCTGAATGAACAAGAGCTGATGATCGATCTGATCGCGGATCTGGGCCTGGCCGCCGTCGTCGCCGCACGGTCCAGCCTGGGCACCATCAACCACACGCTGCTTACGGTGGAGGCGCTGCGCGCCCGGTCGATTCCCGTCGCCGGAGTGGTCATGATCGGCGAGCCCAATGCCGAAAACCGCCGCGCGATTGAGGACCGTGCGCGGGTGACGGTCCTCGGCGAAATGCCCCGCTTCCCCGTCTTGTCGAGCGATGCGCTGAACGATTGGGCGCAACGCGATCTCGATCCGAATTCGATGCTCCAAGGCTTTCTGCAATGACCATTCAAGAACTTGATCGCGCGCGCGTCTGGCATCCCTACACGCAAATGCAGACCGCGCCGCCGCCTTTGCCCATCGTCCGCGCCGAGGGAGTTTATCTTTACACCGAAGACGGCCGCCGCCTTCTGGATGGAATCTCATCCTGGTGGGTGAACATTCACGGCCACAGCCATCCCCGGCTGAATGAGGCGCTGGCGCGGCAGGCGCGCGAGCTGGAGCACGTCATGTTCGCCGGGTTTACACATCGCCCGGCCGCCGAGCTGGCTGATCGCCTGGCTGCGCTGCTGCCGCGCGGTCTCACCCGGATTTTTTATTCGGATAACGGATCTACCGCCGTCGAAGTCGCGCTCAAGATGAGCTTCCAATACTGGCAGAATCTCGGACAGCCGCAGCGGCGCGAATTCATCGCGCTCGATCACGCCTATCACGGCGACACCGTGGGCGCGATGTCGGCCAGCGCGGCGTCGCTCTTCACCGATCCCTTCCGGCCGCTTCTGTTTCCGGTCGAGCGCGCTCACGCGCCTTACTGTTTCCGCTGTCCGGCGGGACGCGAACGGGCGGCCTGCTCCATCGATTGCCTGCGCCGTTTGGAGTCGATTCTCGCCGCCCGCGGCGATTCGATCGCGGCCGTGCTGGTCGAGCCGATGTTGCAGGCGGCTGGCGGGATGATCGTTTGGCCGGCCGAATTTCTCACCGGAGTGCGGCGGCTGTGCGACCGCTACGGCGCGCTCATGATCGCCGACGAGGTGCTCACCGGATTCGGACGCACCGGAAAGATGTTCGCCTGCGAGCACGGTCCGGTGCGGCCGGACATCGCCTGCCTTTCCAAGGCGCTTACCGGCGGCTATCTCCCCTTGGGCGTTACCGCGGCGACCGAGGAGATCTACGAATCCTTCCTAAGCCAGGACCGCCGCAAAACTTTCTTTCACGGACATTCGTTCACCGCGAATCCGCTGGCTTGCGCGGTGGCGCTGGCCAGCCTGGATCTGCTCGAAGAAAACCGCTGCCTGGACCGCATCGCGCGCCTGGAAGCGCTGCTCCGTTCGCGTTTCGCCGCGCTGCGCTCGCTGCCGGCCGTTGCCGACACGCGGATCCTCGGCGGAGTCGCCGCGCTGGAGCTGCGCGCCGGCGAGGGCGGATACCTGGAGCCGATCGGCACGCGGCTCGCGGCGGAGTTTCTCCGGCGCGGCCTGTTGCTGCGCCCGCTGGGCAACATTGTGTACTTCATGCCGCCGTATGTGATCACCGATTCCGAAGCTCACTGGGCGATCGGCCAGATGGAAGAAGTGCTGGCCGGAATCAGGGCCGATTAAAACACGAATCGGTCTTGATTCTCCCTCACGATCGCCGGATTGAGATTCGGCACTTTTTCCAGATCGTCGATGCTCTTGAACCCGCCGTGTTCCTGGCGGTAGCGCACGATCGCGGAGGCGGTGTCCAAGGTGATTGGCAGATCGAGCTGCAGCTCCGCCGCGCTCTCGCTGTTCACGTGGATTTTTGTCGGAGCATAGTTCGCGGCGAGATAGTCGACGATCGTTTGCACGTCGCCGCCGGAGGCTCGCGCTCCGCGGCGGACCATCTGCTGCACCGTCTGCTGCCATAGCTCGCGGCGGTAGTGCTTACCCTCGATCATCTCCATGCCGTGGCAGTCGATGCACACCCTTTGAAACACCTGCTTTGGAGTTTCCTCGTCGGATTGCGGCCGCGCGATCGGCGGAAGAACAAGATAAAGCAGGCCGGCAGCCGGGAGGAAGGCGCCAGGGATCCGAAACCTCATACGCTTCCTCACAGCGTATCGTACTTCCGCGGCCGGGCGCGCGCGGCGGGGCCGGAGCCAGGCCGCCGGAACCGCCTTACTTACAGCCGGGAATGGCGAAGGAGGCGATCCGGGTGGTGGAAGACGCGGCGCCTTTTTTCAAGTAATTGCCCACGAACCAGAACGTGCAGTCGTCGGAGGGATCCACCGCGATATTGGTGTAATCCTCCCAGCGCAGGCTGCCGGTCTGCGGAGCCTGTCCCTCCGCCAGCACGGTTTCATGAAATGTCAACTGCCCTTTCGGATCCTTTGCCCGCCGCGCCGCGACGCGCTGGCCGGGATAATTTGGAGCTCCTCCGAAGGAGTAGCCCATGGCGATGTTGCCCTGGCGGTCCATCGCCATGCTCGCAAGCCAGCGATAGAATCCATCCGGCGCATAGGTCCCTTGCTGAAATAAGAACGGTTCGTGCTCGCGGTTGAGGCGGAATTCGTACCAGCGGATTCCGCCGCCGCCCGCGGCGGTGGCGATCGAATGCTCGGCCAGCAGCGATTCGTGATCGCCGAAGTTGCGATACACCAGCCGCTGCATCAGCTTGTCGCCCTGCGAATCCAGGCGGCGCGCGGTGTCGGGCTGCGAAACGCAACTGCTCAACTGGCCATCGCACAGGTAATGATACGGCGCGACCGCGATCTTTTTCGGCGCGGAAACCGTGGTCTTGGACGGATCGGACCAATTCACACGCACCTGGTAGTAATAGATTCCGTCATCGTCGAAGATTTTCAAAAGCTGCGTTCCGCCGGTGGACATCATGATATTCGGCGCGCCGGGCGGCGGCGGGCGGCGTCCATCGACATCGGAGTTCAACAGGAACACGCCGCCGTCGATCACGATGCACTGCTCGGCCGCCGGCAGCCCCTGGAGCATTTTGTTGCGCTCGGCGATGCATTCGTGTTTTTGCGTGATCACTTCGGGAAGAAGGTTGTCGCTGGTGCTGGTCGGATTGTAATAGCCGTCTGGCCAAACCGCGGGACGCGGATAATCGGGGAAAAGCGGCCGCTGAAACTCGTAGCGGTAGTACGGGCCCAAGGGATCGGGCGTTGCGCTCACGGCGTAGCACATGGCGTAGGGCGGTGTGAAAACCGGGACGACAATCAGCCAGCGGCCGGCGAGCTGATCGTAGCGAACCACCGAATCGCTGTTGTTGCTCACGCCGCAGCGCACGCCGAATCCGGCGAAGACGGTATTGTTCGGCGCCGGTCCAAAGAGAAGTTTGCCGGATTTGGAAAATACCGCCATGTTGCCGTTGAGAATTTCGAAGATATGATGCGGACCGGCCGCGATGCTGAGATCGATGCCGCCGCGCCCGCTGACGCCTTCACCCAGCCCGTCGAAACTCGCGAGCAGCTTGAGCGGCGGACGCTTTCCCTGTGCGGTTTGCTCGATCGCGGCGGCCGCCGCGCTGATTTCGGGAGCGGCGGGCGGGGGCGGAATCGGCGGCGGTCCATCGGTTCGGCCGGCGCGGCCGCCTCGACCCGGGGGTATTCTTCCGGGAGGCGCCGTCCCCAGGCTGGGGCTTTTTCTCTCGCCCTGATCTTCAGACTTGCTGATCACGGCGGCGTGAATGATCACCGGTTTGCCCGGGATAAATTGCGCCGCCGCGCTGAACAGGGAAGTGGCGATCAGTCCCGCGATCCAGAGGGTCATTCCAAATCTCCTTGGGAAAAGGCGACGATAGCATATTCCGCGCGGAGCGGAAATATTTCAGATACCATGGTCGCCGATGAACCGGCGGCGGAGTTCGGATCAGGAACACCGGGTCCCATCCCGGGGATCGGGAGACGGCGCCCGCCTCATCACTGCGTAATTTTTGTGACTCCGGGCGCCCAGTTTTGCGTTTGGCCCTTTCGTTTCCGCCTTATGGCGAAGGAACCCGTAGTGTTTCCGCCAGCTAAGGCAGGCAATGTGCTGCGCGGCGCCTTCGGTTCGATTTTCCGTAAACTGGCGTGCGCGCCGGAGTGCCAGAGCGCCGCCCGCTGCGAAATCGCCGAAGCGTGCCCCTATTCCGCGATTTTCGAGCCGCGCCGGCGGATCAACCAGTCCGGGCCCAGCGGATTCGCCGAGCGCCCGCGCCCCTTCGTGTTCCGCGCTTGGCATCTGGACGGAGCGAAAATCGACCGCGGCAAGGAGTTTTCTTTCGATCTGATTTTGTTCGAATCTCCCGAAAAAGCGCTGCCTTACTTCGTGCAGTCCTTCCGGGATCTGGCGCGCTCCGGGATCGGCCCCGGGCGCGGGCGGGCGCTTCTGTCTGCGGTGGAAACTCTTCCAGACGGCGGGACTCTGTACGACGGACGCCGTCTTCACGGTGGGATGCCAGAGGGGCTGCGCTTTGCCTTCAACGGGCATTTTTCCGAAAAGATTGGCCGCCTCGCGATCCGGTTTTTATCGCCCACCGAGTTGAAGTTCCAGGGCCAAGTGGTGAACCGCCCGGAGTTCTCGGTTCTGCTGCGCCGGCTTCGCGACCGGATCTCGAATCTGCGCAGTTTTTATCAGGGTGGTCCTCTGGATCTGGACTTTGAAGCTCTTGGGCGGGAGGCGGAGAAGGTACGGATCGTGAAGAGTTGCTTGCGGCAGGTGGAAACACACCGCCTCAGCTCGCGAACCGGGCAGCGGCATCCGTTAAGCGGTTTTGTGGGGGAAATCGAATACGCGGGAGAGATTGCCCAGTTCCTTCCGTTCCTGAAGGCCGGCGAATGGACGGGCGTCGGACGGCAGACGGTGTGGGGAAAGGGAAGTTTTTGCGTTCAGCCGGTGATGGAGCCGCGGCATCGCCCGATACGTCCTCATTCAGACCCGCCCTAGCGCTCCTGTCCTGTGGATTGCTTGTTATAATGCAATCACTTGCTGGCGTAGCTCAGTTGGTAGAGCATCTGATTTGTAATCAGACGGTCGGGGGTTCAATTCCCTCCGCCAGCTCCACAATTTCAATTGAGCCATTTTGCGAGAGCGATGGTTACCATCAGCCGCTCGCAGCAGCTCATAACTATCTGCAATAGTGAGAGCAAGGTTGTTCGCGTCTCTGTTGTGGGTTCCATGACATCCTACCGGCCGCCGCCGGAGTACGGCGCCGCTGCCCGTGGGGTACGCTGACCGGACTAACGCTTCGGCCCTTGTTCCCGACGCCGTTTCGGCGGATTCCTACTTTGGGCCGCGCCACCGGCTCAACGCCGCTGATGTTTCTTTGAAGTAGTCTGACGTCAGACCATATTCGCTCCCGCCGTACTGTAGGAACCACTGGTCCCGCCAGATTCCGCATCAGATCAATGTGGCAGGCCTCGATGGCGGCATCGATTCTGTCCGGGTCCACCGGGCCGATCCGCGACATCAATTGCGCCAGGACCCCGGCGGTGTTTAACCGCAGATCCTCGTAACGCACGACATAAGGTCTACCCGACCGCATCCACTCGATCGAGCAAGCCAGACCCCAGGAGAACGGTGCGCCGACTCGCGCGGGTATCACGTCCGTGCGCGGAAAATCCTCCAGTAGCATTTTGCGCAGAACGCCTGGGTCGACGGAGTCCTTCTGGAATTTGTGAATGTGGTGGTAAAGCGAAATCAGGGTATCCGCCGGGTGCCGGATGGTGGTGATCAGAAATATCGAATTATCGTTGATCCAATCCAATAACGCCTTCGACGGGGGATAGTGATGATGAGTGATCCAACGGGGGCCGGCGTCTGCAAAAGCCGCCGGATCGAAGGGCCAGGCAGTCAAAACGATTTGCGGAAGGCGGTAGATACAGGAAAGAAGATTGCGGAGCCATGTGTTGCCGGTCTTCGCCGTGCTCAGGATCAGGATCTTGAGGTCGTCCATAGAGAAACGAATCGCGCTGGAAGTGAACAGGAGTTTCCCTTGACGGTCCGGGGGTAATCCCCTCCCCCGGCTTCATTGGACAGAGCGTTCCAGTGGCCAGTGGAGGTGCAAGCGCGGGAATCTAGCCGAACAGTTCGTTCACCGGAACCCAGTAATTGGGTCCGTTCGATTGGGGAACGTATTCAAATCCGCGATGGAACGGATCGTTATAGCATACGTTGGTCCAGTTGATGCCCATGGCCGAATAGATGGTGGCCTCGATGTCTTCCGGGTTCACCGGGCGCCCCTGCGACCAGCCGGGATCGACGATGTTCGCGCCGGTGGAGTCCGTCGCGCCGAGCACCGTGCCTCCCTTGACGCCGCCGCCGGCCAGCATCGCGAACTGATTCAGGTAATGATCGCGGCCGTTGGCGGCGGTGATCTGCGGGGTGCGGCCGAACTCGCCCATGGCGATCACCAGCGTTTCCTGAAGCAGCCCGGAGCTTTTCAGATCCCCCAGCAGCGCGCCCATGGCGCTGTCAAACTGCTTGCCCAGTGTGAAAATATTGGTTCCCGACGAAATATTGCCGTTGGGGCCGTAAATATTGACGTGCATGTCCCATCCGCCGACGGTCACCTGCACGAAGCGCGTTCCCATATTGGCGGCCAAAGCCTGCTTGGCGATGATCAGCGCGTTTCCGAAGCTGGTGCCGCCGTAGCGCGCGCTGTCGGAGGAAGAATATTGAAAAACCTGGCTCACGGCCGGGTTGTACATCATTTGCTGCGCCGATTGATAGAAGTTGTTCATGTCGTCGGCCGCCTGCCCCAGCGGCGAGTTATTGCGCAGCGACCCGTCGATCGAATACAGCACGTTGAGCATCTCGCCCCAGCGCGCCGAGCCGAAGGAGTTGGTGGTATCCGGAAGCCCGGAGGCGGTGGGATCGTACTTGAAGGGCGCGTAGGTGGCGTTCAGATAACCCTGGCCCACGCCGCCGTCGGAGTTGAGCGCCAGAAACGTGGGGAGAACGTCGGTCGGCTTGCGCTCCGCTGCCTTCTCCAGCGCCACGATGCTGCCGATATTCGGCGCGATGTTGCCCAGCGCCGCGGCGGGATTGCGCCCGATCTGCACCCAGGTCTGCCCCAGCGAATGCACCAGCGCGTGAGCCTGAAGCGAGCGGATGATGGCGATATCCCCCAGATGAGTTCCGATGTTCGGCAAAATTCCGGTGGGCCATTGCAGCCCGTTGATCGTCTCGGCGGCGATCTGCGACGGCGTGGCCGGATTGGGCTTGTAATCGAAGGTATCCCAGGGGCTCGGCGCGCCGGCCATCAGCACGAAGATCACATTCCGGGCGGTGTTCAGAGTCGTGACCTGCTGGGAGGTGCAGACGCCGGATTGCGCGCGCGCCTCCTTGGCGAAGCAGGAAGCCACCAGACCCGCGCCGAACACCCGGAAAAAGTTGCGGCGCGTCCAGTCCGGGCGGCGGAACATTCCGGGCCGGACCGCTTGAGGATTCGTTTTCAGGAATTCGTGAAATTTCTTTTGATCTTTGTCCATGGCGCGTCTCCTCAGTAGTTGAACAGGAAGTCGACCTTGTTAAACAAGGTCCACATCAATTCCTGGATTCGCTGCGAGCGCGTCCCGCCCGTAATCAGCGCCAGTGACTGGCTCATCTCCGTTGCGCTCGGATGCCGCGAAAGGATCGTCATGTAGAGCATATCGATCATCGCGTTGTTATCGCTGACCGCCAGCGCCTGATTGAGCAGGCTCGCCGTCGCGCCCGAGCCGGAAGCCGCCAGCTTGTTCATCAGCGCCGGATCGTTCATCATGACCAGCGCTTGCTGGATCGCGCCATCGGGGCGTCGCGGATTCAGATCGCGGTCCCCCGGCAGGAAGGCTTGCAAAAACGGCCGCGGTTCGATCGCCGTCTCCGGCCACTGCATCGCCGCGCTGAACGTCACCCCGTTGCTGGTGTAGCTGTTCGGGATGTTGCTGGCCAGCGCGATCGAATCGGCCACTTCCTCTCCCCACAGCCGCCGCACCAGCTTGCGCGCAAACAGCGAGTCCCAGTTCGGATTCCACGCCGCCGGATCGTACTGCGATTCAAGCTGATAAGTGTTGGAGTTGACGATCAGCCGCATCAGGTGCTTGAGATCGTAGTTATTGCGGATGAAATCTTCGGTCAGCGCTTCGAGCAGTTGCGGATTGGACGGCTGCAGCGTCCACCCCGCCGGCGGAGGATTATTGGGGTCCAGGCGCGCCGGGTCGAACTGGTCCGGCGGATCGACGATGCCCATGGTGAAGAACGCGGCCCAGATATAATTCACCGTGGCCCGCGCGAACTGCTCGTCGCTGGTTACCAGGCGCGCCAGCGCCTGCCGGTAGCCTTCTCCCTTGTTCGGACCCTGGCCGTTGAAAATGTACTGCGGCGCGACGGTCTTCTGCGTTCCGCCGATCGGCTGCCGCGGCGGGCGGTTGCCGGTGGTGGTGTTCAGCGGATAGTCCGTGGTGAAGGCGTTGTCGGTGATGTACCACAACGCCGCGTTGGTCGCCGGATCCGTCGGGTTCAGCATCCTGGTGTGCGCCAGAAACGCCGACATGCCCCAGGCCTGCTGCCGCGTCATGCTCTGGCCCCACAGGCTCAGCCCGGTCAAGTGGCCGATCCCGTTGTGGCAGAGCAGGCAGTTCAGATGGGAAATGCCCAGGAACGTATCGGCGATGTTGGCGGTCTGCTGATCCCAAGTATCCTGAATCGGTATGCCCGTCCCGCGCACCGTTCCTCCCACGATCCAGTTCAGCTCACCTTGGGTGAAGTTGTTGGTGCCCTGCGAAGCGATCAGCGCGTAGGCTATCTGGTTGTACGGCGTATTCTTGGTGAGCGAGGTTCTGATGAAGGTATTGAACGCGTCGCGGCCCCTGGTGCCGATCGAAACTCCCAGACTCGGCCAGTTGGAGGCGTTCTTGAACAGATCTCCGAAAAACATGGTCCAGCGATCCACCCACTGCGGCGAGGCGAGCAGAGTTTCCACCAGATTCGCGCGCTTGTTCGCGGTCGTGTCGGCCACGAACGCGGAAACCTGCGCCGCCGTCGGGATGCGGCCGGTCAGATCGAGGTAAACGCGGCGGATAAATTCATAATCCGTGGTCCGCGCCGCCGGCGTTACATTATTTTCCTTGAAGGATTGCCAGACGTAATAATCGATCAGATTGGTGTTCTTGTCGCCGGCCATGTGCGGCGGCGGCGCGCCGTGCGTCAACGGGGCGCCCGCGTTTCCCAGCATGGCCGTCACCTGCGCGGTCATCTCGGCGCGGAGATGACCGCTGGAGCCGCGTAGGAAACGCTCGCGCTGCGGGCCGAAAAACGTGCATTCGGCGTGCGCGGTCACCGATGCGCCGGAGTCCTGGGCCTTGATCATCCACCAGCCGCCGCCGGCGGCCGCCAGTCCGAAAAACACCGCCAGGAACCGTTGTTTCATCCCTGTTGCCCTCGTGTAGCCATTATGCGTGAATAAACACGCATTGACAATGAGAGTTGCTAGGGGTAAGGCGCTTTCCGAACCGGGTTCAGGCCCAAATCGCCGTCACTTGACAAATATCGTAGTACCAGGGGGGCTACTGGACGATCCCACGGTCAGCACCACGGGAGCGGCGCCGGTCGATGCATTGGCCGGAACGATCGCTTCCACGACCAGCAAGCCCGCGACCCCGCCCGGCACCGACCCGGCATAGACCACCGTCGCCGGCTGGCCGCCGATCGAAAGGGATACCTGCGCGGCCGGTGTCCGCAAAAATTCGCCCGTGATCAACCCATCGACCCCCGGCGGATCCGTCTGGCCTTCGCCGGTGGCGTAGAGCAGAACCGGCGTGCCGCGCGCGGCGGCATTGGAACTTCCGTTGACCGAACCGTCGGAATTGATGGCCACCACCTCGCCGCTACCGCTTTCATTTAAGGTGAATAAGCCGGGCGCGGTTGGCGCGACGTTCACGGTGAAGGCGCTGGTTGGGGTTCCGTTGCGGGTGACCACCACGCTCGCCGTGCTCGATCCGGCGACTTCGTACGGCACGATCACGCTGGTGGCCGAGGCGGATGCGTAGAGAATCGGCGCCGCCGTCCCGTTGAAAGTGACGCTGGTGCCGCCCTGGACGGGAATGCTGGTGCCGATCGCCCCGCTGCTGGGAATCGATGCCGCCGACAGCGGCACCGGGCCGATGCTGAATCCCGTCAGCACCACAATTTCGCCAGGGGCAATGGCGTTTCCGGACATGCTGGCTGCGTTCACGATGCTGGTGATCTGCGCCGGCGGGGCGATCGCGGCCAACAAGCCGTGACTGGCATTATTTGGATTAATATTGGCGACGATGTACAACGTGTTGGCGTCGGCGGAGCGGCCGTTCCCAAACAAAATACCCCACAAACCATTGTTGACGATGGGGTTTCCACTGGCATCCTGAAGCGTGCCCAGCGGCGCGCCGGTGCTCAGGTTGAAGGCGTTGATCTTTCCGTCCCCAAAGTTACCCACCAGCAGCGCTCCTCCGAAAGCGCCCCAGTTGGCCGGAGCAATCGCCACCCCCCAGGGCGAATTGAGCGGCCCGTTGGAGACGATCCGTTGCAGAAGATTGCCGTTGGCGTCAAAGACGTTCACGAATCCGTTGCCCGCGCCGGCAACGCTATCCACTTTATTGGGCGAGAGTTTCGCGTAGGTGACATACACTTTGCCGCTGAGCGTCCAGACGTTGTAGGGATTGAATCCGGCCGGCAGATTGGGATCCTTGAATCCGCCCGCGACCGTCACCGGATTAAAATTCGCATCGAAGACATCGATATTGCCGGCACTGAAGTTGGCCGCGTAAAGCAGGGGCGTGGCGCCGGCAGGACTGGTGGCAATCCCGGTATAAACCGCGCCGGAACTGGAGTTGTTCACGACGATGACGGCCTTGGTCCCCGCGCCTGAGTTCCAGGCGGAAATCGTACCGTCCTCGGTCGCGAAAAGAAACGACGCGGGTCTTCCATTGGGCGCCGGAAGGGTCCAGTTGGTTCCATTGCCGGCCACCTGACCGGTGGGCACGCCTTGACCGGTCCCGTTGGCGGCGGGAATGGTGACCACAAGAGTCGAAGGGGTTCCTGCCCCGGCGTAGACGGTGGTATTGCCCTTATCGTGATTGGAAACCCAGAAGGGGCTCGTGGCGGTCTGCGAAATCCCCCACGGATTCACCAGGTTAGGATCGGTGAAGGCGGCCAGGCCGGGGACGTCTGAAACCAGGTTGGTCTGAACGTAGACGTTCTTGTTCTGTCCGGCCGCGACCGAGGCCGCCAGTGCGGCGAGCGTGAGCGTAATTCGGGGTCTCATGTCGTACTCCCTAACAACAACCGATTATAGGGTCGGAGGTCGAAACTTGATTAGGAAAATGGTTACTTTCATGGTAAGTTCCGTTCGTGTGGGGATATGATGTCCTGGGGCGGTGAACCATGGCGAATTGAGAAGAAGAGCCGCCCCTGCCTTATCCTGCGCGCGCCGGTGTCAAGGATGCTTCACAGCACGTTGACGGCGCGGGCGGCGATGATGGCGACCGTGCCCAGCGAGATCATGGACTGCACCATCATCAGGCCCTTGGCCCAGCGCGAAAGCACCGGAACATCGGTCGGCGAAAAGGCGGTGCTGGCGGTGAACGCCAGAAACAGATAGTCGACGAAGCCCGGCCGCCACTGCTCCTCGCCCATCTCGCGCCGCAAGGTGCGGTCGAGCATCATCTGCGGAAACAGGAAAGCGCCGTCGGTATGGGACCGTTTCAAATCGCGCTGGTGCGGGCCGCCGGCGTCCAGGCGCCAATACCAGCAGGCGAACACCAGGACATTGCAGGTCCACAAAGCGGCGGCCGAAAGCAGCAGCTCGCGCGGGCTCTCCCGGTGCGAGGGCAGGCGCTGCACCAGCAGGGAAAGCGATACGATCAGCGCGGCGGTGACGATCCCGCTCACCGCGTATCCGAAAATTTGCGCGATTTGCGGATAGCCGTATCGGGTCGAAATTATGGCCGGGGTCGCCAGCGCGATCACTAAGGCGAGCAGCAGCCAGTCCGGACCAAGAGTCAGGTCGGAGGGCAGCGCATAATGCAGCGCGCCGATGGAAAGCAGCGCAATCAGGGCCGGCCATCGCGGCTCGGACCGCCGGGGCAAGTCGGGCATGTACTCATTCTGTACCGTGCGGGCAGCCCGCTCCGCCACCGCCCGGCGCGAATCTTGCCGGGACCGCCGGATCTATTCGGTTCCGTAGTTGATTTCCAGAAGGCGGGCCCGGCGGGCGGCCAACACCAGCACGGCGGCCGCCACGGCGAACAGCCCCGCCACCGCGAACACGGTGGACGCCGGTTCGGAGGAGGAAATCAGCAGCGCCAGCAGCGGATTGATCTCGCGGTCCGGCGGCGCCGCCACCGGGCACAGCGACTGCAAATAGTAAATCACGCTGATCTTCTTCAGCGCGGACGGCAGAAACGGATTCGCGCTTTCCCAAACCAAAACGCCGGCGGCCGGAAGCAGCGGATTGCGGAAGAACAGCCCCGCCGCCAGAAATACGCTGCCGTAGCCCAGGCACGCCAGCGCCGCGACTCCCAGATACGCCGCGATTTCGCGGCCGGGCAGCGAGGAGTCGTAAGGCATCGACAGCAGCCAAAGCTGGAGTGCCGCGCTGGAGGTGAAGATGGCGGCCGCGGCGATCAGACCCGCGGCGTATTTGCCGGCCAGCAGAACCTCCCGCCGCATCGGCGCGAGCAAATAGTAGTGAAGGCTCTTCTCGATCAGCTCGCCGCGGAACAGATTGGTGAAAATTCCCACGCAGCCGAAAAAGATGGCGAGCCGCAGATAGAAGAACTGAAAGACGGTGGCGAAGATGACGCGGTCCTGCGCGAGCGTTTCCTCCGGACGAACCGTGATGCTCTGTAATTGGCCGTCGGCGAAACCGAAAACATAACGGCTCTGCCCGTCGGTGTAGCTCAGCAACTCCCGCCGGACGCGGCCGCCTGCGAAGCGGATCTGCCGCGCATCGAGGTTCGGCTGGCCGAGCCGCGCGGTCACCTCCTCGCGCGTCATTCCCGGCTGGACCGCCAGCAGCGCCCCGGCCGGAACCGGATGCGCGGCGGCGATCGCCCGCCGTTCCTCGCGCGTGCGCATCATCGACAGGTCGTGCCCGGCAAACATCAGGACCGGAGCGAGCGCGATCAGATAAACCCATAAACCGCGCCGCGATAAAAACGTTTTCTTCATTTCCAGCCGGATCACGGCGCGCATCTGCGCCCAATATCTGCGGATCATCTTCCGGCCTCCTCCCCGCCGATCAGGTATTCGTAGACCGAGTTGACGTTATCGTCGGCCGGCGCCACGCTTTCGATCTCGATGCCCTCGAGCGCAATGCGGTTCAGCAGCCGGTAAAAGCGGCCGGCGTCGCGCGTTTTGACCAGCAATCCGCCGCCGTCGGCGTGAAGCCGCGCTTCGACTATGCTATCCAGCTCGAAAACCCGGGCCGCCAGCGCGGCCGGGCGGTCGCAGCGGATCAGGATCTGCATCGGATGGTCGCGGATTTCACTGCGCACGCCCTGGATCTTTCCTTCGGCCACCACGTAGCCGTTGCTCAACAGGATCACCTGGTCTGAAATCAGATCGACCTCGTGCAGAACGTGGCTCGACACGATGACGTGGCGGCCTTCGGCGGCAAGCTCGCGAAACAGCGCGATGGTTTCGGCGCGCACCAGCGGATCGAGCCCGTTGAGCGGCTCATCGAGCACCAGCACGCGCGGATCGTGGGCCAGGGCCTGCGCCAGCTTGATCCTCTGCCGCATCCCTTTGCTGTAGCCGGCGATTTTACGGTGCGCGGCGCCGTTCAGGCGGACCCGCCCGATCGCCCGCCAGGCAAGCTGTTCGCATTGGGCGTGCGGCCAGCCAAACAGGCGCAGAAAGGAATAAATGAATTGAAAGCCGCTCAAACCCCTCGGAAAGGCGTCGAACTGCGTCGAATATCCGACCAGCGTGAACAACTTCTCGGGGTCCTCCGGCGCGACCCCCAGGACGCGCACCGATCCGCGCGTGGGACGGATGAGGCCGGTCATCAGGTTCATCAGCGTCGTCTTTCCCGAACCGTTTGGACCCACCAGGCTGGTGATGCCGGGAGGAATCGCCAGCGTGACCCGGTTGACGCCCAGCACTTCGCCGTAGAACCGCGATACGTTTTCCAAGCGAACCAGGCTTTCCTCAAGCGGCGGCGGCGTCATTTCACCACCTCGAAGGGGCGAATTTTCTTGAACAGCAGCCAGAGGCAGACGAGGCAGGCCGCGGCGATCGCGTTGGCCGCCTCCAGCGGATCCAGATCCCGCCCCGCGCCGGGCAGGCGAAACAGCGCCGACCAGAGAGTGAAGCTATCCTGCTCCAGATCGAGCATGGTGCCGCCGCGGATGCGCAGCACCGCGTTCAAGGCGCGGCCGAAACCCGCGCCGGCGAAGATCACTCCCAGAATCAACGCGCCCGCCGCGATCCGCCACTTCACCCACGCCGACATCGCCAGGGCGATCAGCGAAAGCACCACGATCCAGATCAGCGACCCCACAACGATGGCCTGCGCGATCCACCAGTTCGCCGCCATCCAGCTCCGGCCGGCCAGGCTCGCTTGAATCAGAAATAAGATCAGGCCGGGAATCCAGGTGACCAGCGACAGAAGGCCAATCAGCACGCTCATCTTGCCGGCGGCGTATTCGAAGCGCGAAAACGGCCGGCAAAAGTAGAGCGCAAGCGCGTGATTGGCCACATCGGGGGAAACCAGCCCCGGACCGACCAGCGCCGTCAGCAGGCTCGCCATGGTGGCCTGAACCGTGCAGTAAATGTAGAAGAAGTTCGCGTTGATCTCCAAAAAATTCGCGGCCTGGATGTTGAAGACCCGCAAAAACGACAAATGGTGGCTCAGATAGATGAAGACCGCGCATCCGGCGGGATAGAAGAAGCAGGCCATCAGGAACAGCACCAGGAACTTCGACGGAAACAGCCGTCCCAGGCTGTAGCGCGGCAGAATCAGAAAACGGGACCACGCCGGGGTGGCCGCGCCGGAGTAGCCCTGGTATGTCCGTTTATAAACCGCCATCGCCGCTCCCTCCCGCCGTTCTCAAGTCGCCGTTTCCATGGCCTTGAGAAAAATATCTTCGAGCGAATCCCGGCGGTAACTGAGGCGGCGCAGTTGCAGATCGCGCTCGGCCGCCAGGCGGAAGATGTCGCGCGTATCGAAGCCCGCCGGCAGGACCATCTTCAGGCGGCCCGCACCGGAGGCCGAACATTGGCATCCCCTGGCCGCCAGCGCCTGGGCGAAACCGGCGTCATCGCCGGAGGTTTCGATCTCCACGAAGCGCTTGTTGGCGCGCCGCTCCTCTTCGAGATTCGCGCAGTGCACGATCCGGCCGTCCTTGAGAATCAGCACCTCATCGCAGGTTTCTTCCACGTCGCGCAGCAGATGCGAGCACAGCAGCAGATGCATCTGGCCGGCGTCCTTCATTTCGCGGATCAGCCGGATCATGCGCTGCCGCGCCGGCGGATCCAGGCCGTTGGTGGGCTCGTCGAGGATCACCAGCTTGGGGCCGTGCACAATGGCCTGCGCCAGCTTGGCCAACTGCCTCATCCCCAGCGAGTAGGTCCCCAGCGGGCGGTAGCGCGCCTCGCCCAGGCCGACATAAAACAAAACCTCATGCGCGCGTTCGAGAGCGGCGTCGCGCGGCAGGCCGGAAAGCTCGCCCATCATGCGGACGAAGGAAACCGCGCTCATGTCGGCGATGAAGGACTCGTCCTCCGGCATGTACCCGGCCAGGGCGCGGATCTCCCGCCGCGCGCCTCCGATATCGCGGCCGTAGACGCGCGCCGTCCCCGCCCAAGGCTGGCAGAAGCCGAGCAGCGTCCGGATCAGCGTCGATTTGCCCGCGCCATTCGGCCCCAGAAGCCCCACCGCGCGCCCGGAAACCGAGCCGCGCAAATCGTTCAGGACCGTTCGATTCCCGAATCGCACGCTGAGCCCGTCCAGCTCGATCACCGGCGACATTTGACTCGATGCTAGCAAACGTTGGGCCCGGGGCAGCGCGCCGGCCGCCACTAAGCTTGGGATACGCGATCAACGCCCGGTTTGTTCCCTCGCGCTACAATGGCGGATTGCGATTCTCCAGCCTCATCACGGCCGTGGACGCGCACGCCTGCGGGGAGCATGGACGCGTGATCACCGGCGGCGTGCTGGACGTGCCCGGCGCCAGCATGTTCGAAAAAAAACGCTGGCTGGAGACCCACGCCGATCATCTCCGCAAGCGCATGCTGCGCGAGCCGCGCGGCTATCCGGCGGCCAACTGCAATCTGCTCCTGCCGCCGACGCACCCGGAAGCCGACGCCGGATTCGTCATCATGGAGCAGGTCGAATATCCGCCGATGTCCGGATCCAACACCATCTGCGTGGCCACCGTGCTGATCGAAACCGGAATGGTGCGGGTGACCGAGCCGGTGACCCGGCTGAAGCTCGAAACGCCCGCCGGATTGATCGCGGTGGAGGCCGAGGTTCGCGCCGGCAAGGTGAAGCGGGTTACGTTCCGCAACGTGCCGGCGTTCGCCACCCATCTGGACGCGCGCGTGGAAGTGCCCCATCTGGGGACCGTAACGGTGGATGTCGCCTATGGCGGCATGTTTTACGTGATCGCCGATGCCGAGCCGCTCGGGTTGCGGCTTTCCCCCGACGAGGCCAAAGATATTGCGCGCGTGGCGGAGATGATCAAGGCCGCGGCGCGCGAACAGTTGCCGGTATCGCATCCGGACAATCCGGACATTCGCGGCATCACCATCGCCCAGCTTTCCGCTCCGCCCTCGCGCGCGGGCGCGGACCGCAAAAACGCGGTCGTCGTCTCCACCGGAACACTCGACTGGTCGCGGCCGGCGACCTGGACCGGAGCGCTCGACCGTTCCCCCTGCGGCACCGGCACCTGCGCCAAGATGGCCGCGCTCTACGCCAAGGGGAAGCTGCCGCTCGGCGCCGATTTCGTACACGAGGGAATTTTGGGAACCACCTTCACCGGCCGCTTGATCGGGCGGACGCGCGCCGGCGATTACGAGGCCGTGGTGCCGGAACTTTCCGGAACCGCCTGGATCACCGGCTTCGCGCAGTATGTGCTGGATCCGGAGGATCCCTTCCCGGAGGGTTATACCGTCGGCGATATTTGGGGCTGAGGACTACTGGACCGGCAAAACCACCGCCGTGCTATTGATGCCGTTCACGTTCAGAGTGATATTTACATTCGAAGATGACGGAAAATCGCCGGTGATGGTCAACTGAACCACCTGCACGCCCACCAGTCCGGCGGCGGCGCCGGCCCAATCCGGCTGCACCTGCGCCGTGTCGGTATTGATGGTGACCGGATCGAGCAGGGTGTACGTACTGGTGGCCAGGATCGGGAAGCCGTCCACCGCGGGTTGCGCAAAAGGTCCCAGACCGGTGGCATAGATGGTGATCTGTTCGCCGTGCCGCGCCGGATTGTCAAAACTCACCACGCTGCCGTCGGGCCGCAAGGCCAGAATCAGCGGAAGGTTCTGCGGATTGGCCTGCGTGAAGGCGCCCGGCGCGTCGCGCGAAACCGTGAAGCTGCCGGAGATGTCCGGCTGGCCGGCCTGATGGACCACCAGCGTATAGTTGCCCGGCGCAAGCTCCCATGGGACCTGCGCGCCGATCTGCGAC
Organism: Terriglobia bacterium; assembly: GCA_021324615.1. Lineage (GTDB taxonomy): Bacteria > Acidobacteriota > Terriglobia > Bryobacterales > Bryobacteraceae > Palsa-187. The sequence continues at coordinate 67,243 of JAJPIT010000062.1, read as the reverse complement.
GGCGATACGAACACCAAAGGCAGCAGCATGTTGTTGACGCTCACCGTCACGTTGTTAATCGTCTGCGACAACGGATTGGTGGGGCCGATCTGGAAAGACGGCGCCAGGTTCTGCCCGTAGATCGAAATGAGAGAGCCGGGCGCGACGGCGCCGCTCGGCGTCGGACCGGTGACGCTTTGAATGCCAGCCGGCGGGATGTAGGGAACCGCCGCGAAATCGGCCTGCACCGTGTGCGGGCTGGACATGGTCAGGTATCCGCTGGGCAAAGTCCCGGAAAGATCGCCTTCCCAGTGCGCGAATTTATATCCGTTGTTGGCGCTGGCCGTGATCGCCACCGGCGTTCCGCTCAGATAATAGCCGTCGGGCGACGGCGGCACTGCGGCGAACCCTCCGCCGGCGGGCGGATTCGACACCGCCGTGAGCAGGAACGCGATCTGATAGTTGGCCGTCAGCGTGATCGTGTTCTGGCTGAAGGTGACCGTGCGCGAGGGCGTGGTGACGCCATCGGACCAGGAAACGAACTGGAAGCGCGAGCCCGGGCCGGCCGGGATATTGGCCGGAGCCACGATCTGCGACGACGATCCGCCGGCCTTGCTGATCGAGCACGGCGTCGTGCAGGGATTGCCGTCGACGGTGAAGTTCAAACCGGTGGTGGAGCTGGTGACGATGACCTGCGCCAGCTCCGCGTAGCTCGCCGTCAAGGCGAAGTTCCTGGCCCCGGCCGGAACGGTGATGGTGTGGGTCTGCGCGCCGCCATCGCTCCATCCGGTGAACGTCCAGACGCGGCCATGGGCGTCGGTCTGCGGCGATTCGGCGCTGAGGGTATGGGTGGTGCCCGCGCCCCAATAGAAGTTATACCCAGGCCAGTTGTCGCGCCCGTCGATCATCACCTTCAACCCCTGCGGATTGGTCAGGATCGTGGTGTCGGTGCCGGAAACGAATTCGGCCGTGATGGTGTCGGGATAGCTGGTGGTCCAGGGCGCGGTGTAGGCGGCGTTCTGCCCCAGGCCGTTATCGAACTGGCTGAAATCCCAGTAGTTGCCCACGGTGTCGAGCTGGTAAACCGGAGCTCCGATGTGATGCACCGAGCCCGGCAGAAAATCGAACTGGCCAAGGCACAGCGGCGTGAATCCGGGGGGAGCGTTGGGGGGAAGGCGCGAATAATCGGGTTGGCAGCTTACCCCATCGCTCGCCGCGGCATTGCTGTTCGGCGTGGGAACGATCGATCCATCGACAATAATATTCAAACCCAGCGGATTGGTAATGAAATTGACCCGTTTCGCCACCGAAAACTCTGGTGTTATCGTCGCCGGAGCCTCAATATCCACGGTCGCGCCGGGCGGGGCCTGGAACGAGTTCACCAGGGTCGCGTAATACACCCAGCCCGGATATGGATACCCGGTTACGGTGTGGGTGCCGGCAGGGACAAAAATGGCTGTGCTTTGGCCATAGCACTGGCCGTCCAGATAAAACAGCCCCTGCGTCCCCGACACGGGACTTGCCGGCGCCCCCGCGCAGGGGTTGTTGGCCCCGTTCGTGCCGTTCGGGAAGTTGATCGAAACCAGGAAGCTGGTAGTGACATTCGCCACGATGGAGGTCAACGACGGACCGGCCGTCACCGTAATGTAATTGCTGTTGGTAAGCGGATCCACGGTGCCCGGGATCGGGCCCAAACTGGAGGTCCAGCCGTTGAAGCTATAGCGGACGTTTCCGTTCAGCGCGCCTTGATAGGTCACCGGGTTGCCGTTCTGATCAAAGGAAAGCGGAAACTGCACAATGTGTTTGCTTCCCGCCGGCCAGGGGAAGACCTGCGGCGTGATGTAGGAGTTGCCGTCGACCAGAAACTGCGCTCCGGGCGGATTAACGCTGATGTCGACCGTCGAGATGGTCTGGGCAATACCCCCCGCGCAGGCCAGCAGCAACCCGATGATCAACCAGATAGTGCGTTTCATGAGCCGATTTGTTTCCTCCCGCGCATAGGACTAAGCGATACATAGTCCCAAGGGGTAATCGGCAGGCGTGAAACGAAGCTTTAGCGCCTTCAGGGGGTGTCTGGACCCGCTGCTGTTGCGGCGGCGGATGCCGGTTATACGGCCGCATCTGCCTGTACAGCGAGAAAAACAATCTTTCCCAATCGCCTGGGTCCGGTCCGGACAATTCAGGAACTGGTGAGCCGGGCGGGAATCGAACCCGCGACCACCGCATTAAAAGTGCGATGCTCTACCAACTGAGCTACCGGCCCGCTTTCAACGATTCTAGCATTTGCGGCCGGCGCGGCCGCTTTCAGACGCCCCAGCAGTAATCCTCGACCACCCGCTCGATGGCCGGGTCTTGTTCGGCCAGCCGCATCAATTCGAGCCGCAGCGCGTCCACCAGCGCAAACCAACTGGCCTCGATGGTGTTCTCGGAGATGCCGACGGTGGTCCAGCTTCGCCGGTGGTCGCTCCACTCCACCAGCGCGCGGGCCCGCGCCGCCGTTCCTTTGCGGGCATCCAGCATCCGCACCTTGTAATCGGTGAGCCGCACCTTGGCGATCTCCGGGTAAAGGCTGGACAGGCAATTCCGCAGCGCCAGGTCCAGCGCGTTGACCGGACCGTTGCCCGCCGCGGTCGCGGTGTGGACCCCGTCGCCCGCCTTGAGCGTGACCGTGGCGGTCGAGCCGAGCGCCGTCGTTTTCACCTCATAGCTGAGCACCTCGAAAAACTTCAACCCCGGATTGAGCGCCTCGCGCACCACCAGCTCGAAGGTGCCTTCAGCCGCTTCCAGTTCGTAGCCCTGCATCTCCATCTGCCGGATGCGGTCCAGCAGCTCGCGCCGCCCCGCCTCGTCGAGCTTGTCTTCCAGGCCGTGCTGCTTGAGCCGGTAAAGCACGCCGCCGCGCCCGGAAAGATCGCTGAGCAGCACGCGCTGCCGGTTGCCCACCGCCTTGGGATCGATGTGCCCGCCGGCGGCCCGCTTTAAAACCGCGCTCACGTGCATGCCGCCCTTGTGGGCGAAAGCGCTGTGGCCGACGTAGGGCTGATCGCCGCGCAGCGGCAGGTTCGCCAGTTCGGCCACCAGGCGCGCCGCGCCGGTGAGATGCTGGAGCCGCTCCCTGCCGATGGTCTGGTGCCCCATTTTGAGTTCGAGATTGGCCACCACCGAAATCAGATTGGCGTTGCCGCAGCGTTCCCCGTAACCGTTGACGCAGCCCTGCACGTGCGTGAATCCCTGCTCGACCGCCGCCAGCGTATTGGCCACCGCCAGATCGGCGTCGTTATGCGCCTGGATGCCCAGCACGCCGCTGAACCTCCGCCGCACCTCCGCGCAGACCGCCGCAACACGGCTGGTGAGCGTGCCGCCATGGGTGTCGCACAACACCAGCAGATCCGCTCCGGCGTCTTTGGCGGCTTCGAGCGTGCGCAGCGCGAACTCCCGGTCCGCCGCATAGCCGTCGAAGAAGTGCCCGGCGTCGTAGATAACCTCCTTGCCGCGCGATTTGAGATAACGCACGGTATCGGCGATCCGGGCCAGGCTATCCTCCTCGCCTGCGCCGCCCGCGGCCAGCGTTGAGCCGAAGACCGAAACCACCGGCGTATCCGCTGCGAGCAGGGCTTGAATACCAGGGTCGTCTTCGGCGCGCTTGCCCGGCGCGCGGAGGGCGCCGAAGGCCGCCAACCGGGCGTGCTTAAGATTCAAATCGCGCGCGGCCGCGAAAAACTCCGCATCGCGAACGCTGGATCCGGGCCATCCGCCTTCGACGTAATCGATGCCCAGCTCATCCAGCTTGCCCGCGATCAGCAGCTTGTCCTCTGTCGAAAAGCTGACATTTTCCCCTTGGGTTCCGCTGCGCAAGGTCGTGTCGAGCGTGAAAACCTTCATCGGATGCTCCTCAAAAAATCGCAATCCGGCGGCGCCGGGCCGCCTCGGGACGGCTCATGCTCCCGCCGGGATGCCCGTTCCCTGCTTCCTGTTCAGGAAGGACATCATCTGCCGCAGCTCCGCGCCGACGCGCTCGAGCGGCTGATTTTTGGCCTCTTCCCGCATCTTCAGAAAATTGGGGCCGCCGGTCTTGTTTTCGTTGATCCACTGGCGGGCGAACTCGCCCGACTGCACTTCGCTCAGGATTTTTTTCATCTCCTGCCGGGTCTGGGCGTTTACCACCCGTTTGCCGCAGGTGTAGTCGCCATATTCGGCCGTGTCGGAGACCGAAAAGCGCATGTAGCCGAGCCCGCCTTCCTGAATCAGATCGACAATCAGCTTCAATTCGTGGAGACACTCGAAATAGGCGATCTCCGGAGCGTAGCCGGCCTCGACCAGCGTCTCGAACCCGGCGCGGATCAGCTCACTGACGCCGCCGCACAGCACCGCCTGCTCGCCGAACAGATCGCTTTCGGTTTCTTCCTTGAAGGTCGTCTCAATCACGCCGGCCTTGAGGCATCCCAGCGCCAGAGCGTAGGCCAGCGCCTGCTCCAGCGCGCGTCCCGACGGGTTCTGATGCACGGCGACCAGCGCCGGCACGCCGATGCCTTCGCTGAACAGCTCGCGCACCCGGTGGCCCGGCGCCTTGGGCGCGATCATGGAGACGTCCACGTTCGGCGCGGGTTTAATCTGCCCGTAATGAATGTTGAAGCCGTGCGCGAACATCAGCGTTTTTCCCGCCGCCAGATGTGGCGCGATGTCGTGGTGATAGATATCGGCCTGAACGTGATCCGGCGTCACCACCATAATCACGCTCGCGGCTTGGGCGGCCTCGGAGGTGGAAAGCACGCGCAGACCGGCCGATTCGGCCTTGGCCCGGCTGGCGCTGGCCGCGTGCAGCCCGACCACGACCTCCAGCCCGGAGTCGCGCAGGTTGAGCGCGTGCGCGTGCCCCTGGCTGCCGTAGCCGATGATCGCGATGGTCTTTCCTTTTAAAAGCGATAAATCGCCGTCTTTTTCGTAAAATCTTCTAGCCATGTCTTTTCTCCCGGGCGCTTGCTCTACGCATTCTGCGCGATTCCTTCTTCCTTCAACACCGGCGGCGACAGGCGCGGCTTCTTCGCCTCCAGCGACACCGCCACCAATCCCGACCTGGTCACTTCGATTTCGCCGTAAGCGCCCATGACGGCGATAAATTCGTCGATTTTTTCCGGATCGCCGGTGACCTCCAGCGCGAACCCGTCGAGGGAGGAATCCACCGGCCGCGCGCCGAAAATTTCCGCTTCCTTCAAGATCACGGTGCGATTTTCGCGGCTCACCCGCACGCGCACCAGCGCCAGCTCGCGGCGCACCGCCGCGGCTTCGGTCAGATCCACGGCTTGCAGCACATTGATCAGCTTGTTCATCTGCTTGATCAACTGCGCGCGCTGCGGCGGCTCGACCTCGACGACGATGCTCATCCGGGAAAGCTCCGGATCAAGCGTCCGCGCCACCGACAGGCTTTCGATGTTGTAGCCGCGCGCCGTCAGCAGTCCGGTGACGCGCATCAACGCGCCCGGCTTGTTTTCCATCAACAACGAAATCAGTTGCAGCATCTCAGGTCGCCTCCACCGGCTGCGGCGGGGCGAGCACCATTTCCGTGATCGCCGCGCCGGCCGGCACCATGGGATACACATTTTCAAAAGGCGACACGCGAACATTCAGCAGATACGGACCGGGCTCCTCCACGCACTCCCGCAAGGCGCGCCGCAGCTCGCCCGGAGCTTCGACCATCCGGCCGGGGAGGCCATAAGCGCCCGCCAGTTTCTCCGGATCGGGAAACCCTTCGAGCGTCACCTGCGACAGCCGGTTGTGATAAAACAGCGCCTGCCACTGCCGGACCATCCCCAGATGACCGTTGTTCATGACGATGATCTTCACCGGAAGCCGCTCGTTGGCGATGGTGGCCAGCTCCGGAATCGACATCTGGAATCCGCCGTCGCCCAGCAGCGCGAACACCAGCGCATCGGGCCGCGCCATCTGCGCGCCGATCGCCGCCGGCAGTCCGAAGCCCATCGATCCCAGCCCGCCCGAATTGATCCACAGGCGCGGATGATTGAAGCGCATTAACTGCGCGGCCCACATCTGATGCTGGCCCACGTCGCTCGCCACGATCGCCTCGCCGCCCGAAATCCGGTCCATCTCGGAAATCAGGTGCTGGGGTTTGATCTCCTCGCTGGAAAATTCCGGCTCCAGCGGATGCCGGCGTTTCCATTCCCCGACGCGTTCCCGCCAGGCCGCGCGCGCCGCTTCGTTCAGCGGTTTCAACTCGGCGGAATCGGCCAGCGCCTGATTCAGCTTCCTGAGCACGCGCTTGGCATCGCCCACGATGGGCAGATCCGCCGCGCGATTCTTTCCGATCTCCGCCGGATCGATATCGACATGAATCACTTTGGCGTGAGGCGCAAAGCCGCTGAGTTTTCCCGTCACCCGATCATCGAAGCGCGTCCCGAGCGCGATCAGCAGGTCGGCCTCGCTCATGCTCATATTGGCCGCGTAGCTGCCGTGCATCCCCGGCATGCTCACGAAATTCGGATGCGAGCCGGGCAGCGCGCCCAGCGCCATCAGCGTGCACACCGCGGGCGCGTCGACCTGTTCGACAAACGCCCGCAGCTCCTCCGAAGCGCCGGCGGCGATGATCCCGCCGCCCGCGTAAACCAAGGGTCGTTTCGCTTCCCAGATCATCTGCGCCGCGCGCCGGATCTGGCCGGCATGGCCTTCGGTGACAACCTTGTACCCCGGCAGGTGAATCGATGACACCGGAGCGTACCGGCCCCGCGCCTGGAAAACATCCTTGGGAATATCCACCAGCACCGGCCCGGGCCGTCCGGTCGCCGCAATGTGAAACGCTTCGTGGATCGCCTGCGGCAGATCGGCCAGCGTCTTCACCAAGAAATTGTGTTTGGTGCAGGAGCGCGTGATGCCGAAGGTGTCCGCCTCCTGAAAGGCGTCGCTGCCGATCAGCCGCGTCGGCACCTGCCCGGTAATCGCCACCACCGGAATCGAGTCCATCATCGCGTCCACCAGGCCGGTGACCAGATTGGTCGCGCCCGGACCCGAGGTCGCGCAGCACACGCCCACCCGCCCGGTCGCGCGCGCCCATCCTTCGGCCGCAAAGCAGGCATTCTGCTCATGCCGCACCAGCACGTGGCGGATCGGCGAGTCGTACATCGCGTCGTAGAGCGGCAGCGTCACTCCGCCCGGATATCCGAAAATGCACTCGACTTTTTCCCGCCTCAGACATTCCAGCACGATTTGTGCGCCGTTCAGCATCATTTCTCCTAAATAAAAAGGCCACTGTAGGAGGCTTGTTCACCCCCGCCAGTGGCCACGATTCCGTTAAAATCGGGCCGTTCAGGCGGGGCCGGATACACCGACCCCAATAATAAGAATGAGCCCGAGAATTTCGCTTGCACGCCCGCCACGGGCGCTGGCCCGCGCGCGATGGAAAATTGCGGTCGAGAGGCCGATGCGGCGCCGGAATGCCTGGTTGGGTTCCGAAAAGGTCATCGTTCTCTCGCCACTCAGAATACAGAAATAAAATTCTAAATGCAATACATTTTATAGATAAATAATATTAATATTTACATTTCAAACCGGGCGCCCCATCCGTGCTATCATCACCTAATTGGTTGAGCCTCCATCCACTTAGTCTTTGGTTACCGCTGGCGGCCGGCATCGGGATCTGTGGAACTTCCCTCCTGGCTCTCAGGCGTTATCGGGCGATTCCGAAGCTTCAACCGCTGCCTCCCGGCGAGCCGGCGCCGGATTGCATGGTGGTGATTCCCGCCCGCGACGAGGAGGATTTCATCGCGCGCGCGGTTTCCAGCCTGCCCCACGATACCGTCATCGTGGTCGACGATCACTCCTCGGACCGGACGGCGGAAGCGGCGCGCAAGGCGGGCGCGGGAGTTCTGCCGGCTCCGGCGTTGCCGCGCGGCGCCCTCGGCAAGGCCAATGCATGCCTGGCCGGGGCGCGCCTGGTCACCTCGCGCTGGATCCTTTTTGCCGACGCCGACCTGCGTTTCGCACCCGGCTTTCTGGAATCCGCCATCGCCTCGGCGGAGGCGGGCAAGGTGGCCTTCCTGTCCATCCTTCCGCGCCCGGAGCTGGCGCGGTGGCCCGAAACCATTCTGTTTCCCTACGCGCAGATGCTGTTTTTCAGCGCGGTCGCCCCGCGCCGCGATCCGGCCGCCGCGTTCAACGGGCAATGCCTGCTTGCCCGGCGCGATGCTTATGAGTTTTTGGGCGGGCATGCGGCCGTGATGAACAGCCTGGTGGACGATCTGAAGATCGCGGCGCTGGCCCGGCGTCACCGGCTGGCTTTCGGCATCGCCCGCGCGGAGATGCTGGCCCATGCGCGCTTCCGTGAACCCCAGGCGGCCTTCCGGCGGGCCGCCCGCCGGTTTCTGCTGCTGAACTTCGCCCTCGGCGCGATGCTGCTTTTGGCCGCATCGGTATGGGCTTTGTGGCTCCCCGTGCTGCTTTGGCTGATCGTGATCCACGAATCGGCCGCCGCGTGGATTTTTGGGTTTGCGCCGATGCTCGCGATGCTGGTCTGGTACAGGAATGTGTGGCGCGCGATTCAGGCGCCGCTTGCGGTTTACCTGATGCTCCCCATCGTCTACCGCTCCGCCGCCGCGGCCCTCCTCGGCCGTCCGGTGCGATGGAAGGGCCGCGCGATCTAGGTTGCGCGCTTCAACTCAATCCCCTCCGCCCGTCAATCCCCTCCGCCGGGTGCGGGTGTACACTGAGGCATATGCGGCTGGCGTTCTTTGCGTTGGCGGTTTCGGCGTGTTTTGCCGCTTCCGACGGCTCCTCAAGCGAGGCTGCGCCGGCCTGGAGCGGCAAATCCGCGGCGGCCTATCTCGATTACCGGGCCGATTGGTGGTCCACCTGGTCCCGCTCGCAGCGCGATCACGGGACGTTCTGCACTTCCTGCCACACCTCCGTTCCCTACGCGCTGGCGCGCCCGGCGCTGTGGAACGCCCTCGGTGAAACCGGGCCCGGCGAGCAGGAGCGCAAGATGATCGCCAACATCACCACCCGCGTTCGCGGCTGGAGCCAGATGGAGCCGTTCTACAGCGATAAATCCGGACCCGGCAAGGCCGCCGAGTCGCGCGGCGTGGAGGCGGTGCTGAATGCGCTGGTGCTGGCCAGCTACGACGCCCGCGCCGGACGCTTCGGCGCCGACGCCCGGCTGGCGCTCGAAAATATGTGGTCCTTGCAAAAGCCGGACGGGTCCTGGCCGTGGTTCGATTTTCATAACGCGCCGTGGGAAAACGAAAGATCGCCGTATTGGGGCGCGACGCTCGCTGTTTACGCGGCAAGTTTTGCCCCGGCCGAATACCGCCGGCAGGTGCAGGACAAACTGCGGCTGGCGATCGATTATTTGAAAAAAAATCGCGATTCGCAGATCGATTTCAACAAAATTTTCCTGCTGTACGCCGCCGCGCGAATGCCGGAGCTGCTGAGCGCCGCCGAAACGAAATCGATTCTCGCGGAGTTGCGCGGCAAGCAGCAGGCCGACGGCGGCTGGACGCTCTCGGCTCTCATCGGCGATTGGACGCGCAATGACAAAACGCCGCTGGAAACGCGCAGCGACGGCTACGCGACGGGCCTGGTCAGCTATGCGTTCGAGCAATCCGGCGTGCGGCGCGACGATGCGTCGCTCAAACGCGGCCTGGCTTGGCTCGCGAGCCATCAGGACGCGGCCGGAGGGTTTTGGCCGGCCTGGTCGGTGAACAAGCAGCGCGATCCGGCAAGCGATATCGGCCGTTTCATGGCGGATGCCGCTACATCCTACGCGGTTCTGGCCCTGACCTCGAAATAACGCAGCGGTCGCTGCGGTTAGGAACGGCCGGGTTCCGGCTCGGCCCACTCGCGTTCGAGCATCCGCGAATACTCGCCCGAGGCGTAAATCTCAAACTCAAAGCCGATCTGGGAAATATCGGCGAAGGGGGTCTCGCTCTGCCGGCAGGCGAACATCTGATCCGCGTAGCGATAATAATTCCGGATAAAGTGATCGGACAGCAGCTCGCGCCGCGGCACGTCGGCCAGGATCGCGTTCAGCCCCAGCGCGCGCATGAAGATTGCCTGGTAATCGGCCACGCCCCACTTCCGCAGCTTGGCCTGCACGGCGGGCGGCGTATGATGGACCAGATACGCCGCGAAGCTCTGATACTTGATCCCCGGATTGCGCTCCTCCGGCTGGCGGCCGATATGCTCCAGGCACTGCTCGATCCAGCGCAGCAGATCCTTGCCGACGTAGAACAACATGCGGATTTCGCAGTATCGTCCTTCAAGCAGCGCGCGGTCGAGCTCGTCCGCGCTCCGCTCGCCGGAGGGCAGCAGCCCTTGCAGCATCAGGCTGGCGCGCGAGCTTTCGACCAGTTTGTCCGGTCCGGTCGAATCCGCGAACGGGTGAAGAATCAACGGCGGAAGCGTCTTCGATGGGGTCATAACGGTTGGCTGTCTGCCCAAGTATCGCAGATCACCGCCGTTGCGTAAGCAGTACTTTCGCCTCAATTATTTGCGACCCGCGAATCACCTTGACTAGTACCAGATCCCCAGGCTTGTGGGCGCGCAGGGCGTAAGTGAAATCATATAGATTGCCGATCTCCTTGCCGTCGAATTCGATCAGAATATCGCCCGCTTTGAGCCCGGCTCTGGCTGCCGGCGTGCCGTCGCGCACGTCGGCGAAGCGGACGCCCTTGGGCGGCTCATTGAAGTCGGGAATGCTGCCGAACTCCGGCCCATAGCCCGATCCTCCGCCGGAGTTCATCGATGAGGGAGCCGGCTCGGCGACGCGCTCGAATTTCGGCCGCGCCGGGTCGCTTTCCAGCCGATCCGTCAAATCGGCGATGTAGTCGAGCAGCGCGGCCGCGGCCGGCGCGTCGATTTTATCCGCCGTGTCGCTCGGCTTGTGGTAGTCGCCGTGCAGGCCGGAGAAGAAAAACAGCACGGGCACCTGCTTCGAGGTGAACGAGGTGTGGTCGCTTGAGCCGTAGCCGGTCTTTTCCGACAGCTCCAGGTGCAGCGAGGCCGGCGCCTGGACTTCCCCGAACAGCCGGGCGAAGGTCGATCCCGTGCCGCTTCCGCCGACATAAACCTTGCCGTCGCGGATGCGGCCGATCATGTCCATGTTGATCATGGCTACGGCGTTGTGAAGCGGCAGCGCCGGGTGATTCACATACCACTCGCTGCCGAGCAGGCCCAGTTCCTCGCCCGCGAAGGCTAAAAACAAAATACCGCGGCGATGTTTCGGTTGTCCGGAAAACCACCGCGCCAGCTCGATCACGCCCGCGGTTCCGGAGGCGTTGTCGTCCGCGCCGGGATGGACGCGCCCGATCAGCGACGGCGCGAGCGAATGCTCGTCGCCCAGCCCCAGATGGTCGTAGTGCGCGCCGATCACCACGTACTCCGCGGTCTGGCCGGGAAGATACGCCGCAACATTGTGGACCATTTTTGTTTCGCGGTGAATGTCCGCCGAAATGGACGCCGCCACCCCGGTCGGAAACGAGTACGGTTTGCCGTCGCGCCGGATCGCTTCCTCGGCGGCGCGCAGATTCTTGACGATTTTCTCCGCATCGGCGGCGTGCATCTGCGCGAAAATGATTCCCGCGTCGGCCGGCCCCGCGGCCGCGCCGAATTTCTCGAAATCGTCGGAGGAGCCGGGATGCGCCGCCATATCGTTGATGAGAATCACCGCTTTTGCGCCGTGCATTTTGGCGTTCGACGCCTTGAACGCAAAGGTCGCGTTATCGGAAAGATCCTTCGACTCTTTCGGCTCATGCCGCAGGATCAGCACGATCTTGCCGCGGACGTCGATGCCGGAATAATCGTCGTAGTGCGCCTGCGGGTCGGTGATGCCGTAGCCGGCGAAGACCACCTCGGCCGCGGCCGTCCCGCTGGAGGAAAAGCGGAACGGCTGAACCGCTTCCTCTTCGCCGCCCCAGCGAAGATGATTGTTCGCGCCCAGCGTGGCGCCCATGGTCACCGGGAACGCCAGCTCGAACGATTTTCCGCCCGCCGGCTCCAGTCCAAAGGATTTGAATTTGGCGGCGAGATACTCGGCCGCTTTTTCGAGCTCCGGCGATCCCGTCGCGCGGCCTTTCATCTCCGGCGAGGCGAGAAATTTCACCTCCTCGAGATAAGTTTGCGGGTTGATTTCCGCCGCCGGGAGGCTTGCGGCGAACAGGAAAACAAGAAACGCCCGCCGCCGGCGCATTATTGCTTCACGACCTTCGGAATGCCCACTTCGCAGCACTTGTCCGCTTCCGCCATCTTGGCCAGATGATCCAATTCGATGTTGATCAGCGTTTCCAGCGTCTGCCACGGCACCCCGCCTTCCAGCTTCCTGCCGTTGAGGAAAATGGTCGGCGTCGCCTGAATCTGAAGCGAGCGTCCCTCGTCCAGTTCCGCGGCCACCTCCTGTTCGCCCGCCTTGCCCGCCACGCAGGCGCCGAGCGCCATCCCGTCCAGGCCCTTATCGCTGGCGAAGGTCTGGAATTTGCTGCTGAAATTATCCAGCCCGATGGACTGCTGGTTTTCGTAGACCCAATCGAAGTAATCCCAGAACTTCGCCGCGTCCTGCTTGTAGACGCAGCGGCCGGCGACGGCCGCCTGCCGGGCCCAGGGATGAATCTGTTCCAGCGGGAAATCGGTGAACACCACGCGGACCTTGTCTTTAAACTCGGTGGCCACGTTCTGGCGCAGCACCGTTGCTTCCTCCTTGCATACCGGGCATTGGAAATCGCTGAACACCACCATGGTCACCGGAGCGGCGGCGGGCCCGAAGCTGGGGCGCGAGGCGGTCTTCAACTTGTCCAGATTGGCTTGAAACGGGCTCTGGTTGACGTCGTAAACCTCGCCTTTCACGATCTTTTTGCCGTCTTTTGAGACGAAATAGCGCAGATCCTGGCTGGCGCCCTTGTAGCTTAAATGAACGCCGACCTCGAACAAGCCGGGAATCTCCGCCGACGGCTTGGCGTTGTCGATCTTCACCTCGACGCCGGGATTCCAAAGCTCGACGTTGCGCAGATAGGCCTCCAGCGTCGCCTTATCGAAGGCCGACTTCTCCGGCGCCTTCACGCCCTGCGCCAGTAAAGAAACGGTGGCAGCAAACCAAATCGCGATCCGCATTCTGACTCCTGAATTCCGCTTATCCGACTTCTCCAACTACAACACCGGCCCGATCCGCCACGGCACGAACTCGTGATGGCCCAGGCGTTCGCTGGCGGTGCGTTCGCCGGAGGCGACGCGCAGCAGCAGCGCGAAAATTTCCCGGCCGACTTCGCTCACCGTCGCCGCTCCATCGGCGATGCGCCCGGCGTTCACGTCCATATTGTCGCGCATGCGGGCGAAGGTGTTCGAATTGCTCGCGATCTTAATCACCGGAACGGTAGCAAAGCCGATGGCGCTTCCCCGGCCGGTGGTGAACGCGATCAGGTTGGCGCCGCCGGCCGCCAGTCCGGTGAGCGATACCGGATCGTAGCCCGGCGTGTTCATGAAAACAAAGCCGGGCGTGCTCACGCGCTCGGCGTAATCGACGACATCGTTCAGCGTGGTGGTTCCCGCCTTGGCCACCGCGCCCAGCGATTTTTCCAGAATGTTCGACAGTCCGCCTTCTTTATTTCCCGGCGTGGGATTATCGTCGAAGCTGCTGCCGGCAAAGCGGCTCAAATACGCCTGGTACTGGCGGATGCATCCGAGCAGCTTTTCGGCGACCGCGCGATTGCGCGCGCGCCGCACCAGCAGGTGCTCGGCGCCGAAAATTTCGGTGGTCTCGGCCAGCACGGCCGATCCGCCCGCCTGCGCGATCAGATCCGAGCAGACGCCCAGCGCCGGATTGGCGGTGATGCCGCTGAAGGAATCCGATCCGCCGCAGTTCAGCCCCAGAACAATTTTCGATGCCGGCGTTTCGACGCGCTTTTCCTTCGACGCCAGACCGATCATCCGGTCGATCTCGCGCCGCGCCGCGTCGACCGTCGCGCGCGTGCCGCCGCTTGCTTGCAGCGTCAGGGCCACGGGAGCCTTGTAGTGGCCGATCTGGTTGACCTCGCATCCCAGGCCCAGCAGCACCGCCGAAAAAACATTGGGATGGTCCAGCACCCCGGCGAGCGTCCTCTGCAACTGCCGCGTATCCGGACCGATCGTGTGGCCGCAGCCTTCCCCATGGGGGAACGCCACCACGCCGTCGACATTTTCCGGCATGGTCTGGGCCGCATAACTCGCCGCGATCAATTCCGCCGTGTGCGCGGCGCAGTTGCTGGCCGCGACCACCGCGATATAATTCCGCGTTCCCGCGCGTCCATCCGCGCGTGCATACCCCATAAACGTGGGCGCGTCGGCGGGCGGCGCGGGGATCGGAATTTCCTCGGCGGGAAATTCGTAGTCAAGCGCCAGCTCCTCAAAGCCGAGATTGTGGGTGTGGACATGATCGCCCGGCTCGATCTGCGTCTTGGCGCGGCCGATGATCTGGCCGTAGCGGATCACCTTTTCGCCGGGCGCGATGGGGCGCAGCGCGATTTTGTGTCCGGCCGGAATTGGCGCGCGCGAGGTGACGCCGCGCACCGCCGCGCCGGGCCCCAGGGGCACCCGGGCGATGGCGACGTTATCGCGGGGATGCAGATGGATCGTCGAATTTTCCGACGTCGCCAGCGTGATCATCGGCGGGTTCCTCCACATTATACGGCCTGCGGCGAGGCGCGGGCGTTATCTGCGGCGGGTCCGGATCACCAGAGGAGTGCCTTGGAAGCCGAAGCGCTCGCGCAGGCGGTTGATGAGATAGCGCTCGGCGGAAAAATGCAGATCGCCGGCGCGGTCGGTGAAAACAAGAAACGACGGCGGGCGCACGGAAACCTGGGTCATATAGTAGATCTTCATGTCGTATTCCCAATGCAGGGATTCCACGAAGCGGTTCAGTTCGCCGGTGGGGATCCGCCGGGAAGCCGATTCCCAGGCGCGGCGGATCATTCCGAAAACAGCGCGCAAACCGGTGCGTTTTTGCGCGGAAACGAACGCAATTTCGGCGTAATCGAGGAATTTTAGCGAATCCCGCAGATCCTCCAGAAATTTGCGTTTTCCGGTGTTCGCCGCGTCCCATTTGTTGACCACGATCACCATCGCGCGGCCCTCTTGCTGGGCGTATCCGGCGATGGTGGCGTCGAGCGCGAGCACGCCTTCGGTGGCGTCGAGCACCAGCAGCGCGACGTTGGCCATGCGCAGATGGCGGCGCGCCATTACCACGCTCAGTTTTTCCGCCATCAACTTTGTTTTGCCCTTGCGGCGGATTCCCGCGGTATCGACGAAGACGTATTCGAGGCCGTTGTGCTGGACGGTTTCATCGACGGCGTCGCGCGTGGTGCCGGCGACCGGGGAAACGATGGCGCGCTCGGCGCCGGCGAAGGCGTTGAGCAGGGTCGATTTGCCGACGTTGGGGCGGCCGATGATGGCCACTTTGATTCTGTTTTCGGGCGCGGCCGGCGCGGCTTCTTCGGGCTCTTGCGAGGGGAAATCGCGGGTGAGGTGATCCAGCAGCGGGTCCAGGCCCAGATGATGCTCGGCCGAGATCGGGAAAATGTCGTGGAAGCCCAGTTCATGGAACTGGTGGGCGAGATGTTCACGGTGGGGGGCGTCGATCTTATTGACGGCCAGCGCGACGGGCTTGCCGAGGCGGCGAAGCAGGGTTGCCAGCTCGCGGTCGGCGGCGGTGATTTCGGCGCGCCCGTCGATGAGAAAGATCACGTGCGCCGCGCGCTGGAGGGCGGCCAGCGCCTGCTTGAAAATTTCCGAGGGGATGAGATCGGCGTCGTTGGCGACGATGCCGCCGGTATCGATCAGCTCGAAGCGCCGGCCGTGGTAATCGGCCTGGCCGTGGATGCGGTCGCGCGTGATGCCGGGCTCGTCGCCGACGATCGACCGGCGCGAGCCTAAGATGGCGTTAAACAAGGTCGATTTGCCCACATTGGGGCGTCCGACGATGACCACTGAGGGAAGATCGGGCACTGGTTCGATTGTGGCATGGCGCGCCCGCAGGAAGCGGCCGGGCGGGAGAGCGTCGGAGGTTTCTCTCCCGCCTGCCGCGAGGTGAGCCAATTAATCCGTACGTCGGCGGATTGCCCGCCGCGATTAGAGTCGTAAGGCGAAATTCCGGGCGGCATATCCCGTTTCCCGTCTGCCCGCAGTGACGGCCGCAGGCGCGCCAGGAGGAAGGATAGGCGGGCCGGTGACGGAAATCCAGATGATAGCCGTGCGAACATGGAAGTTCACTCATGCATCGCAACCCCTTCATCCGGAATGTGGCGATTATTGCGCACGTCGATCACGGCAAGACGACGCTGGTCGACGCGATGTTCCGCCAGTCCGGAATTTTCCGCGCCAACGAACAGGTGGCCGAGCGCGCGATGGATTCGAACGAACTCGAGCGCGAGCGCGGCATCACCATTCTGGCCAAAGCGACCGGCGTGCGTTATGGCGACATCAAAATCAACATCGTCGACACGCCCGGCCACAGCGATTTCGGAGGCGAAGTGGAGCGCGCGCTGAAGCTGGTGGATGGCGTGATGCTGCTGGTGGACGCCAGCGAAGGCCCGCTGCCGCAGACGCGCTACGTGCTGATGAAAGCGCTTGAAGCAAAATTGCCGCAGATCGTGGTGATCAATAAAATCGACCGGCCGGACGCGCGGATCAAGGAAGTTTTAAACGAGATTTACGACTTGTTCATTGACCTGGACGCGACCGAGGATCAGCTCGGCTTTCCGGTGATTTACACCAACGCGAAGCTGGGCATCGCGCGGCGCGATCCGGAGGGCGGCGAGACGGATTTGCGGGCGTTATTTGAAGCGATCGCCGAGCATATTCCGGCTCCGGCGGGCGATCCCGCGGGCGTCCTGCAACTGCTGGTGGCGAATCTGGATTACTCCGATTATCTGGGGCGGCTGGCGATCGGCCGCGTGTTCAACGGCACGCTTCGCCATGGGGAGGAAGTGGGCATCGCCAAACTGGACGGCTCGCTTCACCGGACCAGGATCACCAAGCTTTATTCCTTTGAAGGCTTGAAGCGCGTGGACGAGACCATCGGCAGGCCGGGCGACATCCTCGCCATCGCCGGCGTGGAGGGCATCACCATCGGCGAAACGGTGACCAGCGCGGAGGATCCCGCGCCTTTGCCCAAGATTCAAATCGACGAGCCGACCATCGCCATGACCTTCACGATCAACACCTCGCCCTTTTCCGGCAGGGAAGGAACCTACGTCACCTCCCGGAATTTGCGCGAGCGGCTGGAGAAGGAGCTGCTCACCAACGTGTCGATTCGCGTGGAGGAAGCGGGCGGGCCGGATTCGTTCAAGGTCATGGGCCGGGGCGAGCTCCAGCTTGCCATTCTGATCGAGATGATGCGGCGGGAAGGCTACGAGCTGGCCGTCGGCAAGCCCGAGATTCTGACGAAAATGATCGGCGGAAAGTTATCGGAGCCGGTGGAGTTGCTGGTCATCGACTGCCCGGAAGCGTTTGTCGGCGTGGTGATCGAAAAGCTGGGGCAGCGCAAGGGCAAGATGGCGAAAATGATCAATCACGGCTCCGGGCGCGTGCGGCTGGAGTTTCGGGTGCCCTCGCGGGGACTCATCGGCCTGCGCAGCGAAATGTTGACGGACACGCGCGGCACCGCGATCATGAACTCGCTGTTTGACGGATACATCGAGTGGCAGGGGGAGATTGCGACGCGGCCCACCGGGTCGCTGGTGGCCGACCGGCCGGGCAAGGCGACCGGCCATGCGATCTTCAATTTGCAGGAGCGCGGGGAGATGTTCATCGAGCCGGGAACGGAAGTTTACGAAGGCATGATTGTCGGCGAGAACGCGCGCGGCGCCGATCTGAACGTGAACATCGTGAAGGAAAAGAAGCTGACGAATATGCGCGCCTCCACCGCCGACGAGGCGATCCGGCTGGTGCCTCCGCGGATTTTGAATCTGGAGCAGGCCATCGAATTTATTCGCGAGGACGAGCTGGTGGAAGTCACGCCGAAGTCGATCCGGCTGCGGAAAAAGATCCTAAAGGCGAATCAGCGATAACGTGCGCCCGGGGCCGGGAGGAGGCTCAGAAGCCCGCCGGGGGGAGGCCTTGTTCGGACCGCAAAGGCACAATAAATCTATTATTTTCAATAAAATGAGGGAGATTCTTGAAGCTCCATCCCTTTTCAATTCCGTAGAAGCCGTGCGATACTGTCGGTTAGAACACACATGAACCAGGTGAGCGAGGCGATCGCCCGTTACCACAAATTGATCGAGAGCGAGCCGTACATCGACCTGGCCTGGGCCAAGGCATTACAGGATCGCATGAAGGCGGGCAAGCTGGGGAACCGGCCGATCTCGCCGGTGTTGCGGCCGCATTTTATCACGAATCGGCAGTACCGGGGTCTGGTAAAGGCGGCGGAGGCTTTATTGTCGGCGATCGCGCGGGTTCAGCAGATGGCGCTGGCGACGCCGGCGCTGCTGGCGCGCATGCAGCTTTTACCGGCGGAGCGGATGCTGGCGCAGGTGGATCCGGGCTACGCGGCTTTCAGCGTGACCGGGCTGCTGGACGCCAATCTGAACAACGGATCGGTCCGCTTTGTCGCGCATCACTCCGACGCGCCGGCCGGCGTGGTCTACGGGGAGGCGCTGGCGGATCTGTACTACGACGCGCCGCCGATGAAGGAATTCCGCAAAAAATATAAGCTGACCAAGCTGCCGGGAACCAAGTATCTGCTGAGCGCGCTGCTGAAGTCGTATAAGGAATTCGGCGGCAAGAACAAGCCGCGCATCGCCATTGTGGAGTTCCGGCCGCCGTTCCAGCCCGCGGATTTGAGCGATTACGCGCTGCTGGCGGAGTTTTTCACGCGCGAGGGATATCCCACCGAAATTGTCTCGCCCGATCAGTTGGAATATCGCGCGGGGGTTCTGCGCCGGGGGGATTTCGCCATCGATCTGGTCTACCGGCGCCTCCGGCTGCAAGAATTTCTGGTGCGGTTTGATTTGTCGCATCCGCTGGTGCGGGCCTACAAAGACCGCGCGGTGTGCGTGGTGAACAGTTTCCGCTCGGAGCTGGGGACCAAGAAGGCGGTTTTCGATCTGCTGACGGACGACGCGGTGACCGCGAATTTTCCGGCGGCGGAGAAGCGCGCGATCCGCGAATTCATTCCCTGGACGCGGCTGGTGCAGGCCACCAAGACGACCTTTCGAGGCCACACCGTCGATCTGCCGGACTTTGTGATGAAGCACCGCGAGAAGCTGGTGCTGAAGCCCAATGACGATTCGGCGGAGTTGGGCCCGGTGCTGGGCGCGGCCACCGACGAGCTGGGCTGGGAGAAAGCGCTGCGGCAGGCCATGCGGATTCCCTACGTGGTGCAGGAAGTGGCCGAGCCGGCGCGCAGCGTGTTCCCGCTGCTGCAGTACGGCAGCCTGATGATGAAGGAGATGCAGATCGACGTGCATCCGCACTCCTTCCTGGGCAAGGTGCATGGCTGCTCGAGCTGGCTGAGCGTGGCCGGATCGAGCGGATTTTCCACGCTGACCGGCCTGGCTCCGACGTTTCTGCTGGAAGGAAAATAAAAGCTTTCACAATTTCACCAGGATCGCCATGATGAGGCGGTTCTCGTGCCTGGTCAGATCGGGAACCCAGCCCGGAATGAGCTGGCCCGGATTGCCGGTGTCGCCGCCGGGAGGCGTTACGCCTCCGGGGCCGGTGAAGTAGGGAACGCTCGAGCCGCGGTGGTTATATTCAAACCGCCAGGTGAGGAACTGCTTGGGCATATAGTCGAAGGTGAAGGACGCATCCCAGGCCTTGAAGGGGTCGCCGGGATTTTCGGTGAAGTAGGGCGTGCCGGTGATGGCGGTGGCGCCGTTGATTGGCGGCAGAAGAACTAAATAGCGGCCGGGATTGTTGATGGCGCCGCCGCCGAGCGTGGCGGCGAAGCGGTCGCGGTCGAACCAGAACCGCTGATAACTCATGAATCCGAGGAAATACTGCGATGGTTTGAGCGCATTGCCGCCGCGGCAGCTCACGCCGCTGGTTGAGCCGAACTCGCATCCGGCGTCCACGGTGAAGCTCATGGCGGCTTTATCGAGCCCGCGGCCCGGCCGGTCGAAGTACTTGAGCTGAATGCTGTCGTCGGTGTGGACGCGATGCCGTCCCGGTACGCCGAGGGTATCGGCGCCCTCGTACTGATTGCCAACCAGGGAGAGCCAGCCGTTGGGGCGGTAAAGAATCTGAACGCCGAGTCCGGGCTGCTTATTGAACACGCCGTAGGACTGCCAGCCGTTGACGAACCACGGCTCGATCTTCAATTTTTCGGTGGGGAAGATTTGAACGCGCACGCCGTTGAAGAACCAGGGCGTGTTGGAGGAAACATAGGAGGGCTGATAGGCCCAGTTGTCGAACTGATAGTAGCTGAACAGGCCGACGTAGGACATGAAAATTCCGGCGTCGACATTGATGCCGTGCAGCGCGTTGAAGTGATAACCGCCGTAGGCTTCGGAGATGTAGCGGTAGGCGGTGGTCAGATCCCAGTTGCCGCGGGCGGGGCTGGCGTCGTTGCGCGGCGTGGTTGCGGCATACATGCCGAACTGGGTCATCAGGCGGGCGCGGACGTTGTTCCAGTGAAAATCGCCGCCGACGCCCATCTGCGTAAGCTGCACTTCGCCGGCGCGGAAGACCTCGCTTGATCCGCCGATGGTGTGGTCGGCGGGATGATTGGTGTCGTAGACGTAATCGACGTCGACGCGAATTTCCGGGGTGAAGAACGCGTTATCGAAGGGGGTTTCCGTGTTGCGCGGGTTGCCGGTGAGCCAGGAAAAATCGGCGAAGGCGAACGGTTCGGCGGGCTGCGGATTTTCCGGGGCCGCTGGCGGCGCCGGGGCGGGGGATTTGGCGGGCTCCGCGGCCGCCGGCTGCGCTTGCGCGGCTTTGAGTTGCGCCTCCAGTTGATCGATTCGCTTGCGCATCGATTCCAGTTCCTGAAGGAGAGCCGCGTTATCCGGCGGCGGAGTGTTCTGTCCGGCGGCGGCGGCCGAAAGCAGCGTGATGGCGAACGCCAGGCCGGCGATCGACTTTGACATGGAGCATTTCCTTTCCATCGGCAGGCAAGTTCAGGGGCAGGCATTATTTTAATCTGGGGGCGGGTCACCGCGCCGTGTGCCGCGAAAACCCTCCTGTTTTCACGGCCGAAGCGCGCCTGCGCGGCCGGGCGCGAGGGCTGGCGCGATATAGCTCATCGGGGGGCGAAGATGATTCTCCGGACGATTCTGTTGGTCGCGGTCTGCCTGCTGCTGCGCGGACAAGGAAACGATGCCGAGGCGCGGGCCGTGCTTGGAGTGGAGCAAACAGGGGCGAGCGCGGCCGATCCGGCGCAGAAGCTGTTTTTCGATTTTTTCATCGACCGGGAAATGAGCGCGCCGTGGATTTCGGTGTGGGGCGATGTGGAAGTGGCGAGCTTCCCGCGGCAGGTCTCCACGCCGGCCGCGCAGTTGAATCTGGCGGGCACGATCGCCGATCTACAGGTGAACCGGCTGGCCGAATCCGGCGCATTTTCTACGGGCGTGGATGTGCATCCGTTCCGGAGCTGGACGGCCGGCGGCGGCACGCGAAGGCTCGGTTTTGTTGTGGGCGTGGGAGCCACCGGACCGTTTCCGCCGCGGAGCCAATTGAGCCTGTTCACCGCGCCGGCACCCGGCTCGCCGCAATATGCGGGCTTCGTCGCGGCGTTTCCGCAGGCCGCCAATGCTACCTACATCGGTTTTCTTCCGCCGGACCGCTCGTTGTTTTACCGGAGTTGGGGCGCGGGAGTGCGCATCACCACGCGCTATGGCGACCGACCCTCGTCGACCTACAGCATCACCATCGGCCAGGACGAGCAGGTGAGCGGAGGAAGCTTACAGGGCGCCGCGGCGAAGTTCGATGTGTTCTATCCTTTGCCGGTGCGCCTGCGCGGCTACAACTACCTTTATCTGTTCGGAACCGGCGAGGTGAGGCTGGCGCGCGCGACAAATATCGTGCCTTTTGTTCTGGCGCCGGCGCCCTCCGGAGTGACGGGGACGGAGGCGTCGGTGGCGATCGCCACGGTGGCCAGCGACCGCGACCTCTACCGCATCGGCGTGGGGTTCGACGCGGTGGGGATTCTGTGCGCGGTTTTTCAAGGCGCGTGCAAGTGAGCGTGGAGGAGGGTGGAATTTATCTGGCCTCCACGATCATGCGCATGCCGTATTTCGGGCGCAGGGTGATGAGGGCTTTGGTTTCCACGGGGTGATCCGGCTCCAGCCGCAGCTTCCATTTTTGGGCGAGCACGGCCAGCAGCAGCACTCCTTCCATCCAGGCGAAGCGTTCGCCGATGCAGACGCGGGCGCCGCCGCCGAAGGGAAAATAGGAGAATTTGGGACGCCGCGCGGCGTTTTCCGGCAGCCAGCGGTC
Source organism: Terriglobia bacterium (assembly GCA_021324615.1). GTDB lineage: Bacteria > Acidobacteriota > Terriglobia > Bryobacterales > Bryobacteraceae > Palsa-187. Next base: position 44,860 of record JAJPIT010000062.1, on the reverse strand, counting down.
CGGATCGAAGCGCAGAGGATCGGGATACCAGCGCGGGTCGCGGTGGACGACGTAGGGGCTCATCAGGAGGACGGAGCGCGGCGGGATCGAGTACTCGCCCAGGCGATATTCGGCCAAGTTGCGGCGGCCGATGCTCCAGGCGGGGGGAAACAGGCGCAGGGCTTCGGCGAAGACCATCTCGACGTATTTCAGACGGGCCAGATCGTCGAAGGCGGGCAGCCGGCCGCCGAGCGCATCGATTTCGGCGTGGAATTTGCGTTCGATCTCCGGATGCTGCGACAGCAGGTACCAGGTCCAGGTGAGCGCGTTGGCGGTGGTCTCATGTCCGGCGAGAAACAGTGTGAGGGCCTCGTCGCGGACCTGTTTGTCGTCCATGCCGCCGCCCTCCTCTCGCGCCAGCAGCAGCATGGATAAGAGGTCGCCTTCATCGCGGCCGCTGGCGCGGCGGGCGGCGATGAGGCGGTAGATGATGCGGTCCAGCACGGCGCGGGCCCGCTCGAAGCGCCGCACCGAGGGCAGCGGGAGTTTTTCGAGCCACTCGGAAAAGGGCAGGAGCACGGTTTCAAACAGACCCAGCACTTCGGTCAGCGCGGCGCCGATTTCATCGGCTTCGGAGGAAACATCGGCGCTGAATAATGTTTTGGCGACGATGGCAAGCGCCAGCCGGTTCATTTCGCGCGCGATGTCCAGGCGGGCGCCGTGGGACCATTGCCGCCGGCACTGCGCCGCGGCCTCCACCATGGAGGCGCCATAGCCGATCAGCCGCTCGCGATGGAAGGCGGGCTGGACCAGGCGGCGCTGGCGCTTGTGAAATTCGCCCTCGCTGGTGAGCAAGCCTTCGCCCAGCAGAACTTTGGCGCGCTCCAGCATCCGGCTCTTGATGAACTGGGTCTGGTGAGTGACCAGAATGTCCCGGATCCAATCGGGATTGCTGACCAGGAACACGGGCTGCGGTCCCAGGCGCAGGAAGACGAGGTCGCCGTGGCTGCGCGCGGCGTTCCGCAGGAACTCGGGCGGGTTTTTGCGGAAATCGCCAAGCACGCCGAGCCAGGGGCGTCCTTTGAGCGCGGGCGGCCTCGGTTTGGGAATGGTCGCGATCACCTACGATTGCCAGTATAGCTACGGGCGCGCCCGCCGCCGCAGCGCGGCGCGGGCTTCCTGCTTCATTTCGCGCTCGCGTTCGGCTTCGCGCTTATCGTGCAGTTTTTTGCCGCGGCCGATGGCGATTTCCAGCTTCACCAGGCCATTTTTGAGATAAAGCCGGGTGGGCACCAGGGTCAGGCCTTTTTCCCGGGTCGCGCCGGCGAGTTTCTCGATTTCCTTGCGATGCAGCAACAGCTTGCGGCGGCGCGCCGGCTCGTGATTCATGATGTTGCCGTGCGAATACTGGCCGATGTGGGCGTTCACCAGCCAGACCTCGTTGCCGGAAACTTCGGCGAAGGCCTCCTTGAGTTGAACCTTGCCGTCGCGGGCGGATTTGACTTCGGTGCCGGTGAGGACCAGGCCGGCTTCGGTCCGTTCCGAGAGGTGATAATGATGGCCGGCCGAACGGTTCTCGCTGAGGATTTTGATTTTGCCTTCCACGCCTGGAACCCGCGCCGCGTCAGTCTTTTCGGAGGTCTTTCGCCTCAGTTTATCACGATTTTGTAACCTGATGAAGCAGAACCATTTACGTATCATCGTGGGGGCCTTGGCGGTCATTTTCGGGGTGGCTGGAAGGCTGGAAGCCAAGAGCAAGGCGGATAAGTTGTTTGCGCAGGGGCAGGCGGCGGAGGCCAGGCAGGACTGGGACGGCGCGCTGGAGGATTACCTTCAGGCGCTCGATTTCAAGCCCAACGATCCGCAGTACACCATGGCGATGCGGCGGGCGCGGTTTCAAGCCGGGGCGATGCACGTCAATCGCGGGCTGAAGCTGCGGCAGGAGGGCAAGCTGGAGGATGCGCTGGGGGAGTTTGAGAAGGCGCTGATTGCCGATCCTTCGTCCCCGATCGCGGTGGAAGAGATCAAGCGCACGCAGGGGATGATCGAGACCGCCAAGCCGGGCGAATCGGCGGCGGAGCGGGGGCTTACGCCGGCCGAAAGGATGCGGCGCGAAAGCGAGCAGCGCATCGAATCGATTCAAGGCCCGCCGGAGTTGAAGCCGGTGCTGCGGAGCATCGGCCCGCTGAAGATGAACAATCAGCCGCCGAAGGTCCTGTATGAAACAGTCGGAAAGCTGGCGGGAGTGAATGTGCTGTTCGATTCGCAGTACACGGCGCCGGCGCGCGGCTTCAACGCGGAGATGCCCGCGGTGACGCCGGAGGAGGCGTTCAATTATCTGGCGGTGCTGACGCATACGTTCTGGAAGCCGATCTCGGCGACGGCGATTTTCGTCACCGAAGACAACCCCACCAAGCATCGCGATTACGACGATGAAGTGGTGAAGACGTTCTACATCACCAATGCGACCACCCCGCAGGAATTTCAGGAGATCGCCACCGCGATCCGCACGGTGGCCGACATCCGCCGCGTGTTCACCTACAACGCGCAGAGGGCGATGGTCGTGCGGGGGCCGGTGGATGCGGTGGCGCTGGCGGAGAAGCTGGTTCACGATCTGGATAAGCCGAAGGCGGAGGTGGTGGTGGACGTGATCGTGATGTCGGCGAGCAGTTCGCGCACCAAGGCGCTGGGGGCCAGCCTGGTGAACGCCAGCGGGGCGGGCGGGCTCAGCCTTCCGGTGGCCTTCGCGCCGGCCAATCCGGTGGCGGCGGCCACCGGCTCGACGGGAACCGGCACCGCCACGGGCACCGGTTCGACGACCAGCACCACCACCACGCCGACCACGGGCACCACCGGATCGAGCGGGACCTCCGGCAGCTTAGTGGCGCTGAATCAACTCGGCCATCTGAGGACGGGGGATTGGGCCACTTCGCTTCCCGGCGCGCTGTTGAACCTGATGCTCACCGACAGCAAAACCAGAGTGCTCGATTCGCCGACGGTGCGTATGTCCGATGGGATGAAGGCGGATCTGAAAGTCGGCCAGCGCATCCCGTATGCGACGGGAAGTTATCAGCCGGGCGTGGGCACGGTCGGCGTGAGCCCGCTGGTTTCCACGCAGTTCAGCTACATCGATACCGGAGTGGAACTGACGATACAGCCCACGGTTCATTCGAGCGACGAAGTGACGATGCACGTCGAGGTGAACGTGTCGAGCGTCGCCTCCTACAACAACCTCGGGGGCATTTCCCAGCCGGTGATCGCGCAAAACAAGAACACCGCCGATCTGCGGCTGCGCAACGGCGAAGTGAGCATTTTGGGAGGAGTGACGCAGACTTCGGATTCACGCTCGCTCAGCGGCATTCCGGGGATCACCAGCATCCCGGTGCTGGGCGGCATTCTGGGCGGCTCGACCAACACCGATAAGGAATCGAGCGACCTGCTGATCGCCATCATCCCGCACATCGTGCGGACGCCGAATTACACGGCGGAGAACTACCGCGGCGTTTACGCGGGCAACGATCAGAACGTGAAGCTGTACTATGCTCCGGCGCCGGAGCCGGCGGCGCCGCCCGCACCCGAGCCGGCCAAGCCGGGAACGCAGGCTTCCGGACCGCGCCTCGATTTCGTGCCTTCCGCGGTGAGCGTGGCGCAAGGAAGCCCGCTGGCGGTGACGGTTGAGGTTCGTGACGCGAACGGCCTGGTTGCGGCCGCGCCGATCCGCGTCAAGTACGATCCGGCGCATCTGCGCCTAAACGATATGGCTCCGGGAGCGCTGCTGGCGCAGGGCGGCGTCACCCCGTCGGCGACGAAGGATATTCGGAACGACACGGGCGAAGGGACGATCATGATCACGCTCCCGCCGGGATCGTCCGGGGTAAGCGGATCGGGCGTGGTGGCGACGCTGAGCTTTGTCGGAGTGGCCAAGGGTCCGACCACGGTGACGCTGGATGCCTCGGCGCTCAAGGACTCCAAGGGCGGCGTGATTCCGGCCAGCCTGGGGTCGCTGACCGTGACGGTACAGTGAAGGTAGGGTATGAAACGCGGCGAACAGGGACTGACTCTGGTGGAGTTGATCGTGGCCTTCACGATCCTGTCTCTGCTGACGACAATGGCGGTGCCGCTGGCGCGCTATCGCGTGCGGATTGAGAAAGAACGCGAGCTGCGCTACGCGCTGAAACAGATCCGTGACGCGATCGACGCCTATAAAGACGCGGCCACGCAGGGTAAGATCGAGGTGAAGCTGGGCACGGACGGCTATCCGGAGTCGCTCCAGCAACTGGTGGACGGCGTGAAGCTGCTGCAATCGGCGGAAGGAAAGAAGATCAAATTTCTGCGGCGCATTCCCACCGATCCGATGACCAACAGCAAGGACTGGGGACTGCACAGCACCCAGGACGACCCTGATGCGCAAAGCTGGGGCGGGCAGAACGTCTTCGACGTCTATACGAAGAGTCCGGAGAAAGCGCGCGATGGAACTCCTTATTCCCAGTGGTAACGGCCCTGCGCCGCGCCGGACCCGCGCCGGCCGCGGCTACACGCTGATCGAATTGATGATCGTGATGGCGATCATCTCCATTCTGGTTTCGATCGCCGTGCCGCTGTATCAAAAATCGCTCATCCGCAGCAAGGAGAGTATCCTCAAGAACAATCTGTTCACGCTGCGCACGGTGATCGACGAGTACACCTTCGATAAAAAGAAGGCGCCGCAGACGCTTCAGGATCTGGTGGATCAGGGCTACCTGCGCGAGATTCCCTACGACCCCATCACCGGCAGCAACACCACTTGGAGGATCGTGACCGAAGATGCGCTGACCGCGGTGGATCAGACCGATCCGGGCATTTGGGACGTGCACAGCGGGTCCGACCAGAAGAGCCTGGATGGTTCGCTCTATTCGGACTGGTGATGGCGGCGGACGGTCACGCCGGCTTGCCGTTGATGAGAACGTTGCGCAGTTCCAGGCCTTCGACGTGCTCGATCAGGTTCGGCTTTTTCACGTTGTCGAACTTGCAATCGATGACGCGCACGCCGCGGATCGGCGAGCTCGCGTAGCCGCGCAGATTTAACGCGTCATTGGCGCGGCCGCAGGTGACATCGCGAATTTCGATATTGCGCGCCACCGGAAGGAACGGCCCGCCTTCGCCTTCTTCATAGAAAAAATCGATCTGAATCGCGTCGGCGGCGACTTCGCCGATTTCCACGCCGCGGAAGGAGACGTTTTCGATGAAGCCGCCGCGGTAGGAGTTGGTTTTCAGCCGCAGCGCGCGTTCCAGGCGCGGGCTGCTCATCCGGCAGTTGCGGACGAAGACGTTGCGGACGCCGCCGGAAATTTCGCTGCCGATGCTCACGCCGCCGTGGCCATCCTCCATCCGGCAACCGGCGACGATGAGGTTTTCACAAGGCACGTTGACGCGGCGGCCATCGGAGTTGCGGCCGGATTTGATGGCGATGCAATCGTCGCCGGTGGAAAAAACGCAGCCCTCGATCAGCACGTCGGCGCACGATTCCGGGTCGCAGCCGTCGTTGTTGGGGCCGTGGCTGTCGATTTTCACGCCGCGCACGGTGACGTTGCGGCACAGCACCGGATGAATCTCCCACATCGGCGAATTGCGGATGGTGACGCCTTCGATGAGAACGTCGTGGCAGCGATAGGGCTGGATGAACTGCGGGCGGAGATAGTGTCCCTCGCCGAAGACGCGGTCGCTTACGGGCGTTCCCGCCTCGCCCATTTTTTGAAGCGCGGGCCGGTCGGTGGAGCGCGCGCGGTCCCGCCAATCCCACCAGTGTTCGTGATCGGCCTGGCCGTCGAGCGTGCCGGCGCCGGTGATGGCGATGCCGCTCTGGTCCAGCGCGTAGATGAAGGGCGAGTAGTTCATGCACTCGATGCCTTCCCAACGCGAGAACACGGCGGGCAGATAATGTTTGGGATCGCGGGAGAAGCGCAGCGTGGCGCCGCTTTCCAGATGCAGCGCGACGCGGGATTTCAGGTGAATCGCTCCAGTGAGGAAATCGCCGGGCGGGACGACGACGCGCCCGCCGCCCGCGGCGGCGCAAGCCTCGATGGCGCGGGCGATGCTTGCGGAAGCCAGCGTGCGTCCGTCGCCGCGCGCGCCGTAGCGGGTGATGTCGAAGTCCCGCGCGGGGAACTGTGGAGGCTTGATGCGCGCGCGGATCTCCGATTCCGGATCGGCGGCGGGCAGCATCGCGGCGGCGGAAGCGGCGAGAAAAGTCCGGCGGTTCATGGAATCCGAAGTCCTCCTCAAGCGGCGTCTCCAAACAGATGGGCCGCCAGCCAGCGGATGTAAGCGGCATTGCGGCGGCGCGTTTCTTCGACAATTGCGGAGGGCAGGCGGTCCAGTTTGTCCTTGAAGAACGCGCCATCCTCATCGCGGCAGCCGACCATGTTGCCGAGCCAGAACACCAGAAACAGGTTTCCATCGACGCGCCCGCGCGATGCGTCGCCGAGCGAGGCGCCGTGCGTGGCATGATACCGCGCGGCGAGGGCGCTTTCTTCGCCAAAGGCGTTCCGCGCCGCGAATTTTTCGCAGGCGGCCACCATCCTCTCAAACAGAGCGCGTTCGGGCGAGCCTTCCGGCTGCTCGGCGAGCACATCGAATAATTGCAGTTGCAGCTCGCCGGAGATTTTGTAGTTGAGGCGGCCGCGCGTCGCTTCGCCGATACTGGCCAGCACGGCGGGCTGCTTGCCGCTGCCGGAGTGAATGCTGAGGGTTCCGTTGAAAAAGCGCGCCACCGATGCCAGCGCGGCGACGCGCGACTGAAGCTCAGTGAGCGGGCTGGCGACCGAGGAAAGCTCCGGCCACATTTTGTGCGCGGCGTAGCGCTCCAGCTCCGCGCTGGTTTCCGGATAGGCCTGGCGCTTTTTGAAGCCCAAGTTGGGGGGGACGAGCTGCGCCGGCCGGCCGCGCTCGCGCAGCCAGTGCATGTAGAAGATCAGCTCGAGCGGGGTGGTCAGCGTTTCGGCTTCATCAAGCGACGGCTCGAAATCGAACGGCGCTCCCTGCTTGGCGCGGGAAATCGCGTCAAACAGTTCCTCGTTGAGCTTCAGGCTGGGGCCGAACTTCACGGCCAGGCGGCGGATGGCGGCGGGCGGGAAGCGATATTCGCGATCCTCGCAGGGGAACGGCTTCGCGAACGCGTCCAGGACCCAGGCGCGCTCTTCCGCGGTCAGGCGGCGGGCGAAGAGATCGTCGATTTCCGCATCGGAATAGGGCTGCGGATGACGCGGGTCGGCGCGCAGGTCGAAGAGGCGCGAAGTGTCGGTAGTGAACTTGGTGTAGCCGTCCGCCTGGCGGATCGCCTCCTTGACCGCTTCGACCGACCGCGCGATGGCGCGATCGTCAGCGCCGCTGACGATGAAATGATCGGCTTCGGCGCTATAGCCGTGTCGATAGCCGGCGCGGATCGCGGCCCATAACCCGGCGTGATAAAGATGACGGATGCTCACCCGGGTGTGCCCCGGCGCGGTGGGGTCCGATCCATCGCGCGCGGCGATCTGTTCCTCGGTGGCCATCTCGCGCGTGGCGGAAAGCTGCACCGTGGAGGCGAGATTGCGGCCGGTGGAGTCCAGAATCGACTGGAAAGCCTCGAATACGGCGGGCAGGCTGATTTCCGGATGGCGGTTGCCGGCGGCGATCGCGGGCTGATCGCGCTGCGGGCGGGGAAGAAAGGAAGGGTCGATCTCGGCGGCGAATTTCCGGAGGTTGTCATGATCGGCGGGGCCGAAGGCATATAAATAATGATCGCCTTCACGCCACAGCGGAGCCGCGAAATTGGGCGATCCGCCGATTTGCAGCAGTCCGGCGTCAGTGGCGAGGTAGGCCGCGCCGCCGCGGCGCGTCAGCGATCGCGTGAAGACGCCCGGGATCTTCGCCGCGCGGAATGCTTCATCGCCGCGCGCAAGCTGCGCTTCAATCGCGGCGATCTCGTGGAGAGCGGCCGGCGTGCTCATGCGCGGCGGATCCAGCGCTCGAAATTGGTCCGGAACATTCGCCTGACGTCCTGTTCGATATCGGCTGCCGTGACGGCCCGCCCGTCCTCGGCCAGCAGGGAATAGGCGTTGGTGAGGATAGGCGCGAGCGTGCGGCGCGTGTTGCGCCATTTGTAAAACACCTGTTCGAGCACGCGGGCGTCGCTATGCTGGGGGATGAAGCTGGTCCCGATCATTTCAATGCGCTCCCGCGTGATCTCCTCGACGATGCTGGGGTTGTTGAGGAACCACCAGCATCCGAAGGGCATGAGGTTGGCGAATTTGCGGCAGTAGACGCACAGCTCGTGTTGATTTTCGCGGCTGAGGACGCTGATGAAATATCGATTCTCGGGATAATCGGCGGCCAGGCGCTCCACCGCGCGGAGATCGGCCTTGCCCACGCCGTCGCCGGCCAGCTTCAAGCGGGGATTGACCTGATAGCGCGGGCCGATCATGGTGGACAGCGGCAGATCGAATTCGCGGCAGGCGGGCAGAACCGCCTCAGCCAGCAGCCGGCCGCGCAGCGAGTTTTCCGGGAACTGGAACGTATCGGGAAGCGAGACGGCCATGTAGACCGGCTTCATCCGCCGGCACCAATCGGCGAGGAAGCGGCGGACCTCGGCGATGGCGCCGCCGGAGGCTTCGGCATCCACGCGGTAGCCCTGCGATTGGAGAATCTGCCAATGGTCGGGCCACTTGTTCAGGATGCGGTCCAGGCGCAGCACGGGATGAAAGCGGCGGTCTGCGGCGGCGTGTTCCCACAGCGGAGCTTCTTCCGGGTCCAGAGGATCGTTGGTCATCACCACCTCGCTGACGCCGGCGAGCTTCAGGACGTGATCGATGTGCGAATCCAGTTGCCGCGATGCGAAAAAGGCGCGCGCCTCGCGCAGGTCGGGCGAGGAGGTGGGCAGATCGAAGGCCTGGAGCACGGCGACGACGCCGCGGGTCGATTCCGATACCGGAGGATTCTCCACGAACAAGGCTTGCCAGATCGCGTCGGCTTTCTCCCGTTTGCTCATCGCGAAATATTTTTCCGGAGTCAGCGTGGAGGAGCGGAACAGCTCGGCTTCGAGATAGTGATACGTGATCAGCTCGTCGATGCCCCACAGCCCGAGCCGCCCCAGCGCGGGCATGAACAGGTGGGTGTGAATATCGATGAACGGGATGGAATGAAGCGCGTGCTCGACATGGGCGGCGATCCCGGAGGCGGCGGCCGCGCGGTCCTGAGTCAGACTGGCCATGCTCAAGAATCTATCGCAAACGGCCGGGCCGCGGTCAAAGCAGATTCGCCAAATTTAGTTTTTAGCGAAACGCGCGGCGTGAGATTTAGTTTTTCTAAATCTATCGTTCAGAGAATCCGGTTTGATCCGGAGCGGCCTGGCGTGTACATTTGACCTATCGCATTGGGAGGGGCAGTCTATGAAACGCAGCCTTGTCGCTGTGGTGGTTTTCCTGCTGGGTGGCGCGGCCCGGGGGCAGGAGTTTCGCGGCGCCATCAGCGGATCGGTGGCCGATCCGGCCGGCGCCGCGGTCCCCAACGTCACGGTGGTGGCGACGGAAACCGCGACCGGAAGCAAATCGCAAACCATTTCCGATAGCGCCGGCGCCTACACGATTCCGTTTCTCGCGCCGGGGACTTACGACCTCACCGCGCAGGCGTCCGGATTCAAACGATACGAGCGCAAGGGCATTCATATCGGCGCGGGAGATCATCCGGTGATCGATATCCGGATGGAGGTGGGCGAGCTCACGCAATCGATCGACGTGACGGAAACCGCGCCGCTGGCCAACACCGAGAACGCATCGGTGGGGCAGGCGATCACCACCGCGCAGGTGGAGGATTTTCCGCTGAACGGGCGCACGCCGATGATGCTGGCGCAACTGTCGATCGGGGTGATTGCGACGGCGCAGCCGACCCTGGTGCATCCCTTCGATAACGCCGGGGCGGCCGCCTGGAGCATCGGAGGAATGCCGTCGCAGACCAGCGAACTGCTGCTCGATGGCTCGCCAGACGCGACCTGGGATAACCGGCTGGCCTACAGCCCGCCGCAGGACGCGGTGCAGGAAGTGCGGGTGAAGGCGTTCGACAACGACGCGGCCTACGGGCACACCGGAGCGGGCACCGCCAACCAGATCCTCAAGACGGGCACCAACTCCTTTCACGGATCGATGTACGAATTCACGCAGGCGTCGCGCCTGGACGCCGTGAATTTTTTCACGAACCGGGCCGGCGCGGCGGTTCCGGTGACGCATTTCAATCAATATGGGCTGACGGCCGGCGGACCGGTGCTGCTTCCGAAAATCTTCAACGGCCGCAACCGGCTGTTCTGGTTTTTCGCCTTCGAAAAGCTGAACGACGCGCAGCCCAACAACAGCACTCTGGGCAACTCGACGTCGAATTACACCACCGTTCCCACCGATGCCGAGCGCAAAGGCGATTTTTCGGCCCTGAATTACACGCTTTATAATCCCTACAGCGCGGTGCTGAACGGCAGCACGGTGACCCGCCAGCCGTTCGCCAACAACGTGATTCCGGCGACCCTGCTGAATCCGGTCGCGATCGCGTATTTGAAATATTACCCGGAGCCGAACACCACGCCGCTCGGGGCCAACGGATTTGACAATTACGTCAGCAACTTTCTGTCCACCGACGCCTACGATAACGAGCTGGGCCGCGCGGATTACAACATGTCGGACCGCAGCCGCCTGTTCTTCGACATTCGCCACAACAACCGCGTTCAGGCGAAAAACAACTACTTCAACAACATCGCCACGGGAACCGATCTGGCGCGCGAAAACTGGGGCGCGACGGTGGATGAGGTGTACACCATTACGCCCACGGCCATCGCCGATGTGCGCGCGAACTTCACGCGGATGAACGAAGTGCACTATGAGCCGAGTCAGGGCTTCGATCCGACGCAGCTCGGTTTTCCTTCCTACATCGCGGCGGCTTCCGAGTACGCCGTCATGCCTTTCGTTCAATTTGGAAGCTGCGGCAGCCAGACCAGCTTCCAGTGCCTGGGTGACAACAGCGCCTCCAAGGACCCTTCGCAGTCGTATCAGCTTTTCGGCGACGTGGCGAAGTCGGTGGGGACGCACATGCTGAAATTCGGCGTCGATATCCGGCAATATCGTCTGAATACGTACATCACGGGAAATTCGGCGGGATCCTACACCTTCGGCAACGGATGGGTGCGGCAGGCGAGCAACAGCTCCTCGACCACGGTGGTCGGCCAGGACTTTGCTTCCTTCCTGATGGGCCTTCCGACGGCGGGGCAGATCGATCTGAATTCGTACGGCTCGTACTCGTCCTATTACTACGCCGGTTTCGTGCAGGACGACTGGCGCATCACCCGGACCCTGACGTTGAATCTCGGCCTGCGCTTCGATCACGACACGCCTTACGCGGAAAAGTTCGGGCGCACCGTGGATGGGTTCGCGTTTAACCAGCCCAGCCCGATCGCCGCGGCGGCCATGGCGGCCTACGCGAAAAATCCGATCCCGCAACTGGCTCCGAATGCCTTCGCGGTGAACGGCGGGCTGACGTTTCCGGCCGCGGGCGGCGGAGCGCCGTATCAAAATACGTCGCACCTGTTCAGCCCCCGCCTCGGATTCGCCTGGAGCCCGCGGGCGCTCGGTGGGGCCACCGTGTTCCGCGGCGGATTCGCGATGTTCGTGGCCCCCATCACGGTGGCGAATCTGGCGATCAACGGCACCTATTCGTCCAATCCGATCGTCGATCAGGAAGGTTTCAGCCAGACCACCACCATGGTGGTGCCGTCGAATTTTCTTTCGCCCGCGGCGACGCTTTCCGACCCGTTTCCGGGCGGCATCCAGCGTCCGGTGGGGTCGTCGCAGGGGCTGGCGACGTTTTTAGGGCAGACCGTCAGCTTCTTCAATCCGTCCATGGCCAGCCCCTACGCGATGCGCTGGAACTTCGGCGTCGAGCACACCTTCGGCAAGGATTTGCTGGTCGAGGTGATGTATGAAGGCAATCACGCGGTTCATCTGCCGATCGCGGTGACCCAGCTCAACGTCATCCCGCGGCAGTTTCTGAGCACGCTGCCGGTCCGCGATCAAACCCTGATCAACAGCTTGACCGCGACGGTGCCGAATCCGTTCGCGGGCCTGGAGCCGGGCACCAGCCTGAACACCTCCACCACCACCGCCGCGCAGCTTCTTTCGAAATATCCGGAGTTCCCCGCCGGAGAAGCGAGCGGCAGCACGGGCGTGATCGAGCAGAATCTCACGCAGGGACGGTCGTATTTTGAAAGCCTGAACGCGCGCGTGGAAAAACGGCTTTCCCACGGCCTGTCGCTGATCGGCGCCTATATTTTCTCCAAGCTGATCGAGCAGGATTCCTGGCTGAACGATACCGATCCGGTGCCCGAAAAGAGAATCTCTCCGTTTGATCATCCCGAGCACTTCGTCGTCGGGGCGACCTACATGCTGCCGATCGGAAAAGGGAAGCTGGTGAATCTGCAATCGCGCTGGATGAACATGCTACTGGGCGGCTGGAACTTGAACGGCATCTACACCTATCAGACCGGCGCCCCGCTGCTGTGGACCAACGGCAGCTCCACCAGCCCCGGCGACTATGTTTATCTGGGAACGCCGCTTACGGTGAATCCGCGGCAGGTGAATGGCGACGCCTTCAACGTATCCGCGTTCGACACCAAAAGCGCGGATCAGTTTCAATACCACATCCGCACCTTCGCCACCGCGTACAGCAATCTGCGGCAGGACGCCATCAATAATTTGGACGCGTCGCTGCTGAAAAGCTTCTATTTCACCGAGAAAGCATATTTCCAGCTCCGCTTCGAGGCCTTCAATGTGCTGAATCATCCGGCGTTTTCGGCCCCGAACACGACGGCGAGCAGCACCAGCTTCGGCTTGATCACCGCGCAGGCGAACCTGCCGCGGCAGATCCAGTTAGGCGCGCGCCTGGTCTGGTAGGAGTTCCTTACACAAGGTTCTGCATCAGCGCGCGGCGGCGATTGCGGTTACGGCTTCCCAAAACAGGCGGAGGTGTTTGTAGGCGGCTTCCTCAAGCAGGCGCTCCTGATCGCTGTGAATGCCGAAGCCTCGCGGACCATCCTCTTCATCCACCATCGGCCCGATTCCGTAACACGGCACGCCCTTGGCCCGGACCTGCGCCATGTCGGTCGCGCCGGTCTGCATCAGCGGCAGCACGGGCACGTTGTAAACCTTCTGAAAGGCGCCCTCCAGCGCGTGATATTCCTCCGACGTGATGCTCGATGGCGGCGGAATCGGACGCTCCGCGCGCCCGCCGGGGACCACCTGCACCGCCGGGTCATTGATCACGTTTTTCATCAGCGCGTAAAACGCGTTCATGTCCTCGTCCGGCAAAGCGCGGATATCCAGCGTCGCCGTGGCTTCCGACGGAATCACATTGGTCTGGTAGCCGCCCTGAATGATATTCGGAGAAATCGAGGTGTGCAGCATCGAATAAAACGCCGGCTCATGCTCGGCGAAGTACTCGCGCGCTTCGGCCGATTTCGCCGGATTCAACAGATCGCGGAAGCGCTGGGCCTCGGCCGGCTCGCTGATCTGCGCCAGTTTTTCGAAATACGTTCTGGTGGTGTCGTTCAGCCGCATCGGCGGGTCCCACATGGCGATTTTTTCGACCGCCCGCGAAAGATGAACGATCGCGTTGCTGCGCATCGGCCGGGACCCGTGCCCGGAAACGCCGGTGGCCACCAGCCGCGCGCCTCGCGGAACTTTTTCGGTGGTTTCAATCGTCGCGAAAACGGCTCTGCTGCCGCGCCGGGTCACGCCGCCGGCCTCTGCCAGACAGACTCCCGGTTCAATTTGCGGCCAGTGCTCGCTCACCAGATAGCCGATTCCAAATCCCGAGGCGCCTTCCTCTCCGGATTCGCTGACAAAGATCACGTCGCGGTCGAGCTTCACGCCGGTGCGCTTCAGCAGGATGGTGGTCATCATCGCCGCGAACAGGTCGCTTTTATCGTCGATCACGCCGCGGCCATAAATGTAGCCGCCGCTGAGCGTTCCGCTGAACGGGCCGAAGTTGATCCACTTGGCCGGGTCCACTTTCACCGTGTCGCTGTGTCCCATAATCAGCAGCGGCTTCTTCGAACCGTTGCCCTTGATGCGCGCGATGAGGTTTGCGCGGTTCGGATCTTTCGCCACGATGATGGACGGAATGCCTTCGGCGTCGAGCGCTTTTTTGACGTACTCGACGACGCGAGTCTCCATTCCGTTGCTGGAGTCGATCTGTACCAGCGCCTGAAGATGGTGAAGACCTTCGGCGTCGATCTTGTTCCAGTCCATTTGTTGCGCCTGGCAGGAGGCTGCCAGGGCGACGGCGAACAGCAGGCGGGCGCTTTTCATCGCGAACAGTTTACCGCACTCCGGGGCAAGCGGCGGCGCATCGCGGCGAGGGGATTTTGAATGCGCGCAAAGAGAGGAAATCACGCGAAATTTTGCAGAATCCGCGCGTTTTTCTGCCCTTTTAGCACCAATTCCGCGGCCAGCAGCGCCGCCGCCTGGTCCTGCGCCGTGTGCGTGCGATTCACGATATCGGCGGCGAATTGCGAACCAAACGGAAGCGGCAATTTCTTGCAGTCGATGTAGCGCGTTCCCTTGCCGTTCACGATAAATAAATGATCGCCGCCGGGGCGTCCCGCGATGTCGATCGTCTTGCGCGTTTCCATATAGCCTTCGGTGCCGAGAATGAACGTTCTCTCGTCGCCGAACACGCCGAGCGTTTCCGGCGTGAACCAATCGACCCGAAAATAGCCGAGGCCGCCGCTGCCCTGCACCATCATGTCGCCGAAATCCTGAAATTTCGGCCGGTGCGGATGATTCACGTTGGCCACCCGCGACATGGTCACTGCGGCTGACGTGGAACCGGTGAAATACACGAACTCGTCGGCCTGGTGCGAGCCGAGGTCGCACAGCGTTCCGCCGTACAGCGCCGGATCCCAGAACCAATCCGGCCGCGTCTTTTCGTTGACCAGGTGCGGCGCAAGCTGGATGGTCTGCACGATCTTTCCGATCTCCCCGTTTCTGGCCAGCTCGCCCGCGTGCAGCGTGGCGCGCGACTCCAGGCGCCCGTAGAAAATCGCGAACATGCGGCTGGTTTCCTTTACCGCGCGCCGCACTTCGGCGAGCTGCTCCAAGGAAGTGACCGCCGGCTTATCGCACAAGAAATCCTTGCCGCGGCGCATCACGCGAACCCCCAGCGGGGCGCGCAGATTGGGCACCGCCGCCGAACAGACGAGCTGAATCGAAGGATCGTTCAAAATTTCCTCTTCGCCGCGGGCGAGCTTCACATCCCCGTAGCGCTTTTGGAACGCCGCGAGCGCCGGCGCGTTGTCCGAATACACCCAGACCAACTCTCCGCCGGCGCGCCGCATGGTATCGGTGATGCCGTCGATGTGGGGGTGATCCAGGCCGATGACGGCGAAGCGAATCTTGTGCCTGGGCGTTTCCTCCTGCGCCGGCGCCGGGGCCTGTTCGTACGCGGCCGGACCCGCGTTCAGAAATCCGCCGATCATTGCCGCCGATCCGGCGGCTTTCAAGATGGAGCGCCGGCTGAAGTCGTCGATCGTCATGCGCGTAGTGTATCTCGTTCCCCGGTTGCGTGCGATTCGTGATAGCGTATGTCCCATGCGCCCGTTTGTGCTGCTTGCGTTCTGTTCTTTTTCGATGCTCGCCCAACTGGCCCCGCCGAACTCCGCGGGGGTGTCGATGGGCCACGTTCATCTGATGGTCAGCGATCCGGAGGCGCAGAAAAAGCTGTGGGTCGGCGTGTTCGGCGCGGAGGTGACCAACGCCGGATCGCTCGAGCTGCTGCGCCTGCCGGGGATTTTCGTCGTGGTGCAGAAATCGCGCAATCCGCCGAGCGGCGGCTCCGATGGCTCCACGGTGAATCATTTCGGCTTTCTGGTGAAGAGCTATGCCGACACCAAGGCCAAGCTGGCCGCCGCCAATGTTCCGTTCACGGATAATGCGGCGAAGAAGCAGGTGATGGCGGAGTTTCCGGAAAAGGTTCGCGTGGAATTTACCGAGGGCGAGAACCTGCAAAAGCCGATCGTCTTCCATCACATGCATCTGGTCTCCACCGATCCGGAAAAACTGCGCGACTGGTATGTGAAAACATTCAGCGGCAAGGCCGGAAAGCGCGAACAGTGGCTTTCGGCGGAATTTCCCGGCGGCGAGCTCGATTTCCGCAAGGCTGACGCGCCGCAGGCGCCCACCAAGGGCCGCGCGCTCGATCACATTGGTTTTGAAGTCGCCGGCCTGGAGGCGTTTTCAAAGAAACTGGCCGCCGAGGGAATGCCGTTCGATTTTCCCTATCGTGTTTTGCCCCAGCTCGGAGGGCTGCAAATTGCCTTCATTCTGGATCCGGAAGGCACGCGCATCGAACTGACCGACGGATTCATGGCGAAGTCGCATTAGGCGTTTCCATGGGGCAAAATAAAGAGCGCGCCAGGAGAAGTCAGGAGAAGGAAGATGAGCCGTCACAGCCGCCGTGAATTTTTGGGGATCGCCGGTGCGGGAGTGGCCGCCGTGCGCCGGCTGGCCGCCGAGCCCCGCGATCCGGATCTGATCGTCTTCAACGCCAGAGTCTATACGGTCGATTCCAGCGCGCCGCGGGCGGAGGCCTTCGCGGTGAAGAACGGCCGCTTCCTTGCCGTGGGCGCAAGCGATGAAATCAAAGGCCTGGCGGGCAAGAGCACGCGGATGTTCGACGCAAAACAGATGACCATCGTGCCCGGCTTCATCGATTGTCACAATCACGCCACCGGCAACGTGCTGCTCTATGAGGTCTTGGTGGGCAATCCTTACGTGGTCGAGTTCGTGACCATTCAGAGCATCATCGACAAGCTTCGCGCCAAGGCCCGGCAGACGCCGCCCGGAATGTGGGTGGAGGGATTCTTCTTCGACGATACCAAGGTCAAGGACAATCGCCTGCTGAATATTCACGATCTGGATCAGGTTTCGCGCGACCACCCCGTAGCGGTGCATCATCGCGGCGGGCATACGACCTTCTATAACAGCAAAGCTTTCGAAATGGCGGATATTAATAAGAACACGCCCAATCCGCCGGGCGGCACCTTCGACCGCGACGCCGACGGCAACCTGAACGGCCGCGTCACCGACCGCGCCACGGCCAGGCTGAACCGCGTGGGCAAGCGCCCCACCTACACGCCGGCGGAAACCGAACGTCGCAACCGCGACGGGCTCGCTTACATCTCCAAGCAGTTCGTGCGCTATGGCCTCACCAGCGTCCATCACGAATCCGGCGACCTGTTCGCATTGCAGCAGGTCCGCGCGCGCGGCGATCTTCTGCACCGGGTGAGCTACGAAGCCAACGGCAAGGTTCTGGAGGCGATGATCGCGGGGGGAATCGAGACCGGCTTCGGCGATGAATGGCTCCGCTTCGGGGCCACTTCCGAGCACACCATCGACGGATCTTTTTCCGAGCGCACCATGGCCCTGAGCACGCCCTATGAGGGGACGACGTACAAGGGCAACGTCACCGAAACGCAGGATTCGTTGAACGAATGGATCGAACGCGTGCATCGCGCCGGCATCCAGGTGAACTGCCACGCCAACGGCGATGTGGCCATCGACATGTTTCTCACCGCGGTGGAGCGCGCGCAAAAATTATTCCCGCGCGCCGATGCGCGCCCCAAGATCACGCACTGCACGTTAATCAACGATGAAATCATCCGCCGTATGAAAGCGCTGGACGCGGTTCCCGCGGCGTTCACCTCCTACGCCTATTACAACGCCGACAAGTTTCATTTCTACGGCGAGGAGCGAATGAAGCACGCCATGGCGTTTCGCACGTTTCTCGACGCCGGCATTCGCGCCGCCGCCGGTTCCGATTTCAGCCCCGGCCCGTTCGATCCGCGCATGGGAATTCAGGGCATGGTGACGCGCACCGGCTGGAACGGGGAAACCTGGGGCGCGAATCAGCGCGTGAGCGTCGATGAAGCGATCCGCATCAACACGCTCAACGGAGCCTACAATTCGCACGAGGAGCCGATCAAGGGATCGATTACGCCGGGCAAGCTCGCCGATTTTGTGGTCCTGGCCGAGGATCCGCACACGATCGCGCCGGACAAGATCAAGGATATCGAGATCGTCCAGACCGTGGTGGGTGGAAACACCGTTTATCAGGCGTGAAGCGCGGCGGATTCGCGATTCACGGATTCCCGCGCGCCATCGATCGCGCCAGCCGCGCCGCCTCGCCCATGGCGAGAAGGCCAACCATCAGCGCGAGCGAAAGAATCGCCGCCGGCGGCGCAAAACACACCGCCGCAAGCCCGTGCGCGACCTGAGACGGGCGGCGGTAAAGCTGGATCAGCGCCGGAAGCGTGGCGCGCGCCTCGAATCCGCTGTACAGCGGGATCAGCTTGGCCCAGTAGGTCGCCATCAGAACGTAGCCGGACAGCGCCACTATCAGGCTTGCGATCCATTTTCCGGCCGCCCCGGCGCGCGCGGCGCCCAGAAAGGCCAGCGATAAGAGGGGGACCAGAAGCGGCTGCGCGTACCACGGCGCCGGATTGACGTTCGCGCCATGAGAGACGGCGTCGTTAAGGGCCGCATCGTAGAGCAGGGCGGCGAAAAACGCGCCCGAATAGAGAAGCGTGATCCATTCCACCGCACGATGGCGCTGCGCGATCCACAGCAGCAGCGCGGCCGCCCAGAGGACCAGCAAAACGCGCAGCGTCGCTTTGGAAAATGCGCGGAAGCTGTTGTTGCCGGTCCACAGGGCCGAGCGCGCCGCGGCCTCGGCCGCGGCCGGAACGCGCGCCGGGCGCAGATCCTTTACCGCCGCCATTGGATGCGCGCCCTGCCGGATCTCCTGAATCGCGGTCAGGCTCGAATAGCGCGCGACATTTCGCGCGTACCATGGTCCGGCCACCGCCGCGATGATCGCCGCCGCAACCGCCAGATCCCGCCAGCGTCTGCGAAACGCGCAGACCGCGGCCAGCACAGGAACCCACGCCAGCAGGTACGCCTTGGCGAGCAGGCCGAGCGCGAGAACCGCACCGGCAACCGCGATGCTTCGCGCCGCCGGCTGGTTGTAGTAATCGATGGTGAGCACGATCAGCCACAGCGCCAGCGGCACAGCCAGCCAGTCATTCGCCACATGAGCCAGCGCCGCCCACAGCATCTGCGAGGATAGCGCCGCGAACATTACCGCTTCATCAAACGGCGGAGCGATTCCAAGCTGCCGCGTCAATCGCCCGGCCGCCGCGATCAGCAGAACCACCCCGATCGCCGCGCCGCTCACCCGCAGCGCGAGCACGCGGTAGGGCAGCGGGATGCGCGCCAGCGCGGTTTCCGGCAGCGCCAGGATGGCGTAGGCAAGCGGCGGCTGGTGCGCTTCGTAGTTAAGAAATGGCGATGGCTGCGTGCGCAGTTTCGGATCGATGCGCAGCAGCTCGCCATGCACGCGGGCGCGCTCGGAGTCCGGCGCGCGAAAAAAATCATCGTAGGAGTCCACCGCCGGAAGATTCGTCTTCACGGAAATGCTGGCCGGCGCGAGCAGCACCGCCCGGGCCGCCTCGGCGGACAGCGTGGACGACCGCGGATCGGGAAAACCGTCGCGGTTTGCCAGCGTCTGCACGTAGGCGAAGTGAAACGGCTCGTCAAAGCCTTCCCACAGCGGCAGCAGCAAGCTGTACGCCAGCGCGTTCAGCAGCGCGTACGCGAAAATCACGCCGCGCCGGCTCATTTCCGGCGCGCGCCGTAAAGGCCCCGGTCGAAAATATAATCCGCCACGCTTTCGGGAAGCTCCGGCGGCGTCATGCCGCGCCGCAGCGCCTGCCGGATCTGCGAGGAGGACACCGGCAGCGCCACGGTTTCCAGGCGATGCACGCGCGCGCCATCCGGACAAGTGTAGCCGTGCCCCGGCCGCGTTACGACGATGAAAGCAACCGCCTTGACCACGTCCTTCCAGCGGTGCCAGCCGCGAATTTCGGCGAAGGCGTCGGCGCCGATGATGAAAAAAACCTCGCCGTTCATCGCTTTCACCCGCTCGATGGTATGAATCGAGTAGCTTTTTTCCCTGCCTTCTTCCAGACGCGACGGCACGAAGCGCGGGTCGGCGGCGCAGGCCAGCTCCACCATGCGATAGCGATCCTCATAGCTGGCGGCGGCTTTTTTCAGCGGAGGATTCGCCGCCGGAACAAACAAAACGCGGTCGAGTGAGAAGGCATCGGCCGCCTCGCGCGCCACCACCAGATGCGCGTTGTGGATGGGATCGAAGGTGCCTCCGAAAATCGCCGTCCTCATAAAATGCGCTTCAGGAATTCGTCTTCCCTTTCGATCTCTATTGCGATTTCCAGCCAATACAGCCGGGCCGGCGCGATCGCCCGCGCCGCTTCGTCCGGCAGATTGGCCGCGTCCTTTTCCGTGGTCAAAAGCGTATCGACGCCGGAGGCGAGCCGCGCCAGTTCCTGCGCGGAATAGCGGTGATGATCCGGAAACGCCTCCCGCCGGAGGACGCGAACGCCCAACTGTTCCAGTGTGCGCCAAAACGACCGCGGCGTGCCGAGCCCGCAAAACGCCGCTGCGCGTTTGAAATCGGCCGGCGGTTCGCCATCGAGCGCCACCCATCTCCGCGGCGCCACCCGGGAGCGGAAAACCGGCGCGCTCGTGTATCGGGCGATCATCCGCTCCAGCCCGCGGGTGGATTGAAGCGGCTCGCAGCGCGTCAGAAGAATCTCCGTCGCCCGGCGCAGCGCTTGAAACGGCTCGCGCAGCCGGCCCAGGGGGAAGACGCCGCCGGCGCAGGGATCGAGGGCATCGATCAGTACGATGTCATGCTGCCGCGCCAGCCGCCGGTGCTGAAAACCGTCGTCGAGAAGAAAGACATCCGCGCTCATGCGCTGCGCGACGGCGTAGCGATCCGCGCCGATGCCGACGGCCGCGTCGCCGCGCCGGATGAAAATTCGCGCTTCATCGCCGGTTTGCGCGTGATCGGCCTGCTCCCCGCGCGGCACGATGACGGGCCGGCGCGACCGCCGCTTGTAGCAGCGCGTTAAAATCGCCGGATGGCGGCCGCGTTCGCGCAAACGCGCGGCGAGATGAGCCACCAGGGGCGTTTTGCCCGCGCCGCCCATCGCCAGCGCGCCGACGCTGATCACCGGCGCAGCGAGAGCGCGCGCCGGCCGCAGCGCGTGGATCGCATTGCCCGCGCGCCAAATCCAGGACAGCGGCGCGAGCACGATTCGAGCCGGAAGCGCCCGCGGCGGATTGGGAACCGCGTCGGCCGCCGCGTCGATGATGCGCGCCACCGCGCGAGTGGAGGCCCCGCGCCTGGCCATGGCCAGCTCGCGCGCCTTCGATCCGATGCGCTCCCGCCGCGCCGGATCGGCGATCAGCCTGGCTACGGCGCCCGCCAGATCCGGCGGCCCGGCGATTCTCTCCATCGCCCCGGCGCGCTCGAACTCGCCGGCGATGGCCGCGAAATTTTCCAGGTGCGGCCCGGCGATCACGGGCTTGCCGAAAAAGGCCGGCTCCAGAATATTGTGCCCGCCGCGATCGGCCAGCGTCCCGCCCATGAAGACCACGTCGGCGCGGGCGAATAGAGCCGCCAGTTCGCCGATCGAATCGAGCAGCAGCACGCGCGCCGGGCCGTCCAGCCCGCGGCTGCGCCGCGCAAACGGGATTTTCGCGCGCTCCAATTTTTCCGCGGCCAGATCGAAGCGCTCCGGCTTCCGCGGAGCCAGGATCAGAAAGACGCCGGGCAGCGACCGCAGTGCGTCGATGACCACGTCGTCTTCATCGACGGCGCCGTCGGTCATGGTGCTGGCGGCGATCCAGACGTATTTCGGACGTATTCTGCCGATAAAAGCGTCAATTTCACGCGAAACTGAGCAAGAAGGCGTAAAATCGTACTTCAAATTTCCGGCCGCCGTCACGCGTTCGGCGGGCGCGCCCGCCAGGATGAACCGCCGGCGGTCCTCTTCGCTCTGCGCCAGGATCGCGTCCGCCTGGCGCAGAACATGCGAAAAAAATCCGCGCCACCGGCGGTAGCGGGGCAGCGCGGCATCGGAAATCCGCCCGTTCACGATCAGCACCGACGCGCCGGCCCGCTTCGCCTCCCGGTACAAGTTCGGCCAGATCTCGGTTTCGAGGACGGCCAGAACCGACGGCCGCAGGCGCCGCAACACGCGCCGGACGGCGGAGCGGTAATCGAGCGGCGCGAAAAAGACCGCGTCGGCCAGTCCGGCCATCTTCTGGTCCGCCGCCGCACGCCCGGCCAGTGTCGCCGTCGAAACATAAACGCGCCAATCCGGCCGCTCCTGCCGCAGCCGCCGGATCAGTTCGACGGCCGAAATCACCTCGCCCACCGACACCGCGTGAAACCAGACCGCAGTCGTGCCCGTCGTTTCCGTAGGCGAGGGAAGAAGACCGAATCGCTCCTTCAGCCCGGCGAAATACGCGCGATTCCGGCATCCCCGGTAAAGTAGATAAAGAGCGACCGCCGGGCTCAGGACGATTTCGGCAAGCTGATAGAGGAAATAAATGAGACCAGTCGCGTTAATGGTTCTTTTGAGTATAGCCGCGGCCAGCGCCGCCGACAAGGACAAACCCTTCAAGCCCGGGCCGGCTTCATCGTATCCCAATCATCAGACGATGGACAAAATTACCATCGCGGCGATCCCCTACGTCACCGAAGAACAGGAGAAAAGCGCGTTCGGCAAGGCGGAGCCGTACAAGCACGGCGTGCTGCCCGTGCTGGTGGTGATGCAAAACGATACGGGCAAGACGCTGCGGCTGGATCTGCGGGCCGAGTATGTTGATCCCGGCGGCCGGCACGTGGAGGCCACTCCGCCGTCTGATGTCATCTACATCGACTCCAACGTCAAGCGCCCGAAGATGCCCGGTACGTCGCCCTATCCGAATCCGTTCCCGCGCAAGCCGAAGGGCGGGCCGTTGAATACCTGGGAGATCGAGGGGCGCGCTTTTGCGCCGAAACTGCTGCCGCCGGGCGAGAATGCTTACGGGTTCTTCTATTTTCAAACGCAAAACATCCCCGGATCGAAGCTGTATCTGACCGGAATTAAAGACGCGCAGTCCGGCAAAGACTATTTTTATTTCGAAGTTCCGTTCGAGGCGGAAAAATAGTTCGCATAGAGCAATAAGGCGGCGTTTCCGGAGGCGCGAAACAGATCCTTCATTCTGGCGCCGCGATCGAGCATTTGAACCTGGTACAGCCACTCCTGGGGATGCTCGGTCTGGGCCGGGGACGAGGCCAGGAAATCCGCGCAATACGCCATCAGCCGGTTCCGCTCTTCGCCGGAGGCTGGGCCATCCAGCAAAGCGCGCAAAATGGTCGCCTGCTGATGAAATTCGTCGATCCCGGAACTGCTCCAGAAGGAGAGATCGCGCAGCAGATCTTCGAACGACGGCCGCCATCGCGGATCGTCGTGGGGGAGGTTTCGCAGCGCGATGAACTCGTCCGCGATTCGTTTCGAATCTCCGGATTGGAAATAAACCAAGGAGGGAACAAACGCCGGGCCGCAGCGGGCCGCCTCGGTTTGCGCTTCTTCATACCGCGCCAGCGCGGGCGTCAATTCCGGGGCGACGCGGCCGAGTTCCAGTTTCAGATCGTTGTAGCTGACCGCAAACGCCCGGTCGTCCGTGCCGATGGAAACCAGCTTGGCGGCGAAGGAATGGATCAGCAGCTCCCGCTGCGGGCGGGTGAGCGCCATGGTGGTCAACAGCCGCAGGAAAGCCGGCAGCTCAGCCGGGGAGCGCGCCCCATCGAGCACCGCTTGCAGAAATTGGACATGCGCGCCGGTCTCTCTTTCCGCCGGCGTGAAGGCCGACTGCGCGATGGTCCCCGCCATTTCGTAATACGCCGACACATCCGGGATCAGAGGATCTTGGCACGGCCGCGGGTCCAGAAGCGGGCGTGCGATCTCCTCAAACATCGCCCGCGCCCGCGCCGGATCGAGTCGGACCATTTCCTTGACGACCGCCGCTTCGAGCGACAGCTCGTCCAGCTTCAACTCCGCCGCCTTGGCGCGGTGCAGTTCCCGGGTATCCGGCGGCGTCGCCGGGATGGCGATCACGGCAAAAGGCTCCTTCGCGCTTTGCGCGGCGGTGAACGCTTCTTCGAGGAAATCGATGCGGGATTCGCGGTCGGGAATCGCGCCGCGCCGCACCAGATCCGTAACCGCCCGGGAAAAAAACTCGGGCGCCGCCGCCCGAGCCAGGCTGACGATCTCCCGCGCCGCGGCCGGCAACTCCGGCTCGCGCTTTTTCTCCTCCGCCGCGGAAACCAGCAGTGCGGCGGCCAGCAGCGCGGCGGCTCGCTTCATTGGTAATGCACGATCGCCGCGAACGTTGCCGCGTCCAGGCTCGCGCCGCCGACCAGGGCGCCATCGATATCGGGCTGCGACATCAAGCCCTTGATGTTATCCGGCTTAACGCTGCCGCCATAGAGGATGCGGCAGGCGCCGGCCGCCTCCGGACCGAAGCGCGCGCGAATCTCGCGCCGCAGGAAATGATGCGCCGCCTGCGCGATCCCGGGCGTGGCGGTTTTGCCGGTGCCGATGGCCCATACCGGCTCATAAGCGATCACCACGCGGGCGAACTGTTCCGCGGTCAGCTCCGCGATGCCGGCCGTGAACTGTGCCTCCAGCACCGTTTCGGTCGCGCCCGCCTCGCGCTCTTCCAGGCGCTCGCCCAGGCAGACGATCGGTGTCAATCCCGCGTCGAGCGCGGCGATCGTTTTCTTGAACACCGTTTCGTCGGTCTCGTTGAAGTATTGCCGGCGTTCGCTATGCCCGATGATCACCCAGCGGCAGCCGATGGCGGCGAGCATCGGCGCGGAGACTTCGCCGGTGTAGGCGCCTTCCTTCAGCCAAAAAACATCCTGCGCGCCGATGCCGATGCCGCCGCCCGCTGCAACCGCCGCGGGCAGATTCACGAAGGGCGGGCAGATCACGATCTCGGCATGGTCCGCGCCGGCCACCAGCGGCGCGAAGATTTCGAAAAAGCGCGCCGTCTCGGCCGCGGTCTTGTGCATCTTCCAGTTGCCCGCCATCACCGGCTTGCGCATTCTGCTTCCCAGGATGCCACAATTGAATCAAATGCCGAATCCGCTTTCCTATCTGACGGATCAGCTTGAAGATTGGCGCCGGGCGGGGACCTACCAGCGTCTTCGCGTGCTGGAATCGGCGTGCCTGCCGGTGGCGAATTTCGACGGCCGGGAGGTGATCAATCTCGCCTCCAATAACTATCTCGGGCTGGCCGGCCATCCCAAGCTGGTCGAAGCCGAATGCGAGGCCGCGCGCAAATATGGCGCCGGATCGGGCGCGGTGCGCACCATTTCCGGGACCATGAGCCTGCACCTGGAGCTGGAGCGCCGCATCGCCGCTTTCAAAAACGTTGAAGCCTGCGTCGTTTTTCAATCCGGATTCGCGGCCAACGCCGGCACTGTCGCCGCGATCCTGACGCCGGAGGATCACATCATCTCCGACGAGCTGAATCATGCCAGCATCATCGACGGGTGCCGTCTTTCCAAGGCGAAAATCCACGTTTTCCGGCACCGGGACGCCGCGCACGCCGAAGAGAAGCTCGCCGCGCTGGCCGATACGCCCGGCCGCAAACTGCTGATCACCGACGGCGTATTTTCGATGGACGGCGACATCGGCGCCCTGCCTCAACTCACCGAGCTGGCCGAGCGTTACGGCGCGATCATGATGGTCGATGACGCGCACGCCTCCGGTGTTCTGGGGCGGAACGGGCGGGGCACGGTCGATCATTTCAACCTGCACGGACGCGTGCATATCCAGGTGGGGACGTTGTCGAAAGCGGTGGGCGTGCTGGGCGGATATGTTTGCGGCAGCCGCGACCTGATCGACTTTCTGTATCACCGCGCGCGGCCGTTTCTGTTTTCCACCTCGCAACCGCCGGCCGTCGCCGCCGCCTGCATCGCGGCCTTCGAAATTCTCGAAAAAGAGCCGGAACGGATCGAAAAGCTGTGGTCCAACACGCGATTTTTCCAGACAGGGCTGCACGAAAACGGCCTCTCGACGGGCGCCAGCGAGACGCCAATTACGCCGATTATGGTCGGCGAGGCGGCGCTGGCGCACGAGTTTTCGCGCGCGCTGTTCGAGGAGGGGCTGTATGCGACCGGCATCGGCTACCCGACCGTGCCGCAAGGCAGAGCGCGCATCCGCACCATCGTCACCGCGGCGCACACCGAAGATGTGCTCTCGCGAGCCATCGAGATCATCACGCGCGTGGCCCGGCGCATGGGCATCGCCGCGCGCATGACGGCGCAATAAAACAGGGCGGCCGGGCGCGGAATTTCTCCCCGCTCCGCTCAGGCCTCCGGCGGCATCGAAGGGAGTTTCCGAAGCGGCGCGCCGGGTCTTTGCCTGAGGCCGGCCGATATTACATAAGTCTTACAATCCATGGACGAAATCGGGTTTAACTTGGTGTTTGAGGACCGCATTGAACCCTGAAATCATCACCCTGCCCCGCCATGGCCTGAACTGGGCCACTACGCTGATTATGGCGGCTTTTCATGCCGGCGCCATCGCCGCGCTGTTCTTTTTTAGCTGGAAGGTATTCTTCGCCACGGTGTTTCTATATTGGATGTGCACCGGGCTGGGCATCAGCCTGGGATATCACCGGCTGCACACCCACCGGTCGTATGTGGTGCCCAAACCGCTCGAGTATTTTTTCGCGATCTGCGGCACGACCACGCTTGAAGGCGGGCCGATCTCCTGGGTGGCCACCCATCGTGTGCATCATCAGAACTCGGACAAACCGGGCGATCCGCACTCCCCGCGCGACGGAGCGTGGTGGGCGCACGTCGGATGGCTGCTGTGGGGCGAGACGATGCACAACAACACGCGCGTCATGTCCAAATACGCGCCGGATCTGGCCAAGGACCGCTTCTACGTATGGCTCAACAACTATCATTGGGTCCCGCTGGTGGCGATGAGCGGGATTTTGTACGCCATCGGCGGCCTGCCGCTGTTGTTGTGGGGCACGTTTGTTCGGGTGGTCTTCGGTCTGCACGCCACCTGGCTGGTGAACTCCGCCACGCATCTGTGGGGCAGGCGCCGCTTCAACACGCGCGACGATTCGCGGAATAACTGGTGGGTGGCGCTGATCACCTTCGGCGAAGGATGGCACAACAACCATCACGCGCATCCGACCTCGGCCCGGCACGGGCTGGCGTGGTACGAATTCGATCCCTCCTGGATCACCCTGAAGGTTCTGAAATTTTTCGGCATCGCGCGGGCGGTGCGGGTCGCCAAGCTGACCACCGCGGTTGCCGAGCGGGAAGCGGCGTAGCGGCGCGGCCTTCCTGCTCCTATCCGCGCGCCGGCCGGAGGAGCTTCGAAGAGTTTCTGAACTCCGGGTTGTTATTCTGGAGCTATGGTTGTCGCCGCGGGGCGCCGCAAGACGATCGCGTTCTTCATCGCGCTCGGCGCGGGCCTGATCCTGGTCACGCTGCTGCTCTATATCGGCTGGGTGCAGCTCAACTGGCGGCACGGCGTGCTGCTGTTTCTGGGGCTGCTTCTGCTGGCCGTGCTGATCAGCGGGGTGGTGCTGAACACAATATTTCTGGTGCGTGAGATCCGCCGCAACGCGCAGCACGATGCGTTCATCAACGCGGTGACGCATGAACTCAAGACGCCGGTCGCCTCCATCCGGCTGTATCTGGAGACGCTGCAGTCGCGGCCGGTCGAGGAAGCCAAGCGCCAGGAATTCTATAAAATCATGCTGAGCGACAGCGAGCGGCTGCTGGCCACCATCGAGCAGGTGCTGCGGACCGGCCGCGTGGGCCATGCCCGCCGCGCGGTAAATATGCCGCTCGATCTGGATGCGCTGATCGGGGACTGCCTGGCGCGGGCCCGCAAGCTCCATCACGTTGAAGGCGAGGCGCTGGCGTTTCGTCCCGGGCCAAAAGCGACCATCATGGGGGACCCGGACGAGGTGCGCGCGGCGGTTTCGAATCTGATCGATAACGCCGTGAAGTATTCCGGCGCGGAGGTCAAGGTGACGGTGGAGACGGCGACGGTCGACGGGCGATTCGCGGCGGTCCGCGTCACCGACCGCGGGCCGGGCATCCCCAAGACGGAGCTGAAGCAGATTTTCAAGCGTTTCTATCGCGTTCCGGGGCCGCTGGCGGCGCGCGTGAAAGGCACCGGGCTCGGATTGTACATCGTCCGCTCGGTGGCCAAGCGTCATGGCGGGAAAGCGTGGGCCGAAAGCGAAGGGCCGGGCCGCGGCAGCACCTTCGTGGTTCAGTTCCCGTTGGCGAAATGAGCCGCGTATTGGTGGTAGAGGACGAACAGCACCTGGCCGACGGCTTGCGGTTCAACCTGGAAGCGGAAGGATACACGGTCCAGGTGGTCGAAAGCGGGGAGGCGGCGCTGGAGCTGCTGGCGAATTCGGCGGCGGCTTTCGATGTGATGGTGCTGGACGTGATGCTGCCCGGAAAGGACGGATTCACCGTGATGAGCGAGCTGCGCAGCGCCGGGCAGTTCGTTCCCACGCTGATGCTGACCGCGCGCAGCCATCCCGAGGACGTGCTGAAGGGATTCGCCGCGGGCGCCGACGACTATCTGACCAAGCCGTTTGAATTGAGCATCCTGATTGCGCGGATCGGCGGGCTGCTGCGGCGGCGGGACTGGCTGAAGTCGCCGGTAAAGGCGCCGCCCAGGGATGTTTTCGCTTTCGGGGAAAAATCCGTGGATTTCACGGCTCTCGAGCTGCGGGTGCGCGGGCAGGTGTTTCCGCTGACCCTGATGGAGGCGAATCTGCTGCGTTACCTGATCGAGCGCGAAGGGCAGCCGGTTTCGCGTAAAAAGATGCTCGAAGAGGTTTGGGGGCTGCACGAGGACACCGACACGCGGGCCATCGACAATTTTATTGTGCGGCTCAGGCGTTATCTGGAAGACGACCCGGCGCGCCCGCGGCACGTGCTGACGGTGCGCGGCGTGGGCTACCGGTTTGTCGCCAGGCCGGTAACGTAACGGGGATTCACGGCGCCCCTCCCGGCTTTCGCCGCGATTCTGTATTCTTGAGATATGGCGGCGGCGGGAAATCAGGAAGTGCTTCGCCAGCGCGGCGTGCGTCTGACGCGGCAGCGGCGGATTCTTCTGGATCTGATCGACCAATCCGGCCGGCACCTGGACGCGGAGAGCCTGTATCAACTGGCCAAGGAAAAGGACCCCAAGCTGAACCGCGTGACGGTCTATCGAACCCTGAAGCTGCTGAAAGAGGGCGGCCTGGTGGACGAGCTGGACCTGATGCATTACGGGGGCGATCAGCACTACTATGAAACGCGGCTCAAGCAGGAACACGCGCACATCATCTGCCTGCGCTGCGGAAAAGTAGAGGAGTTTTTCGGCGAGCCGCTTCACAAACTGCGCAAGCAGGTGGAAGCTCACTTCGGATTCGAGATCATTCTGGCGCGGACGGAGATCGGCGGCTACTGCCCGCACTGCCAATCGCTGCGGGCGCAGGAGATGGCGGATGCCGCTGGGCGCGCCGCACCGAGGCTGCGGCGCTGATGTCCACGGCGGGCCCAGAGGGCTCCCCGCCCGGCGCGCGGCGCGATGTGCCGTCGGCGGCCCTGCTGGTGTTGAATCCCTCCGGACAGCGCGAGCGCGTGGCGCTCAGCCCACTCCCGTTCCTGATCGGCCGCCACGCCGACAACCACCTGATCATCCGCGATAACCGGGCTTCCCGCAGCCACGCGCGAATCACCGCGGAAAACGGCAGCTACGTGATCGAGGACCTGAACAGCCGCCACGGCACCTGGGTCAACGGGCAACGCATCGCCCGGCATGTTTTGAGAAACTCCGACCGCATCGATTTCGGAGTGCGCGACTCCTATCAACTGACCTTTACGCTGGAGCCGGCCGAGATTCACCGCATCCTGGATCAGATCTCTTCCTCCTCTGGCGGCCAGCAGCAGGGGGATCTGGCCAAGCTGAAATCGCTGGTGGAAGTGGCGCGGGCGCTGCAAAATTCGCTTTCGACGCAGGAAGTGCTGACGGCGGTGGTGGACGCCAGCCTGGCTGTCACCGGATGCGAGCGCGGCTTTCTGATGCTCCGGGGCCCGGCGGAAAGCGGCGGCGACCTCGATATTTTCGTCGCCCGCGACCGCCACGGGCGCGCGCTGGAGCCGGGCGAGCTGCGCGTGCCGCGGTCGGTGATCAAACGCGCGCTGAACAGCCGCCGCGATCTGTTGTCGATGCATTTCGATCCGTTCGCCGAGCAAGGTGTGCGCGCCGAGATGAGCGTGGCCGCGCTGGAGCTTCGCAGCGTCATCTGCGTTCCGCTGATCCGCGTGCGCAGCGGCAGTTCCCAGGAGACCCAGTTGGTGTCCACCGTCGAGGACACCATCGGGCTGCTGTACATGGATTCGCGCCGCTCCCCGGCGGATCTTTCCTCGGGCAATCGCGAGCTGCTGCAAACGCTGGCCATCGAGGCCTCCACGATTCTGGAAAACGCGCGTCTGCTGGAGGAAGAGCGGGTCAAGATCCGCATGGAGGACGAGCTGAAAATTGCCCGCGAGATCCAGCAGGGGCTGCTGCCGCCTTCCCTGCCGTCGGCGGGCTGGTTCCGCGCGGCCGGCTCGAGCATTCCCTCCACCCAGGTGGGCGGCGACTATTTCGACGTGCGGCAGATCTCCGAAAATATGTGGGCCGCCGTGGCCGCCGACGTTTCCGGAAAAGGCGTCAGCTCGGCGCTGCTGGCGAGTTTGCTGCAAGGCTCCTTTCTGATGGCGTCGGACCGCATTGAGGCGATCCTTACTCGGCTGAACGCGTTTTTGCTGGAGCGGACGCGCGGGGAAAAGTACGCCACCGTGTTTTATTGCACGCTCGACTCCTCCGGCAGGCTGCAATACGTCAACGCCGGGCATCCCGCTCCGTTTCTGGTGGGCGCCGATGGGCGTTTGCGCAAACTGCACACCTCGGGCATGCCGGTCGGCATGATTGAGGACGCGCCCTTTCAGAAAGTGGAGGCCCGGCTTTCCCCCGGCGACAAGATCGTCATCTTCAGCGACGGCCTCACCGAGGCCGAAAATGCCGAAGGAGCCTTTTTCGACACCGAGCGGCTGCGGGTTTGCCTGCGCGACAACGCGGCGCGCGACGCGGCGGGGATGCATGCCGCCCTGCTGGCGGCGGTCGACCGCTTCACCGAGGGCGGCGTGGTGCGCGACGATATCACCGCGCTGGTGATCGAGTACGCCGGCCCGTGAAGCTCCGCTCAGGTTGCCTTTGGCTGGGAGGCAGGGACTCGAACCCCGATACGCAGATCCAGAGTCTGCAGTCTTACCATTAGACGACCTCCCAGCGTAGCCGACGTTCTTATTTTATCGGATTGCTACTGGGGTTGCCACGGCTTCAGGGCCAGGGCGATGTGCAGGCGGATGCTGTAGATCATCACCGGGCCGCGGGCGTGGTTGTACGCCGGGTTGGCGTCGCGCTGCGCGTCAAGGCTGGCGTAAAAACCCGGCGCCAGGCGCGCCGAGTAGTAGCTCTCCCAAACATATTCGGGCTGGTAGAGAAGCGCGCCGTCGCCGATCAGAAAATCCAGGCCGCCGCGCGCCAGATATTGGGCGTGCACGGCGGAGATTCCGGAAGCCGTAAAGGACGTGGCGGCCACGTCGTCTTTGCGGCGCCAGCGGGTCCCCTTCACCTGGACGCCGCCGCTGGCCAGGCGGTCGATGGCCGTGAAGGCGAAACTCTCGGTTTTCCCATCGTTCCAGCCGAGCCTTGCGAAGACGCCGACGTCCGGCGAGATGGCCTGCTGGACGTTGATTCCCAGGCCGTATTTGAGCGTGCCTACTTTTCGCGTCGCCACCACGCTGGGAGCGGTTCCCGTCTGCTGGGCCAGCCGCAGCGCCTCGCCATAGTTTCCCGCCTGGGCGCGATTCCAGTAGGGCATGAAGCGAATCGCGCCGCCGCGGCGCCGGATCGAGTAACGCCGCTCCAGCTCGGCCTGCTGGCCATGATCGCGAAACAGGCGCCGGTCGAACTGCGAACCGTTGGCAATCTTCGGCTCCGCCGCGATTCCATAGCGGAGGCTCCAATTTCTGGTGTGGAACTCCTGCACCAGGCCCCAGGTGTAGCCGCGGGTATCAGCGGCGTAATCCCAGGCGCCGTTGTACATGACGGCCCAGGCTTCAAACTGCGTGCGGGGGTCGTGGGAATAGTCGTTGTTATCGAAAAAATCGGTCAGGCTGAAGCGGCCGGCGTAGACAGAGTAGCGGGTCATGGGCCGGCTGCCCGCGAGCTGATTGAGGTCACTTTGCTGGCGTTCGGTTTCGGCGCCAAATCCGAAGTCGTGCTGAAGATACAGCCGAGCGATGTACGGTTTGGGCGTTGCCCCGGCCACGCGCGGAAGCTCGCCATTGGGCGGATTGGCCAGGCCGTTTACGCCGCTGAAGCCCTTGCCCCCCGCGATTTCCGGATCAAACACGAGAATCGTATTTTGTTCCAGGCGCGCGGCGAAGAACAGCGTGGTGGTAAGGGAAACGTCGCGCTCCGGGTAATCCTGGAGGCTCAGAGGGCCGGTATAGGGCGCCCGGAACGTGCCGTGGTAATCGCCGATCGAAGTCGCCTGATAGTAAAGGTTCCAATTTTCCGGCGAGTCGGCCGGCGGGTCCGCGGGCGCGGCTGGCGGCTGCCCGAACGCGGCCAGCGCAAGCGGGAAAAGCGCCGCGAACCTCAGCAGAACAGTGCACTCCTCCAGCTTATCTGTTCGTCATTGTCCGGCGCATGAAAATTCGGTGACGATTGGGCCAGATGGGGGAGAAAGCGCGCCAACCGCGGCGGGCTGGTGCGAAGTTGTTGTGGTTCTGCGCGCGGGATTTTCAAAGTTTCAGCAGCGCCCGCAGCCGTTTGGTCTGGACCCGGCTCACCGGAATTTCGGTCTGCTTCTTATCGTCCATGCGGAGCTGGAAGCTCGATTTGAACCACGGGATCACTTCCTTGATGCGGTGGATATTCACCAAATACGAGCGGTGGACGCGCCAGAACATATCCGGATCGAGGTTCGATTGCAGCTCCTCAATGGTGCGGTAATTCGACTGGCCTTCCATGGTGGTGGCCACCACGGTGATCAAGCCGTCATTGATGGTCGCGTAGACCACCTCCTGCGCGTCGACGATGAAGTTGCGCTGGTTGCTCTTGATGAGCAGTTTGGTGCGTTGCAGGGACGGCTTGGGAGGAGGCGGCTCTGGCTGCGCGCTCTTCAGCCGGTCGGCGATCGATTTGCGGGCGCGCTCCACGGCCACCGCCAGCCGGTCCTTTTCGACGGGCTTTAAGACGTAGTCGAGCGCTTCCCAGCGGAACGCCTCCACGGCGTACTGATCGTAGGCCGTTGCCATGATGAAGTGCGGCAGCGGGATCTTCTTCTCCCGCAGCTTGCGGATGACGGACAGGCCGTCGAGGCCGGGCATCTGGACGTCCAAAAACACCAGATCCGGCTCCAGATCCTCGATCAACTTGACCGCCTCCAGTCCATTGCCGGCGGTCGCCACGATTTCGATATCCGGGAATTCGCGCAATTGATAAGCGAGTTCCTCGGAAGCGAGCTTTTCATCATCCACCAGAATGGCGCTGATGACAAGCTGGGGGCTCGAGCCAGTCGCACGATGGAGCATAAAGTGTTAGTATATATTAGTCAGAAAAACCCCCTGCTGTTCGGAGTTACAAAGAGCCCCGCGCTTTCGCGCCAAGGTGCTGCAAATGACGTTTTAGGAGCAAAACCGTCTTGCCCTCAGAAGATAAGGTTCAGATTGAGCCCGCCAACGGCAAACTCGGGGTTTTAATCCCGGGAATTGGCGCCGTGACCACGACATTTATCGCGGGCGTGGAGGCGGTCCGGCGCGGCATGGCCGTGCCGGTGGGATCGCTGACGCAACTCGCCACCATCCGGCTGGGCAAGCGCACCGAGAACCGCACGCCGAAGATCAAGGACTTCGTTCCGCTGGCCTCGCTCGACGATCTGGTGTTCGGCGGCTGGGATATTTACGAAGACAGCGCTTACGAGGCCGCGCTCAAAGCCGCCGTGCTCGATCGCGCGCAGATCGAGCAGTTCAAGGATTCGCTCTCGGCGATCCGGCCGATGAAGGCGGTTTTCGACCGCGATTATGTGCGGCGCATCGATGGTCCCAACGTCAAGCAGGCCGCGACGAAGATGGAAAAGGCGGAGATGCTCATGGAGGACATCGCCCAGTTCCGCAGGCAAAGCGGCGCGTCGCGGCTGGTGATGATCTGGTGCGCGTCGACGGAAGTCTTTCACCGTCCCGCGGCGGTTCACCAGACGATCAAGGATTTCGAGTGCGGCCTGATGAAAAACGATCCGGAGATCGCCCCGAGCCAGATCTACGCTTATGCCGCGCTGAAATCCGGCGTGCCCTTCGCCAACGGTGCTCCGAATCTGACCACCGATACTCCTGCGCTGCTCGAACTGGCGCGGGAGCGCCACGTCCCGATTTGCGGCAAGGACTTCAAGACCGGCCAGACGTTCATGAAGACGCTGCTGGCGCCGGGCTTGAAGATGCGGATGCTGGGCCTCAACGGCTGGTTTTCGACCAACATTCTGGGCAACCGCGACGGGGAGGTGCTGGAGGACCCAGGTTCGTTCAAATCCAAGGAAGAGAGCAAGCTTGGCGCGCTGGAGCACATTCTCCAGCCCCAGCTTTATCCGGAATTATACGGACATTTCTATCATGCCGTGCGCATTAATTATTATCCGCCGCGCGGCGACGCCAAGGAAGGCTGGGATAACATCGATATTTTCGGCTGGCTCGGCTATCCCATGCAGATCAAGATCGACTTTCTGTGCCGGGACTCCATTTTGGCCGCGCCGCTGGTTCTGGATCTGGTTCTTTTTCTGGACCTTGCCCAGCGCTGCGGGATGCGCGGCATTCAGGAATGGCTGTCGTTTTATTTCAAGTCGCCGATGACGGCGCCGGGGCTTTATCCGGAGCACGACATTTTTATCCAGCTCATGAAGCTGAAAAATACGCTTCGCTGGATGCGCGGCGAGGATTTAATTACGCATCTCGGCCTGGAATACTACGACTAGTTTGTAAATCTGCGCATGAATTGCCTGGTCATCGGAGGGACTCAGTTCATCGGCCGTCTGCTGGTGGCGGAGCTGCTCAAGCAGGATCACTCGGTCACGGTTCTGCACCGCAAGGCCAAGCATAACCTGGGGCGGCGGGTGAAGAATCTCGCCGCCGACCGCAACGATCCCGCGGCGATGAAGGCGGTTCTGGCCGGAAAGAACTTCGACGTCGTCTTCGATAACGTCTACGATTGGGAGCGCGGCACCAGTGCGGCGCAGGTGGAGGGCACGGTGCGCGCCGTCGCCAACCACCTTCACCGCTACATTTTTATGTCGAGCGTGGCGGCCTACGGCGACGGGCTGAATCATCACGAAGGCGACGCGCTCGCCCCGGACGATGCGCCCGATCTGTACGTGCGCAACAAGGCGATGAGCGAGCGCGCCCTGTTCCGCCTGCACCAGCGCATCGGCCTGCCGGTGGTGACGCTGCGGCCGCCCTATATTTACGGTCCCGGCAATCCCTTCTACCGGGAAGCCTATTTTTGGGACCGCCTGCGCGCGAACCGGCCGATTATTCTGCCGGGCGACGGCCGCCGCCTGATGCAGTTCGTCTACGTGAAAGATCTGGTCGCCGCCGCAATCCAATCCATGCAGGAGCCCAACGCGGTGGGCCACGCCTTCAACGTCGCCAACGCGCGGCCGCTTTCGCAGATGGAAGCCGTGGAAGCGTTCGCCAGAGCCGCCAAAAAGCCGGTGAAATTCGTCCGCATTCCCCGCGAGTTTATCTTGCGGGCCGGCGGCCATCCTATGGGCCCCAAGCTGTACTTCGGCTACTACATGGACAATCCGCCGATCACGCAGGTGACCGCGAAGGCGCAGCGTGTGTTGAAGTTCAAGCCGGTGGATTTTCTGGCCGGATTGCAGGAAACCTATCGCTGGTACCTGCGGCACAGTCCGTTTCCCAAGCAGGATTACGAATTTGAAGACAAGCTGCTGGCCAATGCTCCCGCGATGATTCCAGCCAAGGTGTGAGACGGTGGATCCGGTGGGGTCCGCGCCGGCTATACTGCCGCGCGCATCTTCAGCGGCTCCCGCGCCGGCTGCGGGCGCAATGCCGCACGCCCGCGCTGCGTCTCCCGCATGCGTTCCGCCGCCAGGGAGGCTGCTTCCTCGATCGGCTCCCCGCTCACTTCCACTCCGCCCCAACTGAACGCCACCGGCAGCGTTCCCAGGGAGCGAAGTTGAAAATCCCACAACTGCTGGGCGATGCGGTTCAAGCGCCGCTGCGACGCCGCGCCGCGCTCGCCGGGGCAGATCAGCAGGAACTCATCCTCGCCGCAGGCGCAGGCCCACTCTTCCGGCCGGATCAGGGAACGAATCAAACCGATCACGGCTTCGGCGGTTGGGCCGCCGTCCGGCCGCGCGCCGCTCACGCCGATGGAAACGACCAGGCCGCTGACGCGCATCCGTTGCGCGATCAGCCCCTCCAGCGACGAACGGTCGTGATAGCCTTGCGGCAGTTCCGCGCCTTGCGATCTGCGGACGATCGCGATTTTCCTCTCCGCCGGGACCTTCTTCCCGCTCGCTCTGGCGAGCAGACCGCCCCAGTCCTTTTTCGGAGGCTCCACTGCCGGCGAAACCGGCTCCGGATGCGGCTTGAGCGCGAGCTCGATCCGCGGGGCTGCTTTCACCCCCGGCGGCTGCGATCCCGCGGGCGGACGCGGGCGGGCCGGCGGCGCGGTTCGCGGCTCCCGCGCTGGCAAGGCCGCGCGCTTGGCCGCGGTCCCGGCGTCCTCGGCCATGCGCGGAAGCCTTAGCTCCTCTTCCCGGCGGGCGCTCAACTGGATCACCAGTTCGCGAAGCTGTTCATTGTTTCCCTTGAGATAGTCGCAGATCAGGGCGACGAAGGCCGCGCCCATGATCACCACCAGGCTGATTAAAATTTGCAGCTCGTATTGGCCGAATCCCATGGCAGACCAATTTTAGGGTGGCCCGGCCGAAAGAGGGAATAGTCCGGACGGCATCGGACGGATCGTTTTGGTTCTAGAACCGCGGGGCCACGGGCGGCGGACTGGAACGGCGCGCCCGATCGCCCGCGCTTCCTTCGCCAGCCCCAGAGGATCGATCATGAGCATCCGGCGCGTCGCAGGCGATCCATGACTCAAAGCAGAATGGAGACCGTTTTGGCTCGCAACACTTATAATAAAACTATGTGGCGAATTCTGCTTTTATCCGCGCTGCTGTTCGCGCAGCAGACGGCCACCACCCCGCCGCCGGCCCAAACCGCCACCGAAGACGACGTCGAGTGGATGTGCCCGATGGATAAGGACGTCCGCTCCAAGACTCCGGGCAAGTGCCCGCGCTGCGGCATGACGCTGGTGGCCGGCATTCCGGATCCGAAAGAGTTTCCAGTGCGCATCGTGACCCGGCCGAGCGTGCTCGACGCCGGCAAGGACGTCGATCTGGAGTTCCACATTGAAGATCCCGAGACCCACCAGCCGGTGAAGGACTTCGTCATCATGCATGAGCGTCTTTTTCACCTGTTCGTGGTGAGCCAGGACACGAATTTTTTCCGCCACGTGCATCCGCAAATCCAACCCGATGGCAGCTTCAGGCTCCATCTGAATTTCCCGCACGCCGGCGAATATCGCGTGCTCAGCGACTTCTATCCGCAGGGCGCGACGCCGCAGCTCATCTCCGATACTTTGTTCGTTCGCGGCGCCGACTTCAAGCTCCAGCCGGCCAAGCTCACGCCCGACGTGAGTCCGAAGAAGACGGATAATCTTGAGATCGAGCTGTCGACCGATCCCCCGCAGCCGCTGGCCGGATTCAAGACGCTGCTGTTTTTCAAGCTCAAACCGAACGACGGGATCGAGCCGTACATCGGAGCCTGGGGCCACATGCTCGCCGCCAGCTCCGACCTGATCGATTTGATTCACACCCATCCTTTTCTGGTCACCGATCCGGAAAACGGCGCTTACAAACAAATCCAGTTCAATTTGATTTTTCCGCGCGCGGGCGTTTACCGCCTGTGGACCCAGTTCCAGCGGAAGGGCGTGGTGAACACGGTGGTGTTCAACATTCCGGTCAAGAACCTGGACTGATGTTCCGGCTCGCCGTCGCCATCATCGCCGGCGCGATTTTCACCTCCGTGATTGCTTTCTGCGCGGACGCGGTGGCGGCCGACCTGCTGCGCGTTTTTCCGTACCTCGATCTGGCCCTGGCTTTCCCGTACGGAATCTGCGGCGGCCTGCTGGCGGCGCGCCTGGCGCCGGAGAAGGGAATCGGGGCGGGCTCGGGAGTCGCGGCGCTCACCGTGCTGGTGGGTCTGGTTTCCTATCGCATGAACGGCTCGCCGGAAGCGGCATGGTTCTGGATCGCGATGAGCTCGTCTTTGGCGGGTGGCGCGATGTTCGGCGGTCATCTCGGGGCGATGCGCGCCGCGCGGGCGCGGGCTCTCCAGAAACGGCCGGCGAAGGTTCGCAAAGCGCGGTAGGGAATCCGAAGGCGGCCTTTAGGCCTGCGATTCGTGCGGGGTTGAACTTCCGT
This sequence comes from Terriglobia bacterium, assembly GCA_021324615.1. Lineage (GTDB taxonomy): Bacteria > Acidobacteriota > Terriglobia > Bryobacterales > Bryobacteraceae > Palsa-187. Next base: position 6,266 of record JAJPIT010000062.1, on the reverse strand, counting down.
GCGGGATAAATCCTCCAAAATTCACCCGAGGAGGGCCAGCCATTCCTTGGTTCGCCGGCCGATGCGGCCGTCTTCGGGAAAAAGATCACTGATAACGGCCACCGAATTCGCGCCGGCTTCGATTACGGCGCGGGCGTTTTCGCGTGTGATGCCGCCAATCGCGACCAACGGCTGTGCGGTTAACGCTCGCAAACGCCGCAGCTCGCCGACACCGACCGCTGGATCGGGATTTTGTTTCGTGCGGGTGCCGAAGATGGGTCCCAGGGCGAGATAGTCCGCGGGCTCGCTCATTGCGGTCCGAAGCTGAGCCTCGTTGTGCGTGGAGAATCCGATGATCGCGCTTTCGCCCACGATGCGCCGGCCCTCGCGCGGAGGCAGATCGTCCTGGCCGAGATGCAGCGCGGCGCCGAGCAGACGCGCGATATCGGCGCGGTCGTTGATGACGAAGATCGCGCCGGCGCGCCGGCAAAGCGCGGCGATGCGCTCGGCTTCGGCCAGCATGTGGCGGGAGAAAAATCCCTTGTCGCGGAGTTGCAAAATCCGCGCGCCGGCATCGAGGATCTGTTGCGCGGCGGCCGCGGGACTGACGCCGCGGCGTTGGGCCGTTTCCACATCGAGAATCGGATAGAAGCGGGGAATTGTCATTTTGCGGCGCGGCTAGGCCGTGGAATCCGGCGGCGCGGGCGGATCGAGGCTACTTTGCCTCGGCTGGCGGATCTTTGACGTCGAGCAACTCGACATCGAAGATCAAGTCCGCGCGCGGCGGAATTTTTCCGCGGCCCTTTTCCCCGTACGCGAGCTGATAAGGAATGAGCAGCCGCCGCTTGCCGCCGACGCGCATTCCCTCGAATCCGGCGTCCCAGCCGGGGATTACTTTTCTCTTGCCCTGCTCGAAGCTGAACGGCTCGCCGCGATCGTAGGAGGAATCGAATTTCGTTCCATCGGCCAGCCAGCCGGTGTACTGCACCACGTACAGCTTGCCCGGCTCGGCGGGCTTGCCCGTCCCCGCGGCGATTTCGATGTATTTCATCGAATACTGCGTGACCACCTCGCCTTTGACGGGCGGGATCTGCGCCCACGCCGCCGGTAACCAAAGGACCGCGAGTGCGTATTTCATTCTTAGAATTGTACACGGATGTTATTCTGAGACTTCCGTCATGATCGTTCTCCGGAATATCGAGAAGTACTTCGAACACGGCCCCACCAAGACCTTCGTACTGCGGCGCATCAACATCGACATCAAAGAAGGCGAATTCGTCAGCATCATGGGGCCGTCGGGCGCGGGCAAATCGACCCTGCTGCATCTGATCGGCATGCACGACAGCGCCTGGACCGGCGAGTATTACTTTCTGGACCATCCGATTCACAAGCTCAAGAAAAAGGAACGCGACGAGATCTACAAAAAATACTTCGGCTTCGTTTTCCAGAGCTATCACCTGCTCGATTCTCTGACGGTGTACGAAAATCTGGACATCCCGCTGTCCTACCGGAATTTCAAAAAATCCGAGCGCGACAGCATTGTGTGCGACATGTTGGATCGTTTCCAGATGGTGGGCAAAAAGGACCTGTTTCCGAATCAGCTTTCCGGCGGGCAGCAGCAGCTTGTGGCGATCGCGCGGGCCATTATCGCCAGTCCCAAGGTGATCCTGGCCGACGAGCCGACCGGAAATCTTCATTCCAGCCAGGCGCGGGAAATTATGGAGGTGTTCAAGCGCCTGAACCAATCCGGTACGACCATCGTTCAGGTGACGCACTCCGAGGCGAACGCCGCCTACGGCGACCGCGTCATCAAAATCATCGACGGCTGGATCAGTACGGATTAACCGGCGTTGGTGGATGCGGGGCCGGTGAGTTAGGATCGTAGGGAATGCGCGTGGTCCTGCTGGCGGCGGCCCTGGCGGCGTCGGTGAGCGCCCGGCCCCTGGAGATTTTTTTCATCGACGTGGAGGGCGGGCAATCGACGCTGATCGTCGCGCCGTCCGGGCAGTCGCTGCTGATCGACGCCGGATACGCCGATTACAGCGGCCGCGACGCCGACCGCATCGCGGACGCGGCTCAGGCCGCGGGGATCAAGCGGATCGGCGCGGTGTTGATCACCCATCATCACTCCGATCACGAGGGCGGCGTGCCGAATTTATTGCAGCGGCTCGACGCCGGAGCATTCTTCGATCCGGGGCCAAGCGTCGAAACTTCGCCCGATCAGTTGCGCGCCTATAAAGCGTACGAACAGGCGGTGGCGAACCGGCGCCGAACCGTGGTGAAACCGGGAGATACGATTCCGGTGAAAGGCCTGACCGTGACCGTGGTGGCCGCCGCCGGAGCGCATATCGACAGACATGGCGAGGCGAATCCGTTTTGCGAAGGGATCGCGCCGGAGCAGAATGAGCTGGCCGAAAATGCCCGCTCGGCGGGAGTGGTGATCGAGTACGGCAAGTTCCGGTTCGCCGATTTGGGCGATCTGACTCCCAATAAAGAGACGGCGCTGCTGTGTCCGGAAAATCGCGTGGGCAAGCTGGATCTGTTCCTGGCGGATCATCACGGCGGCGTGACTTCGAAGGCGATCTACGGCATGGCGCCCCGCGCCGTCATCATGAATAACGGCCCGCGCAAGGGAGCGGATCCGCAAGGATGGAAGACGGTAAAGGCGTCGCCGGGGCTGGAGGATTTGTGGCAGCTTCATTACGCGGCGGCCAATGGCGAAGCGGCCAATGTTCCCGATACCTTCATCGCCAATCTGGAGGAGCACTGTTCCGGCAATTACTTGAAAGTTACAGCGGAGCCGGACGGAACGTTCATCATTTATAATCCGCGGAACAAATTTTCGAAAAAGTACGGGCCGAAGTAGCGGCGATTTAATGCAACCCGACGGTGTGATTCACGGACTTGATCAGCTTCTCCGGATCGTAGCCGGCGCCGTTTTTAAACACCATCCGCACATTGCGAACGTCTGAGATCCTGGTCGAGGGGTCGCCCCGGATGACCACCAGATCGGCCTGCTTGCCCTTTTCAATGGACCCGATTCGGGAATCGGCGCCCAGCCACTTGGCTCCGTTCAGCGTTGCAATCTTCACCGCTTCGGCCGGGGAAAAACCCGCTTCCGCCAGCAGCTCCAGATTGCGCAGGTCGCCGAATCCGGCCATGGCGCCGCCGTTTCCGGTGGGATCGACCCCGCTCATCAGCAATCCGCCGGCCCTGGCGAACGCGTATTCAAACTGCTCTTCTTTCTTGAGCGATTCGAGCGCGGCGGTGCTCGCTGAATCCGTCGCGCGGGTGCGCGCTTCGAGATAACTGATCGCGCCCTGCGGCGTCAGAACATCCACAATTCGCGGATCGAATGGCGGGCGGTGCGGCGCGCCGGCGTCGAACACGGCGAGCGTGGAGGTGATGGCGACGTTATGCCGCACCAGATCGCGAATCATCTCCTGAACCGGCGCGGATTGGATATCGAGCTTGACCAGCGTATCCCGCGTCAGCGTCTGCGAAGGGCAGACGTCGGGCCGCTTGCCCGGATCGAACTCCGTATCCACCTCGATTCCGTGTTCCAGGTTGTCAATGCCGATCGCCGCCGCTTCGCGAAATCCGATCGAGCAGAGATGACCGGTGACCTTGATTCCCAGCTTATGCGCCGCCTCGACGGCCGCCGCAAGCTCGGCGCGCGTGATGTGCATGTAGGCTTTAAAGGAAGTCACACCCTCGGCGGCCCAGTACTCCACCGTGCGCCGGGCGTCGTCTGGCCCGCTCAATTGGTGAAGCTGCTCGATCGGCGATCCGGCGCCCTCCAGATACGGCCCGGTGATATAAAAATCCGGACCGGGATCGCGGCCCGAATCGATTCGGGCTTTCACGTTCAGATCCGTGTACGGCTCCATGCTGCCGCCGGTGCGGGCGGTGGTGACGCCGCTGGCCAGATAGAGCCGCGGAAAACTGTAGGCCTGTTCGTTGTAAATCGGGATGCCTTCGCCGGAGGGATAGAACAGATGCTCGTGCATGCCGACCAGTCCGGGAATCACGGTATGGCCGGAAAGATCCATGCGCCGCGCGCCTGCGGGCACGGCCGCCGATGCCGCGCTCTCGATCGCCGCGATTTTTCCGTGATCGATCACGATCGTCTGATCGCTCTTCACCGCCGCGCCGGTGCCGTCGATGATGCGGACGTGCTCCAGCGCGATCACCGGATCGCTGATGCTGATGAAGGACTGCTGCGCCATCGCGCACGCGGCCGCGCCAAGAAAGAGAACAATCCGCATTCCCGTTCAGTGTATCCAAGCCTTGCGGGCCGGGGCACGGCCGGGATCTCAGGCTTGGTTATAATGCGGGGTGAAGTTTTTTGCGATCCTGGTGGCCGCGGCGTCGCTGATGAGCGCGCAACGGCGAATGCCCGTCATCTTCGATACCGATATTGGCGACGATATCGATGACGCGCTGGCGCTGGCGTTCGCGCTTCAATCGCCTGAGTTGGACGTGCGCGCCGTCACCACCGTCGCCGATGACGTCGAAAGCCGCGCCCGGCTTGCCTGGAAAGAGCTGGGAGTTTTCAACCGCCGTGATATCGCGCTCGCCATCGGCGCGCCGGAGCCGCTCGCAGATCCGGTGCGCATCCGCCATTCCGCGCAATTCAATATCCTCACCGGGGCGGAGGTCATCCCGGCGGCGGCGCGCGTTCCGGCGGCCGCCTTCATCGTGACGACGCTCAAAGCCTCGGCCCAGAACATGACCGTGATCGCCGCCGGGCCGCTGACCAACATCGCGCTGGCGCTGAAACTCGATCCGTCGATCAAAGCGAAAATCGAACGGATCGTCCTGATGGGCGGCGCCTACGCGAGCGCAAAGCCGGAGTACAACATCGGCCGCGACCGTGTTGCGGCGCGGATCGTCTTCGATTCCGGCGTTCCCATCACCGCGGTCGGGCTCGATGTCACCGGGCAATGCCAGATGCGGCAGCAGGACATGAACCGGTTACGGGCCGCCGGCGATCCGCGAGCGATGTTCCTGCTGCGGCTGATTTCGCTCTGGAAGAGCGAAACGCGTCAGGAGTTCCCGGTCCTGGGCGACGTGCTGGCCGTAGCCGTAGCGGCGCGGCCCGATCTCATCAAGACCGAATCGGGCCGCGTTGCGGTGGAGGACGGAATTACGAAATTCACCGAAGCCGGCGACGCCAAAACGCGGATTGCGAAAGAAGTGCGCGCGGCGGACTTTTTTGAGCTGTTTGACAAGCGAATTGCCGAAGAATAGACAATTTTGCGGGTGGTGATCAGATGATCCAGCGAAGTCATTGCGCCGCATCCCCGAAGCTATGGTCGCCGCTGATGACATTTTCGATGGAGGAAGTATATATCCTCATCGCGACTCTCACCCTGCTCGTCGTGAAAAATTGAACCTCTCGGATCATTGGCGCAAGGGGTTGAGAGTCGCTGCTTTTTGCTATTACCGGGAAGCGATCATTGTCTCCAGTCGCCCACTGCCGGGAATTGCAGGCGTCCGATGCGGGTGATCACCAAGCCCGGATCGGTTTCCATCGCTTGAAATTCCGTGTTGGTATTGTCGAGCACGAAGAAGACGTCAACGGGTACGGTTCCAATCCCGCTCGCGGGGGGGAAGGTTGCCTGGAGCGAGAAAGTGCCGGTGCAATCCGGATTTACGGTGTAGGTGCCCGTGATGGTCAGTTGAAATATGGTTCCGTTGGCGGTCAACGTTGCCGTGGCGGTGGTTTTGCCATTGCCGTCGAAGGTCTGGGTGCCGACTTCGGCGAGAGGCCCCACCGGTCCGGCGGAAGCCGCCGTAATGAAACCGGTGGATGTGTATGCGAAGGTGCCTCTCAGGCTAGCGTTAGAACATCCTTTGTCGGCCGCGTCAGCGGTGGGCGATATGCCGAGAGCGAGGGCCGTAACTGCGGCGACTAAAAAATGAGTGGTTCTGCTTTTCATGATCATCTCCTTTCGGGTGGCGGCCGGTGTGTCAATCCGGCTCACCCCGAATAAGGAAACGGGGGCTGAAAGTTACAGCCGCTCGCGCGAAAGGCATAAAATGTTTGCTGCGGCGTCCAGATGCCAAACTGCCCTCAATGCGGAGTGGAATTGGATTCCGGCGATCCTGCGGGATTGTGCCCGCAGTGCCTGATCCAAGGCGCTTTCGATAGTTCACTGGGCGCAGCTTCCCCAAGCCAAACAAATAGTACAGCGACGGCTTTAGCGGGTGAGGACGACTTCGGCCGATACCACATCCTTCGAACTCTGGGCGAGGGTGGCATGGGTACTGTTTATCTGGCT